>NZ_JBXWOX010000016.1:0-112811 GCF_059611125.1 Ruegeria sp. CDSB029
CTTAACGGCTTCGATGAACCAGAAATCCTCCGTTGCTCAAACCCCAAATCTGTCCGGTAGGCGCTGACGTCAGACATGAAGATGAAGGGGGTCGATGTCATGTCATCGGGGCAGATCAAGGAACGCGCTTCAGTACTGCAAAGTAAGACACAGAAACCTGTGCGCTTCGAGATATCCGAGGGCACCTGTGCCTCTGTTCAGAAATGGATGAAAGATGAACTCATGATCCGTTCGGAATATCTTTGGCCTGGCAGAATCCACATCTCAACGCGTCAAAATGCGCGGATTGTTCGAGACTGGGTCTCATCGATCGGCGTTGAAGCAAGCACATACGGAATCCATTCAATGAGGCGCACAAAAGTCACCCAAATCTACAAGAAAACCGGCAAACTTAGATCGGTCCAGCTCTTGCTAGGCCCCGCCAAGATGGACAGTAAGGTCCGGTACCTCGGCGTCCAACTCGCGGGTACCTTGGCTATTGCCGAAGCCATTGAGACTAGTGCCAATAGGTTGCATTCGTAGGCGGCCCAGACTGGACGAGCGAAGGTGCGCATATTGATTCCACGTGTTTGATCCGGCTTTAAGAGTGGATTCCACTTACTCGAGTTCTCAGGTAATACGAAACTATGGATATCGTCGTCGTTACGACCATCATCACTTCTCTTTTTGTTGTAATCGGCGTGGCAGAACCGCTGGCCGCGCGAATGCGCCTGCCTTACAGCGTTATCCTCGCCGTCCTGGGGATAGTGATCGGGCTTGGAGCGACGTTCTTTCTCGACACAGACCTGACGGATGCATTGAACCCGGGGGCGCAGGCAATTATAGATCTGCCGATCCGGTCGGACGTCTTCCTCTATGTTTTCCTGCCTACGCTGCTCTTTCAGGCGACACTCGGCATGAACCTGCGCAGGATGCTGGATGACTGGATGCCCATCCTGATGATGGCCGTTGTGGCAGTGATTGTCGCGACCCTCTCTATTGGCTATGCGCTGAGTTGGGCAAGTGCGCTGCCGCTGGCCGCCTGCCTGTTGATCGGCGCCATTGTGTCAACAACGGATCCCTCGGCAGTTGTCAGTATATTCCGGTCGATTTCGGCACCGCGCAGGCTGTCACGAATAATCGAGGGCGAAAGCCTTCTTAACGATGCTGCTGCTGTGGCTCTGTTCGGGTTATTCATGAGCTTTGTCATGCTCGGAAGACCCAATCCATTGCTAAGTGAAGCCGTGGGGCAGTTTCCGCTGTTGATCGCAGGCGGAGCACTCACTGGTTGGCTCATGGCGCGCATGGCGGTTTGGACGATGGCTTTTGTCGACCGCTGGGAAATGGCGCAGATTTCCATTTCCATCGCGCTGCCATACCTTGCCTATATCGTTGCAGAACAAAGCGTTGGGGCTTCGGGTGTCATTGCGGTGGTGGCTGCGGGGCTTACGCTCAACCTCACAGGCCCTGGTCGTTTGTCACCGGTCGCCTGGACAAATCTGCAAGAGGTTTGGGACCTTCTGGCACACTGGGCCGGCGCGCTGATTTTTATTCTTGCCGCATTGCTGATACCGCGATTGCTGGAAGAGGTGCGACCGTCTGATTTTGGCTTGCTGGTTGTGGTGGTTTTGGCCGCCATGTTCGCGCGGGCGGCAATTCTGTTCGGGTTGTTACCATTGCTGACAGCAATTGGACTATCGCCCGCTGTTGAACGCCCCTATCGCACCGCAATACTGTGGGGTGGGCTGCGTGGTGCCGTGACGCTGGCTCTGGCTCTGGCAGTCACCGAAAGCACACACATCCCGCTTGAGACGAAGCGCCTGGTCGGCATTCTGGCCACTGGCTTTACCCTGTTTACACTGATTGTTCAGGGTACAACCTTGCGCATGGTGATCACAAAACTGGGGCTCGACAGGCTTTCGCCGCTTGATACCGCCCTGTCGCGTCAGGTGGTCGCCGTCGCCTTGCAATCGGTTCGCGAGGACGTGTCCCGCACAGCAGAAAACTATAACCTGACGCACGATATCGTCAGGAACGAAGCCAAACAGTTTAGTGAACGCCTAGACGAGGCGGTAAAGGCCGCCGAAGACAGTGCGCAGATCCTGGATCGTGACCGGGTCACGCTTGGTCTTATTGCGCTGGCCGGTGCAGAGCGGGACTCTGTTTTGGCCAGGATGCGGGAACGCACCATGTCATCGGTTCTGAGTGAGAAGATTCTGTCCGATGCGGATCGGCTCATTGAAGGCGCACGGACTGGCGGACGGATCGGCTATCAGCGCGCATCAAATCGGTCGGTCGTTTACGGCAGATCTTTTCGGATTGCCGTGTTTCTGCACAACCGGCTTCGAATTTCGTTCCCACTCACGCGTATCACAACGGACAGGTTCGAAAGATTGCTCATGCAACGTCTGATCCTGCAGGATCTAGATGGGTTCGTCCGCGGCCGCATCCGCCGGATCCATGGCCGCCGGGTTGCGGAATTGCTGGATGAAGTGTTGGCGCGTCGATCCGAGGCAGTTAAGACGGCGCTTGAAGGCCTGCGACTGCAATTTCCCGGTTATGCCGAAAAGTTAGAGCGACGATTCATCCAGCGAACCGCGCTGCGCCTTGAAGAACGTGAATACGCGGTCATGCGCGAAGACGGCCTTGTGGGCGAAGAACTTTATTCTGTGTTGATGCAGGAAGTGGCGACACGACGTACGTTATCTGAAGGACGTCCGAAATTGGACATCACTCTTAAAGGACGGGATCTGGTCCGGCAGTTCCCGCTATTTTCCGATCTCGACAAGTCTTCGCTTAGGAAACTCAGCCGGGCGCTGCGGACCCGATATGCGAACGCGGGTGATACCATCATTTCCAAAGACGAATTCGCCCAGAGTGTATTCTTCATTGCTTCCGGGGCGGTGGAAGTGGAACTCGGCCGGCACACCTCGCGGCTGGGTCGTGGCGAAATGTTCGGGCAATTGGCCATGTTATTGAAACGGCCGCGTCGCGTAAATGTGCGGGCATTGGCACCGTCGACGCTGCTTATGCTCGACGAGGCAAGTTTCCGACGCTTGCTGCGGCGAAGCAAGGCCATGCGAAACTCTGTCAAGATGAGCGCTGACAAGCGCATGATCGACCCCGCGGTGTTGGATCTGGATGAGGCCGAGGTATCCCCTGAAAAAGGGACCAAATCTTGAGAGGCTCTCAATTGGAAAGGAGCCGCGAAATCAAAAGTACTGGTTCACGGGCACCAGTCGGGTCCTGTTTTGTTGAACGTCTACTCCAGTCAGAGGTTTGTTCCCTCGAAAAACCCGTCACTACCCTCAACATCTTGTACAATCAGCGGCAGGTCGCAGCAAGGAGCGGAAATTGGCAACGGCCAATCACCGAAGACATAGAAAAATGGGCTTCGCCTACCCTGCCAAACCAGCTTGGCGCAGACCAGAGGCAATGTGTTCCCAATCCGACAAATTGCGCCACATCGGTTGAAAGCCACCGGCCAGAGCAATCAACGTGTTTTCCGGAACTGCCATCCCGCGGCTTGAAAACTCCTGATGGCGGTGTCGAACAAAGGCTTGCAACGAGGACTCCGCCTCTTTTTGTCGGCCCGAGTGCGCGTAGGCTGCCACTAGAAACGCAGCAGCCAATGAGTTCAGCCGTGCTTCGCCAATCAGCTTGCTGACAGCGTCATCATATCGACCCAAAAAGAAATATACCTGTCCGATAATCCAATCGAGAGAAGGCGGGTGCAGGGGGTCAAGTCGCATGGCCTCGACAACTATTCCATGGGCCTTTTCATGCTGCCCCAACAACAGAAACCCATATCCGCACCAAGCCATCGATTCCGCTTCATTTTCGATCAATGACAGTGTCTTTTGAAACTGCGTATCGGCCTGATCCCAGAGGTCCGCGCATAGGTACGCATATCCAAGTTGGTCTTGAATATAGACGTCCTTGTTGTCCAAAGCCGCGCCCTGACGCGCGATTTCCAATGCCTGGGAGGGGGCATCGGCGTCGGCAAGACCGAGCCAAAGGTCGACGACATAGGTGTCGGCCAGATACATATAGATCCGCGCGTAATTGGGATCGATGGCCAGCGCTTTTTCAAAATATCCCTTGGCTGTGGCGTTGTCGGCGGCGTTCAACCCATCTCTGAGTGCTTTCCCTCGAAGCAAGAGTTCGTATGCCTTCATCTTGTCTGTGGGCTTGTTCAAGACATTGTTGGCCACGTCGCTTTGGACCCGACCTGGAAGAACCGCGAGGACGCTTTGGGTCACCTCATCCTGAACCGCAAAGATGTCTTCCAGTTCGCGGTCATAACGCTCGGCCCAGATATGTTTTCCAGAGTCAGCCGCGATCAGCTGAGCCGAAATGCGCACTCTGTTTCCGACTTTTCGAACACTGCCTTCGACAAGGTATTGTACCCCTAACTTTGCCGCGATTTCACCAATCTCCAGATCTGAGTCCCGGAACCGAAACGACGAATTGCGCGCGACCACAAACAAGGTCCGAAAGCGGGACAATCCGGTAATGATGTCCTCGGAAATGCCGTCGCTGAAAAACTGTTGCTCGGCATTCCCGCTTACGTTTGAAAACGGTAAAACCGCGACTGAGGGCTTATCCCGTCCAGTTTGATTTGGCTCGTATTTCTCAGAACCTTCATGTGCCAAATGGTATATTTTGACGGGCTTTGTTATGTTTTTGAGGTGCTGGGCACCGCCATCTTCAAAGGTTTCTTCAATCAGGTTTCCCAGGCTTTCATAAACTATAGAAGAGATGCAAACACCGCCCACTTTTGCTGCGGCTTCCAGGCGCGACGCCAGATTGACACCGTGCCCATAGACATCGCCCTCATCAACAATCACGTCGCCCAGATGCACTCCGATGCGCAGTTTTATCGCTGAGTTTTGAACCGTCAGTTCTTTCTGGATCTCGATGGCACACCGAACAGCATCCACGACTGAGGGAAACTCAACCAATGTGCCATCCCCAATCAACTTGATCACCCGGCCTTTGTATTTGCTGACTTTGGGATCAAAAACACATTCGCGATGGGTCTTGAGGTGCATCAATGTGGCATCTTCGTCTTCGATCATCATCGAAGAGTATGCAACAACGTCAGCGGCGAGTATGGCGGCGAGTCTGCGTTCCAAAAATGACACCTTTGGTTGGGAGGTCATATTCAACTTTGGAAAAGATCATAACAACACCTTTCTGGGAACATCGCGCAAATACAGATTGCCGAGGTATTTAGCGGATGGAGTGGGTGGCTCTTGTTCCACTGGCGTCGCGATGCGCCATACTACAGTTGTCTTGGACTGCTCGGAAAGGAGCCACCCAATGACGGTTAAAACAGCTGGACTGGATCTGGCCAACGACGTGTTCCAGGTTCATGGATTATCGGCTGCTGGCTGCAAGATATTCAACAAGAAGATCAAGCGCCCGAAGCTGCTTGCGTTTTTCGAGACACTTCCGCGCTGTGTTGTCGGCATGGAAGCCTGCGGCTCCGCCCACTATTAGGGCCGTGAACTCAGCAGGCTGGGCCGTGACGTCCGCCTGATGCCAGCAGCCTATGTCAAACCCTATGTAAAGCGCGGCAAGACCGACGCCGCTGATGCCGATGCCCGGCGCCTGATGCGCATGCCGGGCGTCGGCCGTATTACCGCCTCCGCCATCGTGGCAACCATCGGGAATGCTAAGCAATTCAGGACCGGCCTCGACCTTGCAACCTGGCTGGGGCTGACCCCGCTCAACAAATCCAGCGGCGGAAAGGAAAAGTTAGGCAAGATCACTAAGAAAGGCGACCGATACATCCGAAAACTCCTGATCACCGGCATGACGTCACGGGCGCTGAAGGGCAGGAAGCATCCGGAGCGCCTGGATAATCTGGGTGATGCTGACAAAACAACAGGAATACCGGCAGCCGACCGCCTGACAAGGCCGACCTGCCCAGAGATGCAAGACGTTTGATGTGATGATGCGGACCTAAGTCAACCAAAGGCCAGGACACTCCGACCAACGTCGCGACCCAAACTGAGGTCATTTAGTGGCACTTTTTCCCTTGTATTGCCCAATGGCTTGCAGGCGCGGCGAATGTCGGCAAAGTCCGCGTGTCGGGAATTGAAGAGCCTCGTTGTGAGCGGCCTATTGGGTCGTTTCTCGCCTCTGCATGTTGCAATACTACCGTTTCATTGTGTTAGCTGGTTAATGGCATCGCTGATGGAACTTGTCAGTCGGTTCAATTCTGCGAAACATGCATTACAAGCATGCGCATATTTGACGCGCATATTTCATAGCGATACAGTGCGTGCATAGGGAGAGCAATACAATGAACGCTCAAACGCGAAAGCCCACGAATCTGTCGCTCGATAGCGCGTTACTGTCTGAGGCCAAAGCGCTGAAGGTAAATCTGTCCCGCGCGGCCGAGGAGGGCGTGCGCGCCGCAGTCATCGCAGCAAAGTCTGAGCGCTGGAAAGCCGAAAATGCTGCAGCACTCAGAAGTTCCAATTCATATGTTGAGCGGCATGGTCTTCCGCTGGAACGTTACAGGCAGTTCTGATGCCAAAATACGACGTCTACCCTAATCCATCCGGCGATGGCTACCTTCTGGATGTCCAGACCGACCTCCTAAGCGATCTGAATACGCGTGTTGTTGTGCCGCTGCTACCGAAGTCAAACGCACCAAGGCCAGCGGCACGTCTCAATCCGGTTTTTGACATTGATGGTGGTCCAGTCGTCATGGTCACACAATTCATGGCCGCAGTACCGGTTGGAATTCTAAAGTCCCAAGTATGCGACTTGAGTGACGAGTTCGATCAGATCACTGTCGCGGTCGATATGCTGATGCAGGGATTCTAGCATGGTATGACCTCAATGTTGGTCAGGTTCTCTGATCGTCACCGTTCAATTTCGAGGATGGCTGCAGTGAGCTGCACCAGGTTCAAATGCCTCATACTCGGTAAAGGACGGGGCCGCATTTGCGGTTTCTAGGAATTTAGCCTCGGTGAGTTAAGATTGTGGCAGTAGGTGTCGGTACTTAGCAACTCGTTTATCAGAGACCGCCAAAGCCGGTCGGAGAAGGAATTATCAAGGATGTTCAGTCAGTTTTGATCTGTAGCCTGGGGAATGCCGGACGTCCTTTCAAAGCCTTGTTTCATTGGAGTCAACGGTGAGTTTCCAAGAAAAAAATGGACTCAATAATCTCCTGATGTCATTTTGAGATTGTGGGCGGCATGTCTATTTTAGCACGTACTGGTTTTCCCAACCGGATTTTAGAGGGGGTATTGAGTGTGATGTGCCGCCCCACGAAACCCCAAAAACAGCGGTCAGCGTGCTCGGGTTTCTGCAGAGATTTATGATCTTCTAAAAAATTGAATCAGGAACAGGATACATGGCATGAGGCGAGTTTATTGCCGACTTCTTGGACATAGATGGCTAGTTCGTTTCGCCGGAGGCGCGTCTGTTCATCAGTGTGCGCGGTGTGGTGTCGCCGGTGATGCGTATGGCAATGAAGTTCGCTGAACTTACCGCTCGCTTCGCCTTATCCTACCATATTGTCCATTGCATGAGTTGAAGTTGTAGCCGGGGTGGATTCACAAACGAAGTGCAATTATGCCTTGATGTTGGTCAAAGAGAGTTAGTCCGAATTCGGGCCGACATTGGCCGCAGAGAAGTTAGCTGAGCATCACGGCTTCACGTGAGACATTGCGCAATTGGATGGTGGAAGATTGAAGCTGGCTATCTCGCAAGCAGCGCCGAACATTCCATCAACCGCGCCTGCAGCGGGAATGCTAAGGTGAGTTGATCCAGGTCGACGGCTCCGATCACCCGTTAGTTCGAGGATCGTGGCGACCCCTGCACCCTTCTCGTCTTCATGGATGGCGCGACCAGCACCTTGATGGAACTTTGCTTTGTGAAGTCAGAAAGCACCACCAGCTATTTCGATATGCTTGAAAGCTATCAGTATAAACATGGCCGCCCGGTGGCGTTTTACAGCGACAAACACGGTGTTCCGTGTGGCCAGAAAAGATGCCAAGGGCGGCGCTGGCATGACCCAGTTCGGCCGTGCGCTAAATGCGCTGAATATCGAGATCCTGTGTGCGAACAACTCTCAGGCCAATGGCCGGGTTGAACGCGCCAACCGCACGCTCCAGGATCGACTCGTCAAAGAGTTGAGGCTAGCCGGTTTGAAGTGCGCTGGGAAGGCCGGGCCCTGCCCTATCGGATCTTCGAAATGGACCAACGTGTCACCCACGCCGCAGTCACTGAGAACAAGCGGTTCGGGGCTGTGCTGGCGCATATCAAGGAGATGCAGGAACAAGCTCCCCAAAACCCAAAGTGAGGACAAATTCCGAAAAGATGGGTTACAGCCCAACGGCAGTAAGCCCGGTCAGCCACCGAGAACACGGGCCAGTAGAAGGACGGCACCAGAACCTGAGTTTGTGCAAAAATAGCAGCTGCGCAGAAGACAGCGCACCCTACAGGTAAGCTTGAAGCCAACGCCAATAACCTGATTGGCTCTGGCTTCTTCAAACTGACTGCATCTAAAATAGTAATAGAGCCACCACATCAGTCACTTCGTTTTTCCCTCTCACTTCAATAGAGTAAGGTGGAATTACGTCATTGATGTCACCGGCAATGCTGTCCCACAGCGCATCCAGATTGTGCCCATGCCAGTTTGGAGCAACAAGCGCAGCCAGCAGTATCGTAAATACGTCATCAAAACTTCCTCCGCACCTCATTCCTCCAAAGACTTTGGTTTTCCGGGGCAAACTGGATAGCAAGCAGACGCGATTTCGTAAAACAGCTGCAATATTCCCTGATCATGTCGCGTTGTCGCTTGACAGGATGGCTGCATGCGGCCTGATCAATTCAGTTCGCCGAATCTATGATGAAAACGTCAACGATTTCCGGACAAAACCTTATCGCGGTGGCCTAGCTCTGCCGCACGATCGTGAACCGCTTTCTGACTAAGCACAGGACAAACCTATGATCCAAGACAACCCTGCCCTCATCGAGGCCGTACGCGGCCGGTTCGCCCATGTCGGCACCTGTCCCTTTCAAGGCGAACGCATCTTTTTTGAGAATGCGGGCGGAGCACTGACATTGAAATCCGTCGCTGAAACCTCGGCTTTTTATGCAGCAATCCCGGACAATCCGGGGCGCATAAATCCTGCAGGTCAGGGAACCCAAGGCGTCATCAACAAGGCCAAAGACGACTTGGCCGTGTTCATGAACGCATCTTCTGGGCAGTTCTTCGCAGGTGAAAGCGGAACCGAGCTGCTGTTTCGCATGATCCGCACCGCGTGTCTGGTCGCCCCCAAAGGTGCAAAAGTGATAGGTTCATCAATCGAGCACCCGGCCACCCGAAGCGCAGCACGTCGCTGGGCTGAAATCGCCGCGCTGGAGTACGTTAATGTGCCCCACGACAACGACGCCGGATTGGTTACGGCCGAGGATTATTCTGCGCTGATAACGCCAGATGTCGCAGTGGCAACGATCCTGCATGCATCGCCCGTGACAGGCATGGGCATGGACGTAGCCGCGATTTCCGCGGCGATCCGTGCTGTGGCACCGGATTGTTTGATAATCGTCGACGGCATTCAGCATGCGGCCCACGGGCAACTGGACCTGGGCGCCTACAATGTCGATGGCTACGCGATTTCACCTTACAAAGTGTTTTCCCGCCACGGATACGGCATCGCCTGGATCTCCGACAAACTCAGCGCTTTGCCACATGACATGTTGATCGACGCACCCGCAACCGGGTGGGAGTTCGGGACCCGCGATACGGGATCGTATGCAACCGTATCAGACGTAGTAGCGTATTTTGACTGGCTCGGTGGCGAAGTTTCGGATGAGACCGAGCCGCGCAAACGGATCGAGGCTGCGGGCCGAGCCATTCACGCCTATGAAACCCACTTGACCGATACTGCTATCAACGGCACCGGCAATCTGCCAGGGCTGCGTGATATGGATCACGTGACCATTCTGGCAGGCGCCGATAACCCGGCACGCGAAGGGCTGGTGTCAATCGTGGTCGAGGGTCATGCATCCGAGGACGTGGTCGAGACACTGAATCAACAGGGCATTCGCACCCATACTCGAAAGGCTGACCACTATTCCGGCAACGTTCTTACACCGCTGGGCCTGTCGGATTGTATCCGCATTTCTTTTTGTCACTACAACACGGAACAAGAAATCGCGCGGTTGTTGGGGGCCATCAAAGTTATGGGCGAAAGCAGTTGACCAGATCCGATTTGGTCGTAGCAAACGGTTACATAGATGGCGGTTCTCAACCCAAACCTGCAACGGGCTTTTGCAGAGTTACGAAAAAAGCGTCGCGTTGTTCCGACACCGCGGCCGGAGTATTTCCGCATGCCGCGGCTTTTACGTTGTCCACCAGTTGCCGGTTCACGCCGTGACCCGTTGTCCCCAGATTGATTGCTTCGCGCCAAATCGCAGCATGCAAGAGATTGACCACGTATCCAGACACTTCTTTGTTGTCGTGCCTAGGTTTTCATAGAACGATTGAGCTGCCTCAATGACCTCGTAGGCGGTTTTGTCATTCCCCAGAACCCCGACCAGCGGCATCAGGTGCGGGGGTTCGAACAGGCACCCCAAAACAAAGCGGCGGGTTTTTTTTCAGCCCTGTTGCATCTATCCCAGCGTCAAACCCAAGGCTGGGCTGGCAACCAACGCATCCAGCGGGATCCAGATGATGTTGTCCTACAACCCTTCGGATTCTGACCCGCGCCCGATCCCTTGCCGGCCACCGGTAGCCAGCGCTCGCTTTCTTACCAATCGCATCAGCGTACACCCAACACAAGACGCGCTGACGTGTGGGTATCCAAAACAGGGACCGATATGTTGCAAGCCGCGCCTTTGCCTTTCAATGCGGCCCATTACCTTTCCGTCGCGGGCATCTCATGCTTCTTAAACTAGGTCTTTCCGCAGCGCAGTTGAGACGTCATTTTCATCGCCATCGAAACATCCTTGGTCAAAACTGTTGAAGCCAGATCATAGCGCCTGGCGTTGGCGATCCGACGAGCGTTTTTCGCCTCGCCAATGTGCGACGGGGTGACAAGAGGTCCGAACACCTCATTATACGCAATCTCCGCATTGTTGTCGGCATTCACTGCGACCGTCGGCGGGTAGAAGAATCTGGCCCGTTCGCCCAGCTCGCCGCCTATCGCGATTTCGGATCGTTTCAGCCACGGCATCAATATCGGCATCGACCCGTTGGCCCGCTCATAGTGCAGACAATCCGACAAACTGCGTGCCCGATCCAAACGGATATCCCAGCAATACAACGTGGGCGTTTTTTTGATGTATGTTTCGAACGCCCAGTTCAACCGGCTATGCGATATACCAGCCCTCATGCAAATCTCGGGCGATGGTATCGGATCTTCCAGATTAGTTTCCCTAGCCGGATTGGCCGCCCTGAGCTCGGCGGGAACCGATGTACCCAAATATTCGCCGAGGCGCTGCCGCCACAACATGAAACCCGGTTTTCATCAATCACCAACAGGTTTTCGACCACTTCAATAACCGAGTAAAACTCCTGAAAGCCATCAATATGTTCCTAGTGACCGGTCGCCCGCCGCGCATTCAGAAGTCCGGACCGCGCCGGCATGAATGCCCTCATGTCCAGCTTGTTAATACCACTACGATGTCGGCCACATCAACGTCACCGAAGACAACCCTTCTTTTCCCTGCACCATTGCTTGCGACACAATTGCCGCCTCTCTCGGCCAAGAAGCCTCTTGAAAACTAGGGCTTGCCATCCAATTTGTTGGTCGCGCGAAACAGATCGGCAAACACTATTGTAGCGGCCAGATCAGGCCGGACGAGACCGCAAAAATCACACGGGCAGTAAGGTCTGAGATGTTTGCCACCTGGTCTTCGCCTCAATTGCACTACGTAGAGATAAAGAGAGTATCACTTCAGTCAACGCGCAAGTCAGATGTCGATAAGCCATTGCCAAAACACCGATTGCGATCTTGGTCGGCGGTATATGGACAATCTGCAACGAGATGTATTTCCACTATTGGGACATCAGTCTAGGATGCGCGCAAATACTAGCCCATTCGAAACCTGCGCAACAAAAACGAGAAGCTTCGTTCGTGAATATTAAGAACCACATGGCAGCACAGCCAAGACGTGAAATGCAATCTGCGCGCAACCAGGGGATCACATTCCTGGCGCTTGCGTTTTTGTTCAGCATCTTCGTCAACTTGTTGATGTTGACCGGACCTTTGTTCATGTTGCAGGTCTATGATCGCGTTCTTGGGTCCCGAGCGGTCGAGACTTTGGCTGCGCTGTTTCTGCTGGTGGCACTTTTGTACGGCCTTATGGCCATGCTCGATTTCGCGCGGGGTCGAATCGTGGCGCGTTTCGGCGCACGGTTTCAATCGCAGTTGGACGAACGAGTCTTTGATGCGACCCTGCGCCGATCTCTACACCCGCGCGCGCGGGCTGCACCCGCAACAGCGTTGCGGGATCTGGAGTCCATCCAAAACCTGTGTTCTTCTCCAGTTCTGCTGGCCGTCATGGACATCCCTTGGACGCCTATCTTTATCGCGGCAATTTTTCTGTTCCATCCTCTTCTGGGCTGGCTGGCCGTTGGTGGTGGCTCGCTTTTAGTTGTGATCGCGTTGCTGAACCAAATACTGACTCGTCGCAAAGTCGCCTTGGCTCAATCAGCGTCGGCAAAAGCCAACATCTTTTCCGAACATGCCCGACAGGCAGCCGAGGTCGTACACTCGCAAGGCATGCAAGAGGACATCACGCGTAGATGGCAGCGTCAACGAACAGACGCCTTGCAACAAACAATCGCCGCCAGTGACTGGACCGGCAGCTTTACGTCAGTGACGAAATCGCTGCGGCTGTTTTTGCAATCTGCAATGCTGGCGCTTGGGGCTTTGCTTGTTCTGCGCAATGAATTGACCCCCGGCGCGATGATCGCAGGTTCGATCCTGCTGGGTCGTGCTTTGGCACCCGTCGAGCAGGTTGTTGGGCAATGGGCTGTCGTTGAACGCGCCCGAACGGCGTGGAACTCGTTGAGCCAGTTTCTGGATGCCACGCCGCCAGAAAAACAGCGCACCAAGTTGCCTGTGCCCCAAGCCCGGCTGACGGCCAAGGGTCTGACGGTCATCCCGCCTGGAGCGGATACTCCAACCCTCCGCAACGTCTCATTGAACCTCGAGCCCGGGCGGGCACTTGGTGTAATCGGAAAAAGCGGGTCAGGAAAGTCCACTTTGGCCAAGGCGCTTCTGGGTATTTGGCGTCCTGCAGCAGGCGAGATCCGTCTGGGAGGCGCAACGCTGGATCAGTACGATCCAACTGATCTGGGCCAACATATCGGATACCTTCCGCAAGAAGTTACGTTGTTCAACGGAACTGTCGCCGAAAACATCGCGCGTATGTCGGAAGACCCAAACCCGGAAGCCGTTGTAGCGGCCGCCAAAAAAGCCAATGCGCATGAGCTGATTCTGACGCTGGAAAAAGGCTACGATACCATTCTGGAAGGCAATGACAGTCAGCTGTCAGGCGGTCAGAAGCAGCGGATCGCGCTCTCGCGCGCGTTGTACGGAGACCCCGTTTTGTTGATTCTGGACGAACCGAACTCGGCGTTGGATGCCGATGGAACCGAGGCGCTGAACGCCGCTGTCCGCGATCTTAAGGCCGCAGGAAAGTCTACGATCATTATGACTCACCGTCCCCAAGCGATCTCGGAATGTGATGATCTTGCGGTGGTCGAACGGGGACAGGTTGTCAGATCCGGCCCAAGGGATGAGGTTTTGGGTGCAGTCGTTCAAAACGCCGGATCGATCAAGCGCAACCTCAGCAAGGCTGGCAACTGATGCAGGACAAAACAAATAGTCAGCGCCCCGTATGGCGCATAACCATCCCTGCCCTGGTCGGATTTACGGCCCTTGGCATCCTTGTTGGCGGTTTGGGTGTTTGGGCAGTCAACACGCGTTTGGCCGGGGCCATTATCTCTCAGGGCATTATCGAGGTCGAAAGCAACCGTCAGGTGATTGAACACCCCGACGGCGGCGTTGTTGGTGAGATTTATGTGCGCGATGGCGATGCCGTCACCAGCGGCGAGTTACTATTGCGATTGGATGATACGTTTCTGTCGTCCGAGAAAACCATTGTCGAAGCCCAGCTGTTCGAACTGCTGGCCCGCCGGGCACGTTTGGAAGTCGAGCGCGATGGCGCAAATGCCGAAGCTTTGGCCACCCGGTTGGCTGAGATTCAGCAACAGGAAAACATCGACCCTGATCTGATCGCCGGTCAGCAACGCCTGTTCGAGGCGCGATTGAATACATTGGACCAGCAAACTGAGCAACTGGGCAAACAGACCGTTCAAATCGAAAGCGAAATCGACGGTACCGAAGCGCAGCTTGTCTCGCTGCGGCGTCAGGTTGAATTGATCCAAACCGAACTGGACGATCAGCAAAGCTTGCTTCAGCGCGGCCTTACCCAGGCCAGCCGTGTTTCGGCCCTACAGCGTGAAGAGGCCAGCCTCACAGGGGATATCGGTCGGTTGGAAGCTGCCGCCGCGCGCCTAGGAGGCCAGATATCAGCGACCGAAATCTCGATCCTTGAGCTTGAAGCAACACGGCGAGAAGAAGCCATCACGACCCTGCGTGATATTCAGTCCCAGATTGCTGAATTGGCCGAGCGCCGTCTGTCGCTGGACACCCGCCTTTCGCGACTGGATATCCGCGCCCCAGTTTCGGGAACGGTGTACGGCAGTCAGGTCTTTGCGCTGCAGTCCGTGATCCAACCCGCGGAACCTATGATGTATCTGGTACCGCAGGATACGCCCTTGGTCGTCGCCGCGCGCGTCGATGCAATTCACGTGGACCAGTTGCATGTTGGTCAGCCCGTATTGTTGCGGTTTCCCGCGTTCAATCAGCGTGAAACGCCTGAAATTGACGGACAGGTTATGAATGTCTCGGCTGATACGTTTACCGACGAAAACACCGGCCAGACGTTCTATCGCGCCGAAGTCGTTCCACAAGACGGGCAAGTTGATCGTCTGAAAGGGCAGGAACTGCTGCCCGGTATGCCAGTGGAAACGTTGATCAAGACGGACGAACGTACGCCAATGTCTTATTTGGTCAAACCACTGGCAGATTACTTCAACCGGGCGTTCCGAGAGTGACCGCCCGATCGCACTAAGGCGCTTCGAGGTTGCCCAGCAGGATCGAGGTCATGTCGGTGACAATCACGCCATCCACAGCCACCACATTGGCCCCGGTATCATAAGAAACGTCGGTGCGCGTGATCCCTGAAAGGTCCGCGTCACTGTCGATGAAAACCCATTCCGGGCGAACGGCAGTCGGCTGTCCGACTGCCACTTGCAGAATCGACAATGCATCGAGCGCATTCACCGAACCATCCCGGTTGAAATCTGCCGCGATCAAATTCTCCGGCGAGGCTGGCCCCCATGTCGGGTCCAGACCGACCGAGATCCGCAAAACCTGCAGCGCGTCCAATGCGTTGATGTCCTTGCTCGCGGTAGAATAGGTCTTGATGACGTCGAATTCACCCTCGAAAGTGCCAGACGGTAAATTCAAATCGAACCGCCCATTGCTGTCTGCACGAGCACTGACTGTGGCTCCGCCATTTGGGGTGAAGCTGATTTCAGCGTCACTGAGGCTGGGGTTGGCGGTTTCTGAATTGATTGAGACATCCCCTAAAACCCCATCGGAACTGCCCGGCTCAAGCCCCCCGAAATCGCCGAAATCGACGGGAATGTGATCGGGGCCGCCAAAACCCTCGCCAAACACCTGAGCACTGGTCAGCGGACCACCAGTGGCGGAAATCACGTTTATCGTCTTGTTGAGGTACTCAATCCGGGCGCCCTGCGCCGTCGCGGTAAAGGTCAACTGTCCAGGCGTTCTGAGCAGCGGATAATCGAACATATCCAACCGGTCGATACCAGCCTGAAAGTCCGTGATCGTGGTGGTTTCCGCTCCGTATTGCATGACAAAGATGTCCGCACCCGACCCACCCGACATTGTGGTCGCGGCAGAACCGGCAATCAAAATGTCATCCCCGGCCCCAGCAATAAGGGTCGTTGGAAGAATATTACCGCTGAGCATATCGTTACCAGCTGTACCGTTAACTGTTCCCAAGCCACTACGCACGACACCCAGTTCTGCGACATCCACCGTTAGTTGGGTCAGCCCCGCATCCTGTTGCGAAGCGACCAGAATCTGTAGCTCATCACCGACCTGCGCGACGCTGAACGAACTCACATTCTGCAAACCGCTTTGAAGCGTATCGGCAAAACTGTCCAAATGCACCAACTGTCCACCGGGCGTCATGGCGAACAAGGTTATTCCATCATCGCCACCACCCGCGACAACGAACACATGCCCGTTGATCTCGACCACAGAAAGGTCCTGAACCGACTCGAACCGTGTGTGCAGCGAATCCAGGGCATGGTCGGTTGGAATTAGACGGCCATCGGCGGCTAATTCCATGACACTGAGGGAGTTACTTTCAGCCCCCGCGACCACCACCCAGGACTTGCCATATGCCTGTATCACTTCAACCGCTGTGGGCGTCGCGATTCCCAAAGTCGTCAGGGCCTCGCTGTTGTCTACCGCTGTTATGGCTGCGGTTCCCCCGTCAACCCTGTAAGTCGAGACAGTGTTGCTGGCGCCGTCGGTCGCAATAACAAAGTTGTCTGCGCCAATGCTCAATGACTGCATCGAATCAGATCGTGCCACGATCACGCCCGAGGACGTCAATGTGCCGTCCCCATTCACGGTATAGGTGACAATCCGCCCGGTATCTTCATGCGCCATCATCAGCAGATCGCCGGACCCGGTCGACAGTTTCACCAAGGCCGAAATGTCACCGCCGCCGGTCAATATCCCGGTTTCCCGCAAGGATCCAACGGTCCCATCCGGGTTCAAATCATACCCCACCAGCCCATTTGCCGTGTCGATATCCAATACGAGCTGATCACTGCCACCAAACGAAACCGGAGTCCCCGTGCGGCCCACCTGAAACGTGATCGAACCGCTGAAATACTCGGTATCGACCAGTTGCGGAACCGCGCCATCGACAAGCTTCCTAACAGCAACACCGCCGCCGGGGCCGGTCAAACTGTACAGATACGTGGTCCCGTTAAACGTTTTTAAAGCCGTATCACGGATACCTGAATCGAGCGCTGCGCTCCCTGTTGCAACCACGCTTTCGAACTGAAGCATCATACCAAATCACCCCACGCCAAACTTGGCAATGACTGCAGGATGATCCGATGCCCGGCCCGACACCAAAGCGGAATTGTGGTGAAAACGAGGAGTTCGGTTTCAGTTTGACACAATTTTTCCTGGTCCGACCGCATGAGTCACAAACGCGAAAGACTGATGAACAAAACCTGGCCCACCCAGGCGGACACAGACATCACATGTGAGGGTAAGATGACCAAAGAACATGATCCCAAAGCCAAAACTGCAGAACCCGGATCAGACAATGGTCGCAGGGACCACATTCGCCGGTGGATTGATGGCAAAATGCGACGCTGGGTTGGGCGCGGTATTGCCGGGGGGCTTGGTTCGACGCTCATGGCGCTACCCGCCTTGGCGCAGGCAACGATAGAAGAGCTTTACGCCTATCAGTTTGCAGAAACGATTCCCGGCGTACAGTCAGTGAAGCTGCTGAAAAACGGGGATGTTCTGCTGAAGATGATTGATGGCAGTACAATGATTGTCGCTGCGGAAAACGTTCAGGTTCTGGACAGTGGCGCGATCATGATCGCCGAAAATGCCGTGAGTGAAATTGCGCAATTCAGTCTGGCTGCCGAAGCAGGTGGTGCCGCTGCGGCGGGCGGCGGCATCAGTGGCGTCGGGGCTGCATTGGGCGGATTGGGCCTGGCGGGGGCCGCCGCTGCGGGGGCCGGCGGCGGCGGTGGTGGAGACGATGGTGATTTTCAACCCGCGCCGCCTGCACCGCCTCAGGTTTTGAACCTCGCGCAGGCACAATCCACAGCACTCAGCAGTACAGAGGCGAATATCAGGGTTCCGGATGGAACCGAAACAGTGGAACTTAGGATCGGGTCTTTGGTCAAGTCCGTGCCACTCAATCCCGATGGAAGTTGGAGCATTTCGCTGACAGCTGTTGAAGCGGCCGGTCTGCCACAAGGCGTTCAGAACGTCACGGTTCGTCACTTGGACAGCGGCGGGCGAGAACTTTCGGTAGAGACCGTATCTTACATCATCGATACAGTACCCCCTACTCTGACAATTTCCGGATTGTCGGACGGTGCGGTCATAAATGCGGCGGAAAGTGCAACGGATCTGACCGTCTCCGGAACGACAAACGCGGAAAACGGTCAAACCGTGACGGTCACTCTGAACGGCGGCACATACTCAGGCACCGTAGCCGACGGGCAATGGGTCGTCACCGTGCCTGCCAGTGATCTTGCCGCGTTGCCGGATGGGGAAACCATTGTGTTGACCGCAGATGTTTCAGATATGGCGGGGAACCCGGCAGCACAGATCAGTGACAGCATTGAGACAGACTTTACGGCACCGACCATAACTTTGGATCCTCTCCCCGTCGACAAAATCGAATTGGTCGACGTTCAGAACGATATGGAGCTGAGCGGATCGACAACAGCAGCTGATGGCCGGACAGTTATGGTCGAATTTGGGGGGCAATCCTATTCGACGACCGCCTCTGACGGTAGTTGGAGCGTCACTATTCCATCCGCTGATCTTGCAAATCTGCCCTCAGGTACTCCTGTGTCGGTAAGGGTCGTTGTCAGCGATGAAGCAGGAAACAGTTCGGTTCCGGCAACGGCCTCGGTTCCGGTGGATCTGACTGGCCCCGCAATTTCTATATCGCCCCTGTCGGTTGGGTCCGCCTTAAACACCGTAGACGTTGGTTCGGATTTAACGGTTTCGGGAATTACCGGGAACGTAGAAGACGGCCAGCAGGTAACAGTCATGTTGGACGGTCAGAGTTACACCGGCGCAGTATCCGACAACAGCTGGTCGGTGACCATCCCAGCGGCCGACCTTGGAGCATTGGCAGACGGGGGCACATTAACCATCACCGCAAATGTATCCAATACGGACGGGCTCGCAGCCAACCAGGCGAATGCACCCGTATCCAAGGATGTCACTGCCCCAACCTTGACCATCGACGGATACTCTGATGGTGCCGTCCTAAATGCCGCTGAGCGTGATACGGACCTGACAATCACGGGATCAACTGATGCAGAGGACGGACAGACCGTAACCGTATCGTTAAACGGCCAGGATTATACTGGTACCGTCTCTGGTGGCGTCTGGAGCGCGACTGTACCCGCGGCAGATTTGACGGCACTGTCCGATGGCGCAACAATCCCGGTGATTGCAGACGTGACAGATGCCGCCGGAAACCCAGCGCTGCAGGCAAGCGGCAGTTTTGACACTGATTTCTCACCTCATTCCATCACCATCACCAATTTGTCCGACGGCCCGGTCATGAACTTGGCGGAACGCGGCACGGATCTGACGGTCTCAGGCGCATCGGATGCCCCGGACGGCACCACCATCACCGTGGAAATCGTCAGGGCAGATGGCACTGTAGACCTGAGCAATACCACTACGGTCAGTGGCGGCACCTGGACGTTGGTTTCGCCGGCGGCCGGTCTAAATGGCCTGCAAGACGATGAAATTTACAGTGTGCATGCGTCGGTCTCAGACACGGCTGGAAACAGCGCCAGCGCGAGTGCTGGGTTTAGAACAGACTTCACAGCACCGACTGTGACGATCAACCCATTGGCTGTCGGATCGGTTCTGGATGTCTCCGAAAGGGGAGGCGATCTGTCCATCTCAGGGGCGACATCGGCGGAAGAGGGGCAAACAGTCACTGTCACGTTGGATGGCCAATCGTATACGGGTGCCGCTACTGGTGGCACTTGGTCGGTCACCGTACCCGCGGCAGATCTTTCCGGATTGGCGGACAGTACAAATTTCCCCATTTCGGCAACGGTCAGTGACCTGGCCGGCAATAGCGCCAGTCCAGCTACCACAACGCTCGCTACGGATTTCCGACCGCTGTTAGACCTGAATTCTATAGGGACGAACAACTCAGTTTCACTCGGCGACGCGCAGAGTTCTGGCATTGTTGTATCTGGAACATCCGTTGGCCTCGCCGCTGGCCAAGCGGTGAATGTAACACTCAACAATAACTCTGTCTGCACCGCTACTGTCGCAGCCGATGGCACCTGGTCGCTTGCAGTTCCGGCGTCAGATTTCACAGGTATTTCAGCAGGTGATGACCTGAACTTTCAGGCTCAGGCCACGGTTTCGGGCGGCCCTGATCCTTTACCGGCAACCGGTGAGGCGACTGCGCATGTACCGGGCGCATATGTCATTGCAGAAGCGGATCAGAGTGGTTCGACTATCACGTACCAAATCTTCGCAGACGCTGACCGCGACGTTTCCAGCGGGCTAGCGATGACGATCGAGTTGGGATTTGATCCGTCAGTTGTGACCTTCGACGCCGGATCCGATGTTGGGAACGGGGCTTTCGGTCTGTATCTGTCCAACCCGGTTGGGGGCTCCGTGGTCAACTTTGCAGGTGTCGCGACCAGCTTTACGGATCTGAACCAACCGTTGGTGACATTCACCATGACCGTTCAGGACCCCAGCAAACCGGTTGAACTGTCGCTTACCACCCCGGATGGGGGGCCGACGACCGTCGTATTCGGCACTGATGGAAATGACACTTTGGTCGCCAGCGATGTGGACAGCTTTGTTCGTGGTCAGGACGGCGACGACGCCATCAATGTCTCGGACGCGGGTCGCGACGTCGTTGTGTTCGAAGCCGCCCCTGCGGCCAACGGGGTAGACACGATCACGGGCTTTTCACTCGGAGCGGCAGCGGATGTGGCAGATGCGTTGATGTTCAATGGCCTCGATCACTCTACCTTGCGCGGCGATGGCACGGGCATTGAGACATTAAAAGTAGGCGGCGCGGTTGGTGCCAACACGGGCGTCATCGGCTTAACCACAGTTCTGGCCGACCTGTCGACCAATACAATTGAAACTGCAGTCGAAAGTTTGACGGGACTTCAGGCGGGTGACGAGATCTACGTACTCGCGACAGATGGAGACGATAGCGTTCTGGTCAGGGTCGACTATTCCTCCCCGACTGCAGCCACCGTTGAAACCATGGCGCAATTTTCGGGGTTAGACGATCTGAGCGGATTGAGCGCGGACAATATCCTGATCGCCGACCCGACCGGAGCAACGGCTTGATCAAAACATGGACTGCCGTTTTTCGACCGGCAGCCACTCCATACTCAAAGGATCAAACATGGCAGAGAACGGCCTGTTTCCAGTCACATATGAGCGGCACGGTGACAAATACTGGAAGCGTTTTTCATCTTACCACTTTGCGGAAACCCAGCAGGCTTGCTCAATTGTCGAGACAGAAATTCTGCTCGTCGCGGCCACGTATCCGGTAATGTTTCGCGAAACCGGGGGGGAAATTGAACCTATAGCACTATTGTCATTGAACCCCGACGCGCCAACCCCTTTTGTGTCCGACGATGGCCGATGGTTGGCCGCCTACATCCCGTCTGGGTTGCGGTGCCCGCCATTTCAAGCGGGTTTACCGAGTAAAACGGGTTGTGATCCGCAACTTCTGGTCGATGAATCTTCTGGTCTGGTCACCGATGCTCCGAAGGACGAACCGTTCTTTACCGATGCTGGTGAGTTGACCGCTGAACTTTCAAACGTCCTAAGATTTTTCCAAGCACGAGAGGCCTCGGCCAAGGACATAAGGTCCGTGTGTAACGTCATTCAAGGGATGGGTCTTTTCGAACAAATGGCAAGCTACGATAACGTCGCGCTGCCGGCAGGGTTTCTGGTCCTGGATGCCCGACGCTTGAAGGCTCTTTCGCAGGCAGAGAAACTCGCATTGTTCGATGTCGGTGCAATTCAATTGCTGCACGCCCATCAAGTATCACTTTCGCACATTTCTTGGTTGTTGCAGGCGCAAGAGCAGCTGACGAAGCCCAAACTTCAAAGCCAATATACCGAAAATTCAGACATTTCGCGTTTCCTCACCGCCATGGCACACGCGCAAAATGACGAATTTTTCATGGCTGGTGAGGTGTGAAAATGCCTCTGATCTCCTGCAACTCTGGCCTAAAGTATCTTGCCTGTTTGTGTATTCCTTTGATGGCGGCCTGCGCACCTCCACCCGACCTTACGGGCGTAGAGGTTTCTCTGTCAGCAGGTTCTGTCGGGGTTGGCGCGCAGCCCCCCCTTCCACGTCTGACGCAAAGCGAGTTTGGTCAACGGGTGCGGGCGGCTGTCGAAACCAACCCAAACCTCGCACAAAGCGCGACACGACTGGAAATCGCAGGCGCTGACGAAAATGCGGCCAAGGGTGCTTTTCTTCCTCGCGTATCAATGGGAATCAATGCGCGATCACAGCGTGTGAATTCCGATATTGCAGACTTCACCCCGTATCTGCGCGTTTCGCAACTCGTCTATGACGGAGGCGCTGCGTCGGGCGAACTGGCTGCGGCTCAGGCTCGCGTCCTCGAAAGCCGGGGCGGTCAACTGCAAACCGCTGCGGCGCTGGCCCTTGCCGCAATCGAAGCGTATGTTGTGGTCCTTGATCGACGCAAGATCCTGGAAATCTCAGCCCAGAATGTTGAGGTGCACGCCAAGATCGTGCGCCAGATCACCGAACGCAGCACGCAGGGCGTGGGCTCAAATGCAGACGTTTTGACCGCACGCTCGCGCATGGCAGACGCGCGAACGCAGCTTGCCGATGCAGAGGCTCGGACAGACAGGGCGGAGGCACAGTACCAGGAAGTCTTCGGACGCCCACCGGGGGCACTTACCGCTCCGGTCGCTGCGCCCAAATTGGCCAGAACGGATTCGCAAATCGTTTTGGACAGCCCACAAGTACGGCGTGCGAATGCCGCTTTGATCGCTGCAAAGGCCGAGCAAACTGCAGCCATTGCGCGGCGACAGCCAGGTGTAGAAATCGCGGCATTTGCAGATCGCGATGACAGCAATGATGCAAATTTCGGTGTCGACCTGTCCGTAAACTATGAACTGGACAGCACCGGTCAACGTAAGGCTGCCATAGCTGCTGCCCAAGCTCAGGTGAAAGAGGCCGAATTCGCCCGTGAGACGTTAATTCGAGAAATCCGCCGCGAGTTAGAGTTCATCCGGTCAGATCAGGACGCGGGAGCGGTTCGCCTGCAAGCGGCTCGTTTAGCTGCCCAGGCCAACGCCGAAAGCGTGGAAGCTGCGCGGGCCCAATTCACTATCGGCCGACGCAGCTTGGTCGAGATACTGGATGCACAGCGAGACTATGTGAACGCGCAGCAAAGGCTGATTTTGGCGGAACAAAGCTTCTTCCTCACAAACTACGCCGCCCTCAGCCTGACCGGGGACATTCTGGATTATCTCGGTATTTCAATTGCAAACACAGGTGAAGATTCATGGCCGCGTTGAACCCTTTGGCACCTAAACAAGAGCTTTCTCCGTTGGAAATTTGCCTGCGGCACGTCGCCTCGCATCTTGGTCGCTCAATCACGGTCGGGGCACTTCACGCTGCGCAATCCGGCACAACAGGTCATTTGAGCCAGCGAGATGCAATTGAGGTTGCCCGCCATGCCGGGTTGCAGGCGGGATTTGGGTCGCGAAGACTTGCGGATTTCGATGACACACTGGTCCCAGCAATTTTTCTGTTGGACGACAATAAAGCAGTTGTATTTCACGGGCGTACCAAGAGCGGCCGTTTTCTGATTTTCGACCCTGAGATGGGTGAAGGCATCGGTGAGGTTGAAGAAACAGTTTTAGGGAAAAGCTACACCGGCTACGCACTTTTGTTTCGGCGCAGCCACAATGAGGAAACACCAGGTCGAAACAGGACCGCATCCGGGCATTGGTTTTGGTCGGCCATGTTGGCAAACCGCTGGTCCTATGCGCAAGTGGTGCTTGCCGCAGCGGTAGCGAATTTTTTGGGTCTTTCCACATCCGTTTTCATCATGGTCGTCTATGACAGGGTTCTTCCGAATGAGGCGACGGAATCCCTTATCGCACTGACCGCAGGGGTTGGTCTTGCCCTTTCTTTCGATTTCGCCCTCAAACTCTTGCGCGCTGGCTTTATTGATCGGGCCGGGCAAAAGGCAGACATGTTTATGGGGCGGCGCGTTTTTGACCAGGTTTTGAACATCAAAATGAAATCGCGGACCGGATCGACCGGTGCTATGGCCAGCACGATCCGCGAATTTGAAACTCTGCGCGAGTTTTTTACATCGGCAACTCTGGTCGCACTCGTGGACCTGCCCTTCATCGCCCTCTTTTTACTGGTCATTCACCTCGTTGGTGGACCTCTGGCGCTGATACCTGCCCTTGCCGTTCCGATTGTTTTGATTGCGGGCCTGGCAGTGCAACCAATGTTATCGCGTTTGGCCGAAAAAAGTTTTGCGGACGGTCAGTCAAAACAATCCGTACTGGTCGAGACCGTTTCCGGTCTTGAAACCATCAAAACAACCGCAGCGGCAAAACAAATGCGGGCGCGATGGGAAGATGCTATCGAGCGGCAGTCCTCTCATGGAATCCGCAGCCGGACAGTTACCCAATTCGCATTGAACCTGACAGGATTCACGCAACAGGCGGCGCAGGTCCTGATTGTTTTCTTCGGCGTGTTCCTGATCACTGAAGGGCAGGCAAGTATGGGTGCGTTAATTGCGTCTGTAATGCTGACTGGACGCGCGCTGGCGCCACTGGGGCAGCTTGCCCAGACACTCACACGTGTGAACCAGGCGCGCAGCGCGTATCGCAATCTGAACGCTTTGATGCAGGCGGAAAATGAGCGGCCGGAAGGACGCAACTGGATCAGTCGACCACATGCAAAAGGCCGCATTTCTTTCAAAGATGTGCATTTTGCCTATCCTGAACAAGCCGATGATGCCCTTTCAGGTGTCTCATTCGACATAGAACCGGGTGAAAAAGTTGCCATTCTGGGCGCGATCGGATCCGGGAAAAGCACCATCGCGCGTTTGATGCTCGGTTTATTCGAGCCGAAGACCGGTTCGGTAATGCTGGATGGGGTCGATATCCGTCAGATTGACCCCGGCGACTTACGTCGCAATGTCGGTTCAGTTTTGCAGGACGTTTGGCTTTTTTCCGGCTCAATTCGCGAAAACATTGCCAGCGGTGCGATCCGGCCCATGGATCAAGATTTGATCAGAGCGGGCCACGTGGCCGGGGTTGAAGATTTTATCGCGCATTGCCCCAACGGCTATGACCAACAACTGGCAGAACGTGGCGAAGGAATATCGGGCGGCCAGCGTCAAGCCATCGCGCTGGCCCGCGCGCTGATTGGACGCCCACCAGTGTTGTTGTTGGATGAACCGACCAGTGCAATGGATGTGAAGACCGAAGCCGAGGTTATCAAGCGTCTGAAACAAGAAACCAAAGACACCACAATGGTTATCGTCACACATCGGACCAGCCTGCTTGATCTGGTCGACAGGGTCATTGTGGTCGAACGCGGCCGGGTCGGCGCAGACGGTCCAAAAAGCATGCTGACCCAGCGCGCGCGCGCAACAGGGAGGCATCTGAATGTCGCGGCATCCTGACCTTGCCATGATGGCAAGAGAAATGCGGGGGAAATCTCCGTTGGGGGGATCTCTCCTGTTGCTTGTTATCCTTGCCTGCCTCGTCTCCGCCGGGCTTTGGGCCTACATGACGGAACTCGACGACGTGACCCGCGTGGATGGCCGGATTGTGCCGTCGGCGGACGTGCAGCTGATTGAGGCAACAGAACCCGGAGTATTACAATACTTGCACGTCGCGGAAGGGCTGGTTGTCGACAAGGGAACGCTGTTAATGGAGTTCGACACAACGCAGATCGACAGTCAGTTGAGCCAGGAACAACAGCGCGCATTTGGATTGACGGCTCGTGCCCAACGATTGCAGGCAGAGATTGACGGCACCCAGCTTACTTTCTCAAAAAAGCTCATTGAAGGCGCGCCAGAAGTGGTCAAATCCGAAACTGCTTTGTATCAGGGCCGTCAGGCGGAACTGGCCGCTGAAATTGCCATTCTGGAGCGACAGCGTGAGCTGCGCCAGCGCGAATATGAGGAAGGGCTGGTAGACCAGGTGACAGCCGAAGAGACGCTTGGGATTCTGGCCGAAGAACGCGCCATCATTACCCCCTTGGTAGAAAAACGGATGGAGCCTGCGACAACGCTTTTGTCGCTGCGCCGCAGTTCCGCTGAATGGGAGGGTCGCAAGGTCCGTGCAATTGCAGTAACCAACAGGTTGAAAACCGGACTGGAAGAAATCGACGATCGTATTCAAGCCGCACATAGCAGGTTCCGGAGCGCAGCGCTCACCGACCTTGCGGTCTCGACAGCCGAACTCGCGGCACTTCGGCCGTCCTTACCGGCCTTGCAAGACCGCGCGGATCGCGCACAGATCAGATCACCCGTGCGTGGAATCATAAATCGCGTTCACCGGACAACGATTGGCAGTTTGGCACGCAGCGGTGAAGAACTGATCGAGATTGTTCCATTGGACGACAGGCTTCTGGTCGAGGCCTATGTTCGCCCCGAAGATATCGCGTTTCTACACGCAGGCCAGCCGGTTAAGGTGAAAATTACGGCCTATGATTTTGCGCGTTACGGCGCGCTGGACGGTGAGATCACCCGCATAGGCGCGAACACGGTGACAAGGCCTGAACGCAATGATGAAGAGGTCTTTGTCATCGAAATCCAGACACGTCACGCTATTTTGGACGCAAGCGGCGTAGCCGTCGAGATCATCCCGGGGATGATTGCGGAAGTGGATATCTTATCAGGCAAGAAAACGGTTCTAGACTACCTTTTGCAACCCGTAATCAAGATCAAAGATCGCGCCCTGCGTGAATAATCAAGCGCTGTGTGAAACGCAGGATCAGCGATTGTACCGCGAGTTTTTTGAGTGAACAAAGTCGGCTTCTTGGAGGGCACACCTATCCCGCAATCTCGGCCAACACCCGAAATCCGGTTGTTGAATTGCTAGGGTAACTGGCGTTTTAGAACTATGTTAGCAACTTCAATTGTAGTGGTTCCTATGTGATCTGACCGTTGGCTGTTTTTCCGGCAGTGTCTGTCCGGTCAAGTTTGGTACAGAAACTTTTCCTTCCAGATCTCTTGCCCTTGACCTTGATTTGGAATGGCGTTTGTGGGGTATGGCTGCTCCCGGTACGATTATGGCGGCCTTCGTTCGATTAATGTTCCATGCCCGGCACGATCAAGGGTCCGATTTCGATGACCAGCACCAAACAGATGCCTTTATGCAAAAAACAGTCGTTACGGCAGAATATCTGATACCTTGCTGAATCCCGTCAGATCGAAACCAAAGGAGATTGGATCTCTTGCTGTGTTTTTACTTTCGATCGTAAATTGCTTACCCGCCCGCATCGCAGACATCCACTCTGTTGAGACAGCGGAACGAGCAAAGCAGCCTTGAGCCTCGCAGGTCAGAAACTGCAGACGGGCGACTTCGACGTCATCGACCTTTGCGATCACCCCCTCGGAAAACAGAAGACCAAACGGCAAGGTCAGCACGGCTTCGGTCTCATCTTTCCTCGCAGGCTTCACGAACGCAACGGAGGTAAGCCTCTGGTTGTTTTCGGTCAAAACAATACTCTGGGACATTTCACAGACCAGTTCGGTTCCGTTGCCCGGATTTCCACAATTTACCGACCACGGGAGTGTGCCTTTCTCTTGCGCGGCAAGAGGGTGTGTCAAACCCAGTGAGATTCCTAGCGCGCCAAGCCAAATTTTCATACTGCCGTCCCTCATTGCTCAAAATTGTACCCCAAGGCCCAGACCAACCTGGAGAGCCTTGGTTGAGTCCCCGAACATATGGTCCAGGCTCAGATTGATAAAGCTGCTGTCATCCAACGCATACAGCCCCAATCGCGCCGAAACCAGCCCATGGGCGTCTCCGATAAAGCTGGTATTCGCAAACCCACCATCAGCCGCGCTTGCACCTGCAAAACCGGCGCTTACTGATACTGTGTCGTTCGACGAGATGATGGCGCCGGCGCGGAAGCTTACGCGTAGCTTTTGAGAGGCGCTGAGAATCTGTTCTGTCCCGATCTCAAGCGATGGGGTCAGGGAGTAGATCATCTCGCTATCATCCTGCAGGACGATCCCCGAAAGAGTTGCATCACCGTTGCTTTCTGTCGCCAGACGGGTGGCGTCAACAGCGATCTCGGGTCGCAGATAAGAACTGCCACCGGCAAATCTGTGATCATAGGCAAAACTCAACCGCAGGTTCTGCTGGTTCATCTTGTGCTTGATCGAACTGACGCCAACGGTGTTAACCACGTTTCCGTTGGGCAGCACACCACTGATCCCACCGGACCGGTCGGAGTCATAGTCTGACCAGCCGGCTGACAGCATGGCCGCGAACTCCCACGGGCCGGTGTATTTGGTCAGCGAAGCACCCAGATTGAACCGGTCACCGGTCGCATTGTACTGCGAACCATTCCGCAGGCTTATTTGGTCGTAACCCAACGCGAAACCGGCATAGAGCTCATCCCCAACCGGCAAACGGACACCGGCAGACAGGTTGGTATTGTTGATGTCCAACTCATCGTAGATACCAGTCTGCTCGCGGTCGTAGAAAGACCTTCCTCCGGAGAACCAGACACAATTGCGTGGATCGTCTCCGGCTTGGTAATCGGTAAACCGCTCGCAGTTATGCAGTGCGTTTGCGAATACCCGGGTGCCGTAGTAGGCATCAACTGCATCCGCAGCGTAGTCGGCCACAGTGAATGCACCGATTGCCGCGATGACATCAGCTTCGGAGGTCATGTTCCCGATCAGGGCGAACAACTCACCTTGCGCAGCGGAGCCCTGCCCATTCAGCACCTGGTTGATGTAGTCACCAACGGCCGCCTCGTTCGCGTTCATGTTCGCGGTCGAATAGTCCGGAGTTATCACCAGATCAATCGAACTGCCGTCCGATGTCGAGCCGTTCAAGCCAATCGAGTAATCCAACACTACTGTGTCCTGAATCGTTGTACCCGCATCCGCAGCTGTCCCATTCGGGTTGACGATGACTAGAGGTAACGCCCGTTGAAGCGTATTGAGCCGTGGTGTCAGTGTGCCGCCCATTGTGGCGTCACCGCTGACATTAACCAGATCGCTATTGCCACCCGATGCACCCGTGGTGAGGAAATATACGTCGAAGGTCGAGGATGCCGTCGCACCAAAGGCTAGGCTTCCCGTCAGGTTCGTGGTTTGGCTGACGTTACCGGTAAAGACAAAGTCACCCGACTTAACAGTCGGCGTCATGTCCGTATTCAGACCCCAGTTCGCCCCCAAAACAAAGTCGCCATTCACTTGCATCAACCCAGAAGCGCCCAGATTGATCGTGTCCAGCGCATAAAAGGCGCCCTGTTCCTCGACGGTCAGACCGTTGGTACCCGCGCCAAGGTCCAGATTGCCCAGTGCCTTACCCGCCAACGAAATCTGTTCATTGCCGTTTCCGCCGTTCACCAACTGGTTATTCCCGGCGAGAAGCACTGTGTCCTTGGACAAAGTCAGCGCGTTGTTCGCGCCGCCGTCCACAACGATTGATGCAATTGCGTCTGCTTGCCCGGTCCCGCCCATGACGACGCCATCGAAGCCAAGCGTGATTGCACCCGCTCCGTCGCGCCCTTCGGATTGGGCCAGAACGCCGATGCCGCCTTCGCCCACGGACAGGATATTGCCATTCAGCGCCATGTCGATGGTGCCACCGGCCCCAGCACCACCCGCAGATCCACGGAAAGCCGCATCCACCATGCCACCACCACCACCCAGTGACTGCGCCACAACACCAATCGCGTTTTCACCGGTGGTGACGATATTACCGTTTTGGGTGAACGTAATGTCGCCACCGTCACCACCATTAGCAGGCGAGAGATTCACTGTGATTTGGCTTGCATCCAAATCTGTAGAGACCAGACCGCCGCCGCCGCCTATGCTTTGGATTACGAAACCATGCGACCCAGAGCCGCTGGTGGTGATGCCCCCGATATTGGTAAGACCAACAGTTCCGCCGTCACCGGTTGAATCGTCTTGTGCACCCAAAGTTACATCCAAACGTCCTAGTCCAGCAACAACGACCTCACCGCCACCCGCACCAATGCTTTGAACACTCTGACCAAATGACCGATCACCCGTAGTGGTAATGTCTCCGGCCAGAGAGAGGTCGATATCACCGCCGTCATTGCGGAAACTTGGGTCGGAACCCAGGATCACCGAAGCAGCTTTGTTTGTATTCGCGGTGCCAGCGCTGTTCAGCACAAGCTTACCACCGCCGCCTCCGATAGACTGCGCTGCACCCGCCGAGGAAAATGCGCCGTCTGTGCCCACATCTCCGGTCCGGCTGCCGGTCACGTCGCCGCCACTGGCGTCATCCGTGTTAATCGCACCCAGACGTGCGGTGATGTCGATACCGTCACCGTCCTGAACATTGACGTTGTTCGCTGATATACCACCACCACCGCCAACGCTCTGCAGCATCAAGCCGGTCGAGCGGTCGCTTGTCGTCGCGATATTGCCTGTATGTGATTGCGCGACCTGACTGCCAGCCATGTCTGAAACTTCATCGCCACCCAAAGAGATGTCGCTGATATAGGAAGTGCCGGTTCCTCCAGCGCTGGCAGTTTCGGTGGTGAAATCGACTGATGTTTCGGAATTACCACCACCGCCATTCACGGACTGAGCGAAAATAGCCTCGCTACCTGTCCCATTCACAAGAATGTCCCCGGTCGAATTGACGGTAACGGTTCCAACGGACCCAGTGGCACCCTCACGCGCACCAAGCAATTGCGAAACCGTGTAGTCCAGCGCCGAGACAAGAGGGGATGACACCGAATATCCGGCATTTCCGCCGCCGCCTCCAACAGATTGCGCAAAGATGCCAAACCCGTTTTCTGCATTCACGACAATCGCGCCTGTATGGTTGACTGTGACGTCTCCGCCATCTGAGCCGTCCCCGCCCGATCCGCCGATGGCGATCTTCGAATAAGATTTGCCCGTCAAGGTGTTCTTGAGGTCATTTACATCCATCGCAACAGCCAACCCGCCATTGCCGCCACCGCCGCCAACGGATTGCGCCATGATGCCGTATGCACCCGCGCCATCAACCCGGATGTCACCACTGTTTGTTACGTCCACGTTGCCGGCGATGTTGCCGCTGCCTCCGGAACCGCCAATATTCAACTGCGCGGTCGGAGAACTGCTGCCGCCCGTCTTCAGTCGCAGCGTCCCAGTGATCGAACTTCCACCATTGCCACCACCACCACCGATGGATTGGGCGAAGATACCATGCGCGGCTTCACCAGTTGTCACGATCGTCCCTGCGTTGGTCACCAAGACGTTGCCGCCCGTGCCCCCAGTACCACCCGATCCGCCAAGACCGAATTGTAGTGCCCGCCGCGTGCTGGCCTCAGCCCCGCCATAGCGCCCGTCGACCGAGATCGTAGAGCCACCATTGCCGCCGCCGCCACCGACGGACTGCGCAAGGATGCCATGGCTCTCCTTACCGGTGGTGCGGATAGTGGCATCAGCTTCATTGACGACAGTTACGGTGCTGCCAGACCCGCCAGTACCACCCGTGCCACCAATCAGAATGGCATTTGTCGTTGCTCCGTCCGAGGACCGGCCCAGAATGATGTTGCGCACCTGTTGCGCATCGCCACCCCCGCCGCCGACGGACTGCGCGTAGATGCCAATGGACTTGTCGCCCGTCGTCTGGATTAGGTCCCGATTTGTGACGGAAACCGCTGCAGACACTGCTCCGGTTCCGCCAGTGCCACCAATGGACAGCGTCGCTGTGTTCCCGATGTCTTTGCGCAAGCTGATGATGCGGTTTTCAACCAAACCACCCATACCGCCACCACCGCCAACGGATTGAGCGAAGATGCCATGAGCCATCGTGCCCTCGGTCGTGATGATCCCATCGCTGACTACGGTCACGGTGTCCGAAGTCATGCCGTCGCCGCCTGTGCCGCCGATGTTAACCGAAATTGTCGTGCCGACCGTCGACGGATTGACCACGGCTTTGATGGTGTCGAGGTTCGATTGACCCGCCTGAACCATGCCGCCGGTGCCACCCGCGCCACCGATAGATTGCGCCATCAAACCGACGGAACGATCACCGAAAGTCGCAATTCGCGCGGTGTTGGACACGTCGACTTTGCCGCCTACACCACCTGTGCCTCCTGTGCCGCCAATGGAAAGCGCAACAGACGTACCCTTACCGGCTGAATTGCTGGCCTTGCCACCATTGCCACCGCCACCACCAACGGACTGGGCAAACACGGCGTGAGCATCCGTCCCCTCAGTAACGACTGTTCCGGCGACAACTGTCGTCACCTCGCCCGCTTCGCCACCAGTGCCTCCTTCAAGCCCGACTGACAAGCTGGCTTTGTTGCCCTTGCTGTCGCCGATCTTGGGCGTACCTATGCTGACTGATGTCGAGGACGAATTGCCGCCGCCGTTACCGATGGACTGGGCGAAGAAGCCGTATGAACGGTTACCAGCAGTGCGGACGATGCCATTCGAGCTTGCATAGACATCGCCACCGCTTCCGCCGGTACCACCGGTCCGACCGATTTGAATATTCACGTTGCCGCCATCTACAGATGTCGAGGCAGAGTTGTAGCCCGCATTGCCGCCGCCGCCGCCAACGGATTGGGCAAAAAGGCCATGAGAGTCCGCGCCGCTGGTCGTGATGTCCCCGGTATTGCGAACATCGACCGAACCGCCGATACCGCCCTCACCCGTACCGCCACCGACAGCCAGGCCAAAGCCCTTGTTGGTCGCGTCTGAGGCCAGTTCGTACGTCATACCAAGGTTCAAAGCCGCGTTGCCGCCGCCTCCACCAATGGATTGACCAAAGACCCCGTGGCTGCCGTCCTGCAGCGTAACGATGTCACCATAGTGATCGATATCCACGGTGCCGCCGTCCCCGGCCGTTCCAGCATCACCGCCTATGGCGATAACAGCCGACACGCCGGTTTTATTGCCGGAGGAGTCGGCAGGGTTCACCTTGCCCTCCAACTCATCGAGAACGGCGTTGTAGTTGGCAATTACCGAGTCATCGACGCCCGTGTTGGTGGGCGTTTTCCGGTCAGTTGAATCGCCGGTTCCGCCATTGCTCTTGCTTCCGGTGGTTTTACTGATGCCCACAACCGCGTTGATACCGGCATCACCGCCGCCGCCGCCAATGCTTGAGGCTTCGATCCCGTGCGAACCGGCACCGTCAGTCGTGATGGTACCCGCAGCCGCAGCCGCGGATCCACGCGCAACCGTGACATCGCCTGCATCGCCGCCGCCACCGCCAAAGCCGCCGATACCCATAGCAATTGGCGAGCTGTCTTTCGTGCCGACGAAGGTCGCATTAATCCCACCGGTGCCGCCGCCGCCGCCTATGCTTTGGGCAAAGATACCGCGCGCGTGATAGCCATTTGTCGAAATATTTCCAGATTGCGTAACTGAAACACCACCAGCGTCAGCACCGGTACCACCGTGGCCACCCAGACCGCCCACAATGCTCAGATCGGTTTTACCGTCGGAGTTGTTAGAGTCGCCATAATTCAGCTGCCCGGTCACGTTCAACGCGCCGTTACCACCACCGCCGGCGATGGACTGCGCCAAAACACCGTGCTTCCAGTTACCTGCCACCGAAACGGTGCCGGTATGGCCCACGGTCACATCACCCGAAACATTGCCGTCGCCGCCAAAGCCGCCGACGCCAAAGGTAACCGAAGGGATCTTGCCATCTTTGCTCAGCGCAATACCGCCCGAAACGTTCAGACCGCCGTTACCACCCCCGCCGCCAATGGACTGTGCCATCAAACCAGCTGAGCCATCCGTATCCGGTTTTTCTTCGTTGAAGACACCCATATCGATGAACAAACGTTCGAGCCCGAAGGACGAGGCCAGCTCTTCGGTGTCGTCGACAATCGTGTCGCCGAGGAAATCGCGCAGCTTGTCTTCAAATGTTGTCGTATCGGGAATAGAGATATCGTCCGGGTTGGTTGTGACTGTGATGTCAGCCTGCGACGTGACCGTGACGTCTCCTGCCTTGCCGCCGTCACCGGCGAAACCCCCAACACCAACAATCAACGAGCTGTCGGATACGATACCACCCGACACATTCAGGCCGCCATTGCCGCCACCGCCGCCAAGGGATTGGGCCAACAGACCGGATTGGCCGGTTCCGTGCGCCCTGATCGTGCTGCCTGCGCCGATATTCACATCGACATTCCCGGCATCACCGCCGCCGCCGCCGAACCCACCGACGCCCACGACCACCGCATAGGACTTGCTGCTGTCCGTTTGGCCCGCACCTGGCTTGCCGCTGATCGCGATACCGCCGGAGACATTGGTGCCGCCATTGCCACCGCCACCGCCCAGCGATTGCGCGATAATACCGCTGGCGCCTTTGCTTTGGTCGACGGCAAATGTGCCGTCGGGTTGCCTGACCATCGGAACGGCCTGAACATTGCCGGTGTAGTCCAGATCAACATTGCTGGCATCGCCACCCGATCCGCCAAAGCCGCCAACACCAGCCGCGACCGAAAAGATTGTGTCCGACCCCGAGGGCTTTGTCAGCGCCAGAGAGCCCGAAATATTCACGCCGCCTGTGCCGCCACCACCACCGAGGCTCTGCGCAAATACGCCATGTGACCCGTCGCCAGCCGTGACTACATCACTTTCCACATCCAGTGTTACCGCCCCGGCATCGCCGCCACCGCCGCCAAAGCCACCAAGCCCCAAAGCAACCGCCGCGCCGGATTTGCCTGTCAGGTTGACAGCACCCGAGACGTTGAGGCCGCCATTGCCGCCGCCGCCGCCAACGGATTGCGCCATGACACCGATGCTGTCCGCCCCTATTGTGACCACCGAGGTTGTGCCGCTGCTATCTGTGCTGGACCGCAGGGTGCTGATCACGTCACCGGCGTTACCGGCCCCGCCCCCGAAGCCACCCACGCCCAGACTGACCGAGCCGCCATTTTCCTGACTAATGCCCAACGAGGCCGAGATATTCGTGCCGCCATTGCCGCCACCGCCACCAAGGCTCTGTGTCAGAATACCTGTGCTGCGATCGCCGACGGTGCCAACACCGCCCGTAACAGTCGACTGAACCAGGGCACCGGCATTCGCGCCACCGCCACCAAAGCCGCCTACGCCGATACCTACGGCCGCATTGGCCGACCGAGACAGGGACAACGCGGCTGAAATGTTGGTGCCACCATTGCCGCCGCCGCCGCCAAGGCTTTGTGTCAGAATCCCGACCGAGTCGTCTCCTGTTGTTACAACACTGCCGGTGACTTGTTGCGTGACATTGTCTGCATTTCCGCCGTCACCTCCAAAGCCACCAACACCAATCCCGAGACCACCTGAATAGTTGCTGGCCACCGAAATCGCGCCGGAAATATTCGTGGCACCGTTGCCGCCGCCGCCGCCGAGGCTTTGGGCAATAATACCAGCCGAGCGTGTGCCCGAAGTGCTGACATTGCCCGAGAACGTATTGTCGACGGCCCCACTGGTACCGCCGCTACCGCCAAAGCCGCCCACTCCGATTCCTGCAGCACCGGACCCAGTGCGCGCAATGCTGAGCGCACCCGAGATGTTGACGCCGCCATTGCCACCGCCTCCGCCAACAGACTGAACCAGAACGCCGGTTGCGTTTTCACCGCTGGTGGTAACGTCGCCGGTAACCGAACCAGTGGCCGCACTTGCATTACCGCCGTCACCGCCGGATCCACCGATGCCAACGCCAATAGCACCGCCGCCGGTGCCCGAAATATTCACGGCCGCAGAGACATTCAGCCCTCCGTTACCACCGCCGCCCGCGGCGGACTGGACCAAAACACCGCCCGAATTGTCGCCGGCCGTTGTGACATCACCCACAACCGTGCCGTCGGCCGTATTGGCATCACCGCCACTACCCCCGCTGCCGCCAAGTCCGACAGACGCACCACCACTGCCGGTTCCGGCAACCGTGACTGTGGCAGAGACGTTCATGCCGCCGTTGCCGCCACCGCCGCCAAGGCTTTGAACTATGAAACCGCCGGACTCGTCCCCTTGCGTCGAAACGTTGCCGTTCAAAGAGGCCTCAGCCGTTCCTCCGTCGCCGCCCGTTCCAGATGCGCCGCCCAGACCAACGGATGCGCCACCCGATCCCGTACCTGCCGCGGCAACCGCGACTGAGATGTTCATTCCGCCATTACCACCTCCGCCGCCGACGGACTGCGCCAGCAAACCGGTCGAGGTTTCGCCCAACGTCACAAGGTTCCCGGTCACGTTTGCGGTTACCGCTGAGGCATCGCCGCCGCCGGTTCCCCGACCACCTAGCCCAACGGCTGCTGCGCCAGAACCTGTGCCCGCGCCGCCAACTGAAGCCGAGACATTGAAGCCGCCGTTACCGCCGCCGCCGCCGATGGATTGGGCAACAACCGCGCTCGATTGCGCGCCTTCGGTTTGCACACTGTTCGCAACGGTCAGACCAACGACACCGCCGGTGCCGCCGCTACCGCCAGACCCGCCCAGTCCGACACTGATCGCGCCTGACCCGGTGCCCGCACCTGCCAAGGCAGGTGAAATGTTAAAGCCACCATTGCCGCCGCCGCCACCAACGGACTGTGCCAGAATACCAACTGAAGCATCTCCCTTGGTCACTAAGTTGGCCGTTGTGCTCGCGGTTACCAGGCTGCCGTCGCCGCCGCCGCCGCCTGAACCTCCTAGCCCAACCGAAACTGAACCCGCTCCGACGCCTGCACCTGACAGGGTTGGCGAGACGTTAAAGCCGCCGTTACCGCCGCCACCGCCAAGGGACTGCGCCACAAAACCGCCAGAGGCAAAGCCGTCGGTCAGAATGGTACCGTTCGACGTCAGTGTCACGTTGCCGCCATTGCCGCCAGTGTCGCCTGACCCGCCGAGCCCGACGCTGACGGCTCCGCTACCAGTTCCTGCACCTGACAGAACCGGAGAAACATTGAACCCGCCATTGCCGCCGCCGCCGCCGATGGATTGCGCCACTACGCCCGAGGACTGATCACCACGGGTTTCGACCGAATTGTTCGAAGTTGCGATGACGGTGTTGCCATCTCCCCCGCCAGCACCATCGCCGCCAAGGCCAACCGAAACTCCGCCCCCGCCAACGCCAGATCCCTGGACCGAAGCACTGACGTTGAACCCGCCATTGCCGCCGCCGCCGCCGATGGATTGGGCCAGAAACGCCGTCGCCGAGTCGCCCTGAGTCAGGATTGTCCCGCCGGAGGTCAGAGTGACCGCGCCGCCATCGCCGCCTCCAGCTCCGTCGCCGCCAAGCCCCACGCTAACTGCACCGGACCCGACACCGGCGCCTGCGCCTGTGCCCGAGACGTTGAAGCCGCCATTGCCGCCGCCGCCGCCAATGGACTGAGCGACTACGCCGGACGACCTGTCCCCAGCCGTTACGATTGCATCCGTGGTTGTCAGATTTACCGTGCCACCAGTTGCACCTGTGCCGCCGCTGCCGCCCAGCCCAACTGAAACGGCACCGCTGCCCACACCCGCGCCCGCGAGTGAGGCGCTGACATTAAAGCCTCCATTACCGCCGCCGCCGCCGACGGATTGCGCCAGAACCGCTGTCGAATCCGCACCAGTCGTGCTGACAGTTCCGGTAACCCGACCAGTCACTGAACGACCGATCCCACCGCCGGACGCGTCGCCGCCCAAGCCAACCGTAACCGCGCCGCCACCAGCGCCTGCACCGGCTACCCCGGCGGTTACGTTGAAACCGCCATTGCCGCCACCGCCGCCGATAGATTGGAATACGACACCGCTGGAATTGTCGGAAAGCGTGGTCACGTTGCCCACGACCTGTCCTTCAACAATGCCGCCATTGCCACCTGTTGCACCGCCGCCGCCAAGTCCGACACCAATCGAACCAGCGCCTGCACCGCCAGCGGCCACACCGGCCGTCACGTTGAAACCGCCGTTACCACCGCCACCGCCGATGGACTGGATCACAACACCTGTCGAGCGCAGACCTTCGGTGCGGACATCACCGTTGACAAGAACACCGGTCACGCTGCCGCCGATACCGCCGCTGCCGCCTTCGCCGCCAAGCCCGACACCAACGGTTCCTGCACCGGCTCCGCCTGCGGCCAGACCCGCGGCGACACTGAAGCCGCCATTGCCGCCACCGCCGCCGATGGACTGAACTACAACAGCACCAGAGTCATCGCCCCGCGTTGTGACGTTTGCGTCAACCTGTGCGGTTACTGCGCCGCCGTCACCGCCACCGCCGGCTTTGCCGCCAAGGCCCACACTGACAGACCCAGCAGCCGCCCCGCCAATATCGGCGCTCGCGCCGACGCTGTAGCCGCCATTGCCGCCGCCGCCACCCACGGACTGTGCGACAACACCGCTGGAAAATGCTCCCCTGGTTTCGATGTTTGTCCCGCCTGCAATCAGGGTGACGTCGCCGCCGATCCCGGCACCGCCGCCATCTCCGCCAACACCCACGTTGATCCCAATTGCCGCCACGCCGCTTGCGCTGACACCGGCTGCAATACTGCCACCGCCATTGCCGCCGCCGCCGCCAACGGACTGTGCGATCAAAGCACTCGAACTGGTTCCCGTCGTTGTGATGTCAGCCTTGGTATAGACCTGCACATCGCCGCCGTCGCCGCCACTGCCAGCCTCACCGCCGATACCAACAGAGACATTGCCGGAAAACAGCGCCGAGGCACCACCGGTTGCCGCCACAGCCAAGCCGCCATTACCACCACCGCCGCCAACGGATTGAAACAGCATACCGGTCGAGCGGTTGCCGGTTGTGACAACGGTGCCTTCAAACCCCGCAGCCGTCGGAGAGCCACTGCCGTCAAACTGGCCGACCGTGACCGTGCCGCCTTTGCCACCCGTGCTACCATCGCCGCCGACACCAACTGCCAAAGAGCCCGAAACCGGGCCGCCAGACACTGCAACAGAAACCGCATATCCACCATTGCCGCCTCCGCCGCCAACGGATTGCAGCATGACGCCAATTGCATCGTCGCCACCGGTCTGCACAGATGCAGACCCGCTGCCGCTGATTGACACATCGCCGCCGTCGCCGCCACTGCCGGCCGAGCCACCAACCGAGACCGAAGCCGCTCCAAAGGCACCGACCGCTACTGAAACAGCGCCGCCGCCATTGCCGCCACCGCCGCCGACGGATTGTGCGAACACACCAGTGGAGCGATCGCCTGAGGTTTGAATTGCAGATGGCTGACTGCTGTCGGTGTTCGACAATGTGACGTTCACGTCGCCGCCCTTGCCTCCGGACCCGCCATCGCCGCCGATGGCAACGCCCACGAATGCGCCGACCGCTCCGGAAGAACCGCCATTGCCGCCACCACCGCCGATGGACTGGGCCAGAATGCCCATCGCATCGTCTCCGGTCGTGGTAATGATCCCGTCATTGACGATGGTCACAGTTGATCCAGCGCCACCGCCGCTGCCGTTTCCGCCAACGGATACCATTCCTGCGGACGAGCCACCGTCGCCGCCACCGCCGCCAATCGACTGAGCGATGATTCCGCGCGCGCCGTCGCCCCCGGTCTGGATTTGTCCGTAGTTACTGACGCTTACTGCAGCTCCTGTGCCTCCTCTTGACCCGGTGCCACCGATTGCGACCAACCCGTATGAGTTCGCACCCGTGCCACCACTGCCGCCAATAGATTGCGCCATGACCCCATCGGCACCTTTGCCTGAGGTCAGAATGCTGCCGCTGCCCTGAACCGTCACGCTAACGGCGCTGCCGCTGCCACCATTCGATCCGACCCCGCCCAGAGACAGCGAAACCAGGCCACCACCTGTTCCGCCAGACCCACCGCCGCCGCCAATGGACTGCGCCACAATCCCGCGCGAAAAGTCTCCCTGTGTCTCAATGGCGCCAGCATGGGAAACCGTGACCGTCCCGCCGTTACCGCCGTTGTCGGCACCGCCGATCAAGGACACCAATAGGTTGCCGCTGGTCCCTGCGGACCCACCCGAACCCCCAATCGACTGTGCATAAATCCCGTTCGCATAGTCGCCGGTTGTCAGAATGCTGCCGGTTGATGTGGTATTGACTGTCACAGCACCGCCGTTGCCGCCATAGCCGCCGTCACCTGAAGATCCTACCAGGCCCCACTGCGAGCCGCCATTTCCACCATTGTTCGAAACGCTCAGTGCATAGATACCATCTGCGGAATCTCCGGACGTCGAAATCTCACCTCTTTGCGTGACGGTCACGTTGCCGCCATCCGCTGAATGCCCGCCAGTACCACCGCCGGGGGCGGCGAACCCGCTGCCGCCATTCCCAGCCTCGCCACTTCGACTGAATGCGAAAATGCCATAATTGCCACTGCCCGAGGTTTGGATTGTGCTGCTGCTGGACTGTGTCGCGTTGACGGTGCCGCCCTTGCCGCCATCGCCGCCATCGCGTCCGTCCCAGAAGCTCAGGTAGGAATCACCACCGTTGCCACCATCGCCGCCGACGCTACCGATCTGCCACCCTATGTTGCTGGTGGCGTTGACATCACTGCTAAGGGTCTTTGTTTGCGTCGGACCAGTTGCGCCATTGCCGCCTGAGCTAGGCGGTACAACCAACGCGCCGTCACGGCCATTGCTCCCATCCTGACCATAGACAACTTGGTTCACGCCGTTCGGTCCCGACACATCTTCAGGTGGTGTCACCGCACCTGGAGTCCCAGAGCTGTTGAAATTGCTATTGTACTGCGACAGCGTCAATTGAGTGGACAAACCGGCCGTACCGGATGCTCCGGAATTGCTAATTTGAGCCGTTGTTCCTGAAATGGATACAATTTCGAATGCTAGCGGAGGATTGTCGGAATTGTAGATTGTGTCCCCGGCATCTTTGACTAGGAAAACGTATCCATCTGCTGTCTCTACAAATGCTGTTGTTCCGGCTGTGGGCGTCGAGGCCGGGTCGACAATCAGTGCGCTGACAGTGGTATCCATACCTGTCACCGGGTTGGCCACCGTGTCGCCTACTTTCGAGTCTGCCGTGGGCGCTGCGAATAAAGGTGTTGAAATTAAAGTATAAAAAGAAACAGCCAGCAGCAAACTTGACTTCTTGGACACCCTTGCACCCCACATACGACTTAGTCACAACACATGGGGGCAAACCGCGTTCGCGCAGAACGGCAACCTACAATTCGAATTTCCCCATCACATATCGGAATAAAATAAACACAAGATTAAGGCGATAATTCGAATTAAATTCGCTCTGTTGGAGTTACTCCGCGCTCATTGCCAAAATGCAACATTGAGTCTCAAATCATTACTAAAAATTTATCGGAAGTGTTTTGCACGCAAAAAACCCTTTCTGACACAATTCACGACGGAGATTCACTCTAAGAAATCAGCAGGGCAACTCGGTCGGTGCCGTCACGCTGACCGTCGTTTAGTTGCACATGTTGGCAATTGTGCATTGATGACTTCGATGAATTTTTCGTTAGTCTGCTACTTGCGCTATCGATTGCCTCGTTAGGACAACACTCACACGGTGTGGCTCTCTTTTTTGCTTCAATTCGAGCCTGCGTGAAGTAGAAGAGATGATACTACGCGTAACCAGCGCGCCCTTGCGATGTCTTGAATAATGAAGTTGTTATGAACCCCTCCGAACGCAATTATCGGATTTGGCGCGTGATCGGTCAGGCTGGAGCGTTGCGCTGGCCTAGGGTGATATCTGGCTTGAAACCCGCACTCGGGCCCTGACTCTCGGCCGGATGGGTAATGCCGATGCTCCGGCACTGGAAAACTACGAGATTCTGGATGTTGGTCTGGAAGACGGACCATTGACCGAACTTCTGCGGTCCAGGGGATTGATCGTAGCGGGACGTGAGGAATAGGCAGGCGTTTTGCCCGCCTAGTCAGACGAGGACGCGACATGGCTATTGCCGATGGATGGCGCGCAAACCCAGATCAACAACTGGAGGCACGACTATTATGAAAACAGGTCATATTCTTCGCTCGGAAACTTGACGCTGAACGTAATCGTGGCCCAACTAACCGAAACCCGAAAGGCCGCATGAATACCTGACCGGAAACCGGGAGAGGTCAAAGCCAACCGTGCACTAACTTTCAATTTGAACCGCTCAAGTGGCGCTGCTCCTTGCCAATTGAGCAAGCCGCAGAAACAGAGGGAGTCCGGGTGTGAACTGACTTTTTCATGCTATGTTGACGCCTCAATAAATTTGCACCCACCTACCGCGAACTCGCAGATAGCTTTCATCCAATCCCGTGGGGAAGTGGCAGCCTTTCAAGGAAATCACTCAGAAACCTGCTCGCGATTGATTAACATCAACAAGCACCAAGGCATGCGTTTACCTCTACCTCAGTCAAAAAACCGCGACACGACCGGAACAGCGCCCTGTCTTTTTGTGCGGCAAGTCGTCGTTTTGACCAGTGCTTACCATTCAACATCGCCCAAAAAAATATATCCGGCACCATAGATAGTTTTGATCAGGCGAGGGTTTTTGGGGTCTTCGCCCAGTTTGGTCCGCAACCTGGAAATTCTGACATCCATCGCACGATCAAAACTGTCGCCGGCAGCACCACCCAGAGCATCTTGCATCTGAGTGCGGCTGATCAATCGCTTGGGACTTTCCAGAAACAGCTTCAGAACTTCGCCCTCTGCATGGCTGAACGGAGTTTCGGCACCGGATCCGTCTTCTAGGATGTAGCGATCAAAGTAGGCCGTCCAGCCGTTGAAACGTGCCACGTCAGATTGTGCGGTCTGCGCCTTGGGGGATCGCAACCGCGCCCGAATGCGTGCCACAACTTCGGCCGGGTCGAACGGCTTGGTAATATAGTCATCCGCCCCCAGTTCCAGACCGGTGACGCGATCCTGTACCTGCGCACGACCAGAAATGATGATGACCGAAGCCCCCTGCTCCAATGCCAGCCGATGGACCAGTGCCAACCCATCTGTATCCGGCAGGGACAAATCAACCAGACATACGTCCGGCGTAACCCGTTTGAGCGACGCTTCGAATTCCCGCGCGCGCGCAAAGCTCTGGGTGCGAAACCCTGCTTCTTCAAGCGCGTCGGTCAGAATGCGCCGTATCTCGGGCTCATCATCGACAATGGTTACCAGCGGTTGGGTCATCAGGCAGCCTCGTCACGGATCAGGGCAGACAGTTGCGCCCGGGTGAAGGGTTTCCGCAGCACCGGCGCGCGTTTCAGCGCCTCGCGATACAACGGATCGGAATAAGGCAAGGATGTCATAAGGATACGGGGCAACGCGGGCTCCAGTTTTGCTAAAAGATCCAAACCCGTCTCCTGCCCTTCAAGGCGAATATCGGACAGCACCAAAGCAATGTCTTTGACATCTTTTGCCAGGGTGATGGCTTCGTCACAAGACGTCGCCTCAATCACTGCAAACCCGATGTCGACCAACATATCGCGGAACTGACTGCGCAGATCGTCGCTGTCTTCGACCAACAGAACCAACCCTTCCTGTACTGGCAGGGCTGCTCGGTACGGCAGTCGCAAAATGACCGATGCACCTGACGGAGTATTGCGCAAACTCAGGTCGCCGCCGGCCAGCTTGACGGTGTCGTAGACCATCGGCAGACCAAGACCCGACCCTTTGTCGCCTTTGGTTGTGAAAAACGGGTTCAACGCCTTTTCCAATGCATCTTTCGAAAACCCGGGGCCAGTGTCTGACACTGCGATTTCGGTCCATATCTCACCAATGGTATGGGCGCTGATTGTGATCTGGCCGGATTCTCCACAAGCATCCCGCGCGTTCAAAACCAGGTTCAGCAAGGCGTCCTGAACCATCCCGGGATCCAGCATCAGAGCTTTGTCCGGCAACGTATTAACCACCGACAAGCCGACCCCGCGCGGCAGGGATGGAGAGGCCAGAATGCGCAAATCCTCAAGCAATCCGCGCATGTCCGTCGCTTTGGGTTGAGGTGTCCGGTTACCCGTCATATCGGCGATGCGATTCAACAGTTGCCCACCCCTGCGCGCTGTCTGCTTGGTAGCGTCAATCAGCTCACGAGCATCTTCCGGCAAATCCATCTTTTCCAGCCTGGACTGCATGCCCAGAATAATGGTCAAAAGGTTCGAGAAATCATGCGCCAACCCGCTGGTCATTTGTGCGGCCATCGCGCGGCGACGGGTTTGTTGCAGCGCGACGCGCGCTTGCGTTTCCTCAGTGATGTCGACGGACATGATGTAAACACCACCTTCGCCATCAGGTGTGAAGGATACGCGAATGCGCCTGGAATCCTGATCCTCGGTAAATTCGAAAACAGAGGTTTCTCCGGCATAGGCCTTTTGCAGATGCGCCTGGACCCGTGTAAAAGCGGCAGAGCCCAAAGCCTTAGAAATATGCATACCCAAAATCTCGGACGGGCGACCTGGCATGACCGAGTTTAGCCGCCGGTTGGAGTAATCGTAGCAGCCTTTGGCGTCCAGATGTGCAATATGGGCCGGCATCATCTCGGTCGTCATACGGGTGCGCGCTTCGATCTCGGTCAATTGGCGTTTGGCTTCTTCCAAAGCCGAGTTTGTGGCCGCCAGTTTTCTGTTCGCTGCTGACAGCTCTTCAGCCCGGTCGAACAACTGACCAGAAAGCTCCTCGGAACGGGCGCGCAACAGCGCCTCAGCCTGTTTCGTATTGGTGATGTCTGTATAGACCGCCACCCATCCGCCTTTGGGCAAGGGGGCACCTTCAACCGAAATAACCTGACCATTGGCCCGAATGCGTTCGATGTAATGAGGTTCGAATGTCAGCGCCTGATTGACGCGCAGATCGACAGCCGCTTCGACATCATCGACATCGCCGTATTCGCCACTGGATGCGAGGTGCCGGATTGTGTCGCTGAACAAGGCGCCGGGCTGTACAAGATGGTCCGGCAGATCAAACATCGTCTGAAACGGTCGATTGCTGACCACCAGCCGAAGCTGGCTGTCATAAATTGACAGGGCCTGGCCGATCAGATTCAGACCAGCCGTCGTCATGGACTTTATCTGTTGCTCGGTTATTTCCAAATCCATCCTCCCCGCGACACATGCGTAACACTGGATCTGTTACAGGTGTAGAGGGCAAGAGCGCGACAGGTTGGAAAAACGGGTCGCACATATTTTGCGATCAATACCTGGATTTGGTCTTGGGACCATCCGCCGTAATGGAATCCAGAGACAGTGTATGATCCATATTTTGCATCCGATGGCGCAACATTTGTCTGGATAGGCGCATCAAGACCGACAAATATTCGGGATCATTCGCCTTGTTCCGCAATTCTCCACCATCCTGGTGATCAAACAGCATGGGCAGAAGGTCTGCAGCGAACTCGACCAGAGTGAAACGCTCATCCCTCAGGATGCCCAGACATGAATCGCTATTACCCGTACCCAAAACCTGCTGCCAGATCGTAGGTTGCTCTGGTTCGGCAAAATCCAACTCGCTGAAGGAATAGCTGCGCCAATCGTCAGGGATTTGCCCTTGCATCAGCGGCAGCAACGATCGACCGTCCATGGAATTTGGGATCGGCTGGCCGATCCAATCCAAAATAGTCGGCGTAATGTCGATGGATTCCGTCGGTACCGAGATCACCGACCCGGCATGCGATTGATTGTTGGGGTCCCTAATCATCAATGGCGTTTTATAGGCGGCGTCAAAGACCGCCATCTTGCCCCAGCTGTGTCGGTCGCCCAGCATCTCTCCGTGGTCCGCAGTAATGACAACCATCGTGTTGTCGTATTGGCCACTATCCTTCAGGAATTGGACGACACGCCCGATGTGATGGTCAACCTCGGTTGCGAGACCCAGATAAACCGCGCGCAGCGTTTGGATGTTTTCAAGCGTCGGCTCAACCCCTTCAAAGCCCAAAACAAAGTCACCGGCGGACGTATTGTCAATTGTCGGGCCAATAAACGGATGCATCGCCCGTTCATCCATCGGATCAGAGAACCCTGCGGGCCGAGGCAGGGTCGCTGGGTCATACATATCGTTGTAGGGTGCCGGGGCGACCAATGGCGGGTGTGGTCGAATATAGGTCAGATGGGCAAACCAGTCTTGACCAACATAAGGCGCCATGCTGCTCAAGAACACGTCCGTCAGAAAGGCTGTATCGCTGTCTTCAGCCCGGTACATCGCCGGGTCATTCAACCGGGGTTCACCCCCATCCGGCGCGACCGGCTTGTGAACATCCCAGTAATCCTCGAACGCATAGCCCTTTTGCATCAGATGTCCGCGCCAAGGATAGGATTCCTCCAACCGCATTTCGAGGACCTCATGAAACCCAGCCATTGGGTGTTCATAGGATTTCAGGATCGGATCGTTGTGGTCATGTACCCTAGGGTCGGCGGATGTATCCGTGTATCCAAACAGCATGGGCAGATAGCCGGCTTTGCGCATTTCGGTCGCGATGTTCGGGGTGTCATGCCGCAACGGGGTTCCATTGCGAACCGATCGGTGGTTCATCGCATATTGCCCGGTCAGGATTGACACACGCGATGGACCACAGGGGTTGGTCACCGAAAAATGCCGGTCAAACGTCACCGCCTCGTCCATGAATGCACGCAGGTTTGGCAGATCGACATGGGCCGCTAAAGCGCCGTTCAGACAGTCGGCGCGCAACTGATCTATGATGATGAACAAAACATTCTTAGCGTGCCGCATTTCGCTCTCCCTGATTCCACGTCAGTGGCGCCAGAGCGAACTCTGTCTTGGTTCGCAGAACCCCGCAACACCTGAGTCACGACCCATCGGATTTTCGCCCGGCGCGCCCATGCAACAGAAGCAACAGATTTATTTGAAATGATCTTGCGCCGGTCGGCCCAGTTGAGCGCAAAACCAACCACAACCACGACCTTCGTGTCTGGAGATGTCACTTAGACGCTATTGAGCGCCAATAAATACAACACAGTTCGCAAAAATCCGTTGCAGGTCAATGTCCTTTGCCATCACATACGCTCATGACGCAGCCAGTGATACAGTCGGACCGTGACGCCAACGGCGTTTACCTGCGGGTTTCGGGTGATTTGGTGACTCAATCCCTGGACACGGTCGAAAAAGCGTTTGAAGAGTTTAGCGCTGACAGAGACGAACTAACAGTCGATCTTTCGAAGGTCGGAGCACTGGATACCGGTGGCGCATGGCTGATTGCCGATGTTGCACGGCGCGCAAAGGCAAGTGGCGCGATCGTACATTATGAAGGGTTAAAGCCCGCCCATTCCGCTCTTTTAGAGACCGTGGCGGAAAACATTCCCGACGACCCCGGTGTGGCAACTGAAAAGCGCAGTTTTACCGACTGGGTCGCAAGTGTCGGGAAACGCACCGCCCAGGCCGGAAAAGACATGCTATCCCTGCTGGGCTTCCTGGGTCTGACGCTGCATCGCCTTGTCCGTACAATTCTAATGCCGCGCCGTCTGCGCAAAGCGGCCTTGGTCTCGCAAATGGAAGAGACCGGACTCAAGGCCATCCCGATCGTTGCCCTTATGGGGTTCCTGATCGGCGTCGTACTGGCCTTTCAGGGCGCAACCCAGCTAAAGCAGTTCGGCGCCGAGATTTTCGTGGTCGAATTGATTTCGATCTCAGTTTTGCGTGAGCTCGGCATTTTGCTGACAGCGATAATCGTTGCGGGGCGTTCAGGATCGGCTTTTACCGCCTCGATTGGCTCGATGAAGGTTCAGGAAGAGATCGACGCAATGCGCACGTTGGGTTTGGACCCAATCGAGGTGTTGGTGATCCCGCGTGTTGTTGCCCTGTTGATCATGCTGCCGATCCTTGGTTTCATCGCCGACCTTGCCGCCCTTATCGGCGGCGGATTGATGAGTTGGATTGACCTGGGTGTTAGCCCGGGCATGTTCGTCACACGCCTGAAAGAGAACACCGGTATTTGGCAATTCGCCATTGGCATGATCAAGGCCCCCTTCTTTGCTTTGGTCATCGGCGTAATTGCTTGTTGGCAGGCCATGCAGGTCAAGGGGTCTGCCCAATCCGTCGGGCAACGAACCACGGCTTCGGTTGTGCAATCCATCTTTCTGGTGATCGCTTTGGATGCTTTGTTCTCGATCTTCTTTTCGGTGATGGAGGTCTGAGTTGGACGGTACGACGCTGGAACAAACTTCTAAATCCGACGCTCAACGCGAAGCGGTTATCCGCGTTCGCAATCTTACAAACCAGTTCGGTCCGCAAGTTGTACATCAGAACCTAAATCTGGATGTGTGGCGTGGTGAAGTTTTGGGCATTGTCGGCGGATCAGGAACTGGCAAATCGGTTCTGCTGCGCACGATTGTGGGCTTGAACAGACCCGCGGCGGGCAGCATCGAAGTGCTGGGTGTCGACGTATTGAACGGCCCAGAGCAGGAACGCCGCCGGATCGAGCGCCGCTGGGGTGTTGCCTTTCAGGACGGGGCGCTGTTTTCGTCGCTGACGGTTTTGCAGAACGTGATGGCCCCACTGCGCGAACATACGGGGTTGAGCGAAAGCCTGATGTGCGCGCTTGGTAACCTGAAGATCAGCCTTGTCGGATTGCCACAGCTCAGTTGCGGTAAACTGCCTTCCGAATTGTCCGGCGGGATGCGCAAACGCGCCGCCCTTGCCCGCGCCTTGGCGTTGGACCCGGAAATTGTGTTTCTGGACGAGCCAACCGCGGGTCTCGACCCAATCGGCGCGGCTGCGTATGACGAGTTGATCGGCGAATTGCAGCATGCATTAGGCTTGACGGTCTTTATGGTCACGCATGACCTCGATAGTCTTTATGCCATTTGCGATAGGGTCGCAGTGCTCGCAGAAAAACGGGTTCTGGTTGAAGGTCCGATTGAAGAAATGACCAAAGTCGACCATCCTTGGGTTCAAGAGTATTTCACCGGCCCCCGGGCCCGCGCGGCGCAAGAGAAGGGGCAGGACAGGTAAAGGCTATGGAAACCCGGGCAAACTATATCCTGATCGGCGCGTTCACAATCGCGGGCATCCTTGGTGCCTTCGGGTTTTTCCTATGGCTCGCGAAATTCGAGGTGTCGCGCCAATACGCATATTATGACGTTCTGTTCGAAAACGTATCGGGCCTCTCCTCCGCCGGTGGCGTAAGTTTCAATGGCTTGCCCGTTGGTCAGGTGATCTCGTTGAATCTTGACGAGGACGATCCGTCAAAAGTGCGCGTGAAGATTGAAGTTGATGCCGACATACCCGTCACCGAAGATACCATCGCGCAGCTACAATCTCTGGGTGTTACAGGCGTCAGTTATGTTGAGCTGACGGGTGGCAAAAGCGGTGACAAACCCTTACCCGAAAACAGCGTTATCAAAAGCAAGCGCAGCGCGATTCAATCCTTGTTCGAAGGCGCCCCGAAAGTTCTGGATGAGGCGGTTACCCTGCTTGAGAGTCTGAATTCGGTCGTTGACGACAAGAACCGCCAATCCGTCAGCGAAATATTGGACAACCTGGCTTCTGCATCCGGTAGGCTGGACAAAACGCTGACAGATTTTGAAAGCTTGTCCACCGACCTTGGCGGCGCTGCCAAGCAACTGGGCAACTTTACGACGCGGCTTGATAAATTGGCCGACACAGCCGAAACCACCCTGACGACAGGGACAGACACACTCAAAAGCGTAAAAACTGCATCCGAGTCCGCAACGGAAACACTGAACAGCGCCAAGACAACAATTGAATCGGCCGATCGCATAATACAGGACGACGTGAAACCATTTATCGATCGAGCCTCAACATTGGCAGAACGCCTGACCGGCCTGTCCGACGAAGGCAGCGTTGCCTTGGCGACCGCGACCGAGACCTTTGTGAATGCAAACAAAACACTGGGGTCGATCACGGCAGCGATGGATACAGCAAACACCACATTGGCTTCTGCGGAACGCGCTTTTGACTCGGCCAATGAAGTCATCAACAAAGACGTCGGCGCAGTTATGGACGATATCCGCAATGCCGCCAATCAGGTCGCCACAACGGTATCCAACGTCACAAGCAAACTGGACGAAATTTCAACCGATATTCTCAGCGCATCGCAATCTGCATCCGAGTTGCTGGGCACCATCGACGGCATCGTTCAGGACAACCGACGGCAATTGTCCGACTTCCTCCGCGTCGGCCTGCCGCAATTCACACGTTTCGTAGAAGAGTCGCAACGATTGGTAATCAGCCTGGATCGGCTGGTGGACAAGGTCGAACGTGACCCGGCACGCTTCTTACTGGGAACCCAAGCTTCGGAGTTTCGCCAATGATCAGGCTGTTTCTTTTGGTTCTGGCGTTGGTGTCGCTGGGCGCATGCACCGGGTTGGGTACGCTGAGGCAGGCCTCCAAGCCAAACGACCTGTATCTTTTGACGCCGAAAAGCACCTTTTCGTCTTCGTTGCCGCGTGTGCAAAAACAAATCGTTGTACAGGAACCGACGGCTACGGCCGCGGTCAATACCGATCAGATCGCTGTTCAGCCAACCCCATTGCAGGTGCAATATCTACCGCGCGCCAGATGGGTTGACCGTGCACCGCTTATCGTACAGGCGCTGTTGGTCGAAAGCTATGAAAACAGCGGCAAGGTGGCCGCTGTTGGTCGCTCAACCGTGGGTCTGCGCGCCGATTATGTCATCGTTCCGGACCTGCGCGAATTTCAGGGGTTCGTCGTCAGCGATGTTGAGGGGACAAAAACCATTCGCGTCGAAGTGCGCATGAACATTAAGATCATTGATGAATTCGAAGACAAGATCATCGCGTCCAGTTCATTTCGGGAAGTTGTTGCCTCTGCTAGCGATGCGACGCCTGACCTTGTGAAAGCCTTTGACGATGCTTTGGGCAGGACCATGCGCGACGCCGTAGAGTGGAGCGTGCGCCGGATCAATACACATGCGGCCAACAACCAAAGATCGTATTGACAGGACACGGGCGCTGCACAACGCAGCGCCCCATTGCCCGCTGTTACCTTGACAACGTTTGCGCAAGCCGCATGAGCGTGGCGGCTTCGGCCCTATACCCAAAGGGATCTTCGCCACGCGCCGCATTTGCCAATCCGATCGCATCGTCGTAGGACCAGTTCCCCAGATACTCTGCACCGCGCAATAACTGCCCGAATCCGGCGACAGCATAGGAAAAGCGGACATCGTCTGTAGCCTCGCCCTGCGTCGCAGCAATGGGCTGTTCGATCAACTGGCTCTGGTCGGACCCCGGCGTTTTATAACGCAGTTTGAAAAACCCGATCTCTTCCGAACCATCGCGCACCGTTTGGGCACCATAGCGCAACGGGTCGTTCAGGATGGCGTCTGAACCAACAGGCGTGACCTCGTAAATCGCCGTGACCGAGTGGCCTGCGCCGATATCGCCGGCGTCCACTTTGTCATTGGTGAAATCTTCCCGACGCAACGCGCGCGTCTCGTATCCGATCAGGCGATATTCGGCGATTTGTGACGGGTTGAACTCGACCTGAATTTTGACGTCGTTTGCGATTGGGAACAACGCGCCGGTCAACTGGTCCACAAGGACTTTTTGGGCCTCGCTCAGCGTGTCGATATACGCGGCCTGACCGTTTCCGTTCTGGGCAAGTGCCTGCATCGTGGCATCGTCCAGATTACCCCGGCCAAAACCCAAAACACTCAGAAACGTACCGCTGTCTCGTTTTTTTGCTATGAAGTCTTTCAGCGCATCAGGATCAGACAAGCCGACATTGAAATCCCCATCCGTTGCCAGGATAACGCGTGTAACCTCACCGTCGGAATCCATGCTTTCGGCCACCTGATACGCCTGTTGCAACCCGGCCTGGCCTGCGGTTGAACCGCCTGCTTCCAACTGGTCGAGCGCGCCCAGGATTTTGTCTCGTTCCACGGCCGCAGTGGGTTCCAAAACCTGTCCGGCACTCCCTGCATAGGTCACGATCGAGACCTGGTCCTCATCTCGCAACTCTGACAGCATCAAACGGAACGATTGTTTTAACAGAGGTAGTTTGTTGGCATCATGCATCGATCCCGAGGTATCGATCAGAAAGACCAGATTAAGCGGTGGTCGATTCTCAATCTGCGGCAATGCCCCTTGGATACCGATATGCACAAGCTGAGTACCCTCATTCCAAGGGGTCGGCGTTACCGTGATCGTCGGCCGGAACGGCGCGTCCTCTTCTGGTGCGGGGTAGGAGTAAGGAAAATAATTTACCATCTCTTCGACACGGACGGCATCCTTGGGTGGAAGCTGACCGCGCATAAGAGAGGACCGGACGATCGAATATGAGGCCGTATCGACGTCAATTGAAAAGGTGGAAACAGGCTCTTCACTGGTGACTTTCAGAGGATTGGCTTCAGCGTTTGAAAACACCTCGGTATCCGGGAGGGGCAGAATTCCCACCTCTGGTTCAACCATCATATGAGTGGCATCGCCCGAAGTGACGCCAAGTCGCGCAGTGTTTTCAGCAACCAAGCCCGAAACGCCTTGCTGAGGGGCGGCCGCTTTGGATCGCACGGGCGCGGCATACTCTTCAACAACGACCGGGGCCTCAACGACGGGTTCTTCCAATGCGGCAGAATCTGCTTCGGGTGCGGGCGCAGGGCTTTCGCTGCGCGATAGTGGCTGCACAACGATGTCGCGGGATTGCGGCACGAACATAATCAGCGCAACAGCGGCAATTGCGGTTGTCGCGGTTAGGGCGCCGCGATGGGACAAAGCATTCAACATGGATTTCGCTCCTTCTGTCATGCGGGCCATTGGGCCTCGCTTAACAGTCGGACGCATCGCAGCATGCGATCCTTGGCTGTGTGCAAAATTTTTCTGAGCCCGTTTTAAGTTTTGCGCCCGCCGTTCGGCATCTGGTGCCGGCGTCGCAGCATCCATCAAGGCTTTGAAGTCATCAAGATCATCGGTCATTGTGCCAATTCCTCTTGTCGTAGGGCGCGCAGACGGTTGCGAATGTCGGACATGCGCCAGGACACGGTGCCTTCGGACACACCCAGAACTGCAGCAGCTTCGGCGTGTGTCATTTCATCCTCTAATGTCAGGGCCAGAGTATCTTGCAAATCGGGTGGCAGAGACCGCATGGCGCGCTGCAACCAATCCATTGCTTGGGCCGTCTCGGTCGCTTCTGCCCGTCGCAATTGCTCCACATCACCCCACCCTGCGGCAGCGCGACTGTGACTTGCTTGGCGACACCGAGCGTCCTCGGCCGCGTTGACGACAACGCGATAAAGCCAAGTCGTGAACTTGGCCTGCGCCCGAAAGCCTGCAATTTTGGTGGGCAGCGCCGCACAGATATCCTGTGTGAGATCCTCAGCCTGATCAGCCCTTCCGGTCAGGCGAAAAGCCAGACGAAAGACCCGGTCGTAATGGCGCTGCAACAGATTCGCAAACGCGTCAGCGTCCCCGTCCGCAGCGGCCCTGGCCAAGTCCTCATCCGATGTTTTCATACGCATCACACTGAGTATGACGGATCGAAAACGTCAATCCTTGGCCATATCACCAAAAAAATTAAAAGCGGTCCGCCGAGGCAAGTTTCCAATCGGCCGCGTAGTCGGACGGTATTGTGTCTGTCAACAAAACGCCCTCGTCGATAAGGGTATAGAGTTCGGCATAAGACCGTTCCCGCTCGTCTGCCGTACGGCGGCGGATATCTACCGGGTGAAGGTCCGACACCTTGTCTTTGCCCATAGCGCCCAAAAGTTCGCGGAAACTTTCCAATGTCGCATCGTGAAAGCGGTGTACGCGCTGGCGTTTTTGCGGAACATTGACCGCCCTGCCCCGTATCGGGTCCTGAGTGGCCACGCCGGACGGGCAGCGGTTCGTATTGCAATGCAGCGCCTGAATGCATCCTACGGCAAACATCATCGCGCGCGCCGCGTTGCACATATCTGCCCCCAGCGCGAATTTTTCGACCATATCGTAGCCGGTGGCTACCTTGCCTGAGCAGATGATCCGGATCTTGTCGCGTAAACCCACACCGCGCAGGCAGTTGTTGACGAAAATCAGCGCCTCGTTCAGCGGCATGCCCAACCGGTTGGTGAATTCGACCGGGGCAGCACCGGTACCGCCTTCGGCACCGTCAATTGTGATGAAGTCCGGCAGGATTCCTGTTTCCAGCATCGCCTTGCAAATCGCCATAAACTCGGACGGTCTACCAATACAAAGCTTAAATCCGATAGGTTTGCCGCCAGACATTTCCCGCAGATGTTGCACAAAATGGATCAGCCCTGTCGGACCTTCGAAGGCCGAGTGAATGGGCGGAGATATTACGTCCTGATGTTCGGGTACGCCGCGAATTTCGGCAATCTCCTGATCCACTTTTGCGGCAGGCAGCACCCCGCCATGCGAAGGTTTGGCCCCCTGCGACAGCTTGATTTCAATCGCTTTGACAACGTCCTTTTTTGCCTTTTCGGCAAACAGGTCCTTGTCAAAACCACCCTCGGGCGTGCGGCAGCCGAAATAGCCTGTTCCGATCTGCCAAATGATGTCGCCACCCTCGGCCAGATGGTGCGGGGACAGGCCGCCCTCACCCGTGTTATGCGCAAATCCGCCGTCCTTGGCGCCGCCGTTCAGTGCCCGGATCGCATTGGCGCTGAGCGCCCCAAAGCTCATGGCGGAGACGTTCAGCCGCGACGCACTGTATGGCTGCGTGCATTGCGGGCCACCCAGCATGATCCGTTCTTCGCTTTCATCCACATGCTTGGGCGCAAGCGAGTGGTTAGCACGATGATATCCGACTGACAGGACGTCGTATTGCGTACCAAAGGCCTGCGTATCCACCTGTCCTTTGGCCCGCGAGTAGACAAGTGATCGTACGATCCTATTGAAAGGGCGGCCGCTTTCGTTGGTTTCCACAAAATACTGCCGGATTTCCGGGCTGACGAACTCCAGCATATACCGGAAATGCCCCAGGACCGGATAGTTGTTCAGCACGTTGTCTTTGGTCGTCAGCATGTCGTAAAGGCCGATCACGGCATATGGAATGAGCACCACCAGCAACCAATGGGCGGGCGGCCAGAAAAAACCCCACAACAGGGTCAGCGGCAGACACACATATGCAATGAAGTAATAGAGTCTGCGTACAATCATTCGTGCTCTCCCAGGGTCGCGTGCTTTCCGGCCTGCGGTAGCAGCCGAGGTGTTCGCCAAACGTGGGGCAAATCGCTGTTAGATTGCAAGCGATTGTGCCCGCCTTCACGCAAACGGGCGAAGATGTGAAATGTAGTCCGGAAATTGGTCACGGTTGATCCGGGCAACGCCAGCTATTATGCCCGAGGAAACGGGATAGGGGCAGGACGGCAGGCTGTGACACAGAAACGAACGCATGTTCGGACCACGGCATTGATGTTCGGAGCCGTGTTCATTGGCGGCGCAGTTGGGTCGCTACTGCGCGAGTTGTTCTCGGTGAATATACCGGGTGCCGGTTTTCTGACGCAGACCTTTGGCATCAATATCGTGGCCTGTTTCATACTGGGGTGGCTTTATTCGGTGCGAAACCGCGTCCATGCCCATGTTCTGCATCTTGGTGCTGTCGGCTTTTGTGGTGGCCTGTCGACCTTTTCCTCATTTGTTGCGGAATTGGAGCGGTTAGCCTTGTCCAACATCTGGATCGCAGCCTCAGCCGCCGCGTTGGAAATCGTCGCGGGACTGGCAGCAGCCATTCTGGGTGAGGCTATCGGAAGACGCTTTTCTCCACCAAGGGCGACCGAATGAGCGAATTGTTCCTGCACGCGATGTTCGGATTGGGCGGCGGTTTAGGGGCCGTTTTGCGCCACTGGATCGCACTGCGGATTGTTCATGACCTGCCGTTTTCGACCCTGATCGTAAACGTTCTGGGTAGCCTGCTGCTGGGTTTGTGGATCGGATACCTCGGAGGATCAAATGAGATGGGCGAAGAACAAAGACGCCTTGTCTTTGGCTTTTGCGGAGGCTTCACAACCTTTTCCAGTTTCGCCTATCAATCGTTGGAGTTAAGGCGTGAGAGAACCATCGCGTTGGCTGCGGGCAATATACTGCTAAGCCTGGGTCTGTGCTGGGCGTCCCTGGCTTTTGGCCTGTTCCTGATGCGTTAATGTGCGGGCACTGACGCCTGCGTTCCCGGTTTCGGTGCCTTACAGAAGAGTAGCAGCGGAATGGTTGCTAATGCCAAAAGCCCAAGGTTGTTGAACACGGTCAGATACGAAATCAATTCAGCCTGCTGCGCGATTTCCTGCCCAAGAATGGCTGCCCCCTCTGCACTATCGGGCGTTAGGTTCAAGGGCGCAAGGTAGGCTTGCGCGGCCGGGTTATAGGGCGTCACGTTTTGGCTGAGAACAGCTGTGTTTGTCTGAAGCCCACGAACGACCCAAGTGCCCACCAGAGAAATACCAACCGATGACCCAAGCTGGCGGGTCACATTGAACAGGCCGGATGCTTCGTCCTGACGGGTCTTCGAGATGCTCTCGAAAGCCAGAATCGACATTGACACAAACACCAGCCCCATCCCCAGACCACTTACTGCTCCTGGCCATGCCAATTCCCAAAAACCTGCATCCATGTTGAGCCTGCCCATCATGAAATTGCTGACGGCCGTCAGAAACATGCCCAAACCAGCCAGAACGCGCGGGTCAAAACGCGTGACCAGAACTGCGCCGGTCAAGACCATCGACAGCCCTGCGGCGACGCCTCGCGGTATAAACAGATGTCCGGATGTGATGACCGGATAGTCCAGCAGATTCTGAACGAAAGTCGGCAGGATCGCGATACCTCCAAAAAGGGAAATCGCAAATCCGGCGATAACCAGATTACACAGCGCAAAATTGCGATCCGCGAAAAACCGCAAATCGACTACCGGTTTCTCGGTGGTCAGAACATGAATGATGAACCCAAGCGCGCCCAAAATCGACGCGATGACTGCAACCTGAATGACCCGTGATGACAGCCAGTCCTTGGTCTCTCCCTGATCCAGAACAAATTGCAGGCAGCCTATGCCAATGGCCAGAAGAGCAAGGCCTTTCCAATCGATGCGAACCTCTTCGGTTTCGTCATCCGGCAACTCTCCGGCCAACAAAAGCAACGCCATCGCGGCTACCGGCAGGTTCACGAAAAATACCATCCGCCACGAGAAGTATTCGGTCAGGATCGCCCCAACTGTGGGCCCCAACACCGGGGCGACGACGACTCCCAAACCGAAGACCGCCATCGCCTGCCCACGTTTTTCACGGGGATAGGCGTCGAATAGAATGGATTGGGACAACGGGATCAGAAACGCCCCGAACATGCCTTGGGCCAAGCGAAAGGCGACGATGGTCTCAAGGCTCCAGGACAGCCCACACATGACCGACATCGTCGCGAACCCGGTCACAGCGGTCAGGATCAGACGTCGACGGCCGACACGGCGGGCGACAAAGCCCGTCAGTGGCATGACCACAACGGCCGACACAATATAACTGGTCAGTATCCACGTGGCCTGATCGGTTGTTGCGCCGAACGCTGCCTGAATATGGGGCAGCGCGACATTGACGATTGTACTGTCGAGCACCTCAAGAATAGCGCTGAGGACAACAGCAACCACAATCACCGGATTGATGTGGCCTGCTGCCGGGGATGTCATTTTTGGGCCTGCGGTGTGGTATCCACGGTCACCTTGCTACTGCCACCCACCCGCAATGGGGCATCCGTAGGATCAAGTTCAACCCGCACCGGAAAGCGCCGCGTGACCTTAACCCAATTGCCACTGGCATTCTCGGATGGCAGAAGCGAGAATGTATCCCCCGACCCCCGCCCGATTGACGCAACTTTGCCCGTCAGGGTGACGCCCGGCATCATGTCGATCTTTACCGTGACCTGCTGACCCGGACGAATGCGCGGCAGTGATGTCTCTTTGAAATTGGCGTCCACCCACCAATCAGAGGACTCAACGATCGAAAACTGCGGCGCGTTAGCTGAAACCGACGATCCAGGCCTGAGGGTCAGGTTGGCGATCCACCCATCTGCCGATGCGAAAATCTTGGTCCAATTCTGATTGGCCTGTGCAATTTCCACTTGGGCTTGCGATGACAAAATATCATCCTGTTTTGCCGCTAGACCGCTTTGCAAGGCCAATAGAGCGGATTGGCTTGTGGTAAGCTGCGCCGCGGCGCGCGCAAATTCCGAACTGGTTTGATCCAGTGACGCCTGCGCCAGATCACCATCTGAAAACAGCGCCTTAGCACGTTCCAGATTGCTCTGAGCCGTATTGTAGGCCGACTGCGTGCTGTCGACCACCGCTTGTGCAGCCGCGATCTGTGTACTGTAAGACTGCGCCTGCTGCACCGCGCTGTCGAGGTTGGCCTTGGCCTGATCGACCGAAGCTTTGAATTGCGTATCGTCGATCGTGAACAGCAAGTCCCCGGTTTTGACCGGCTGGTTCTCAATCACAAGCACTTCGGCAACCTGACCGGTGACCTGTGGCGCCACGTAGATGATGTTCGCCCCCACATAGGCGTCATCGGTCGAAGGGTATCGTTCCTGATGGCGCCAGTACAACAGCAGCCCGATGGCAATTGCGCCCAAGATGACCACCGCGCCAACGACCTTAAGAGATTTCATGAACCAGCCCCCTTCATTTGGCTTGGCCGAACGTCACATTGGAAACGTGTGCATCCGAACCGCCAGATTACCCATGATCCAAACAGTTCCAAGAATGATGATCAGCAGCACCATCGTGGAAAACAGGATAAGGTCCAGATCTTCGCGGCTGCTGCGACGTCGATCGATGTGCAGGAAATAAACCAGCTGTACGATCAGCTGAGCCAATCCGAGCAGGCTGATTGCAAGGTAAACGCCCTTTGTCTCAATGCCGAAACGGTAAGCGATTCCAAATACTGCAAAGGTCAACAATAACGACCCACCATAACCGATTACATAGCGACGACGCTCGCGGCGATGCATTTCGCTGCGCTTATCCATAGGTCAGCCCTCCGAAATAAACGACAGTGATGATGCCAATCCAGATCAGGTCCAGAAAGTGCCAGAACAGCGCCAGCCGTACCACGCGAGACATCAGCAAATCGGTAAGGCCAAAAATTCGTAGCTGAATACCCAGCACGATCAACCAAATGCACCCGGCCGTGACGTGCAGACCGTGCAAGGGCACCAACCCATAGAATGCGGACAAAAACCCACTTCGCTGTGGGATACCGCCCTTTTCCGCCATCGCCATGAAGTCGCGGATCTCCAGAACCAGAAAACTGAGACCAAGAACCAGAGTCACGAAGAACCAGAATACGATCCGCCACCGCGGAAGGTTGTATTTGAGCGCAAGCATCGCCAGACCCACGGTAAGACTGCTGGTCAAAAGGATCAGCGTCTGGGCAAAGACGCTTTTCAGGTCGAACAATTCGTGCGGCCCCGGTCCGCCTGCCTGTGCGTCGATCATCGTGATGTAGATCGCGAACATCAGCCCGAAATAGACCAGATCGCTCATCAAAAAGACCCAAAACCCGAAGGTGACGACTTCGCTAGCTTTGTCGGCACTAGCGTGCCGCCGCCCAAGGTTCAGGCCGGGATAGCTGTGGGTAGGCGCGCGTTTCATGTCACGGCCTCCAGATCAGGGCGGGCCAACCCGCGATTTTCCGGGGCTGTTTCGTGATTGCGGTCAACAGGCGTAGAATTATGAACCAGATCCAACCAGGCTTCGTGCTGCTTACGTACCTCGTCTGCCGGAATGACCCGTTCTGTTTCGGCCTTGAACGTCCATGCGATAAAGGTCGCGAGCATAAAGATTGTCACCAGCGCCGCCAGCCACCAGATCCACCAGACCAGCGCAAACATCCAAACCCCGCTGAGCACGCAGAGACTGAAGCCTATGCCAGTGTTCAGCGGAACCGAGATATCCTCATAGGCATCAGGCGACGGGTACGCGTTGCCGCGCTCTTTCGCGGCAGCAAAATCGTCACGATCGGTCACATGGGGGATGATGGCAAAATTGTAGGAAGGCGGCGGGGCCGGGATAGACCATTCCAACGTATGCGCATCCCACGGATCACCGACCGGAACGCGTGCCTTTTCCCGATCACGGATACTGACCCACAGTTGCACGACCACCGACAGCAAAGCCGCCAATATGATCAGCGCGCCGACGACGGCTACAATCATGTACGGGTGGAAGCTGGGGTCCTCCCAACTGAATGACCTGCGTGGCATTCCCATCAGGCCGACGAAATACAGCGGCAGGAATGTCAGCATGAACCCGACGGTCCACAACGCAACCGAGACGCGGCCCCAGAATTCGTTCAGGCGGAACCCGAAAGCTTTGGGGAACCAATAGTTGTATCCGGCAAGCAGTCCGAACAGCACACCCGGCAACAGGACATTGTGGAAGTGGGCGACAAGAAACAGCGTGTTGTGGACCTGATAGTCCACTGTTGGGTTTGCGAGGATCACACCGGAAAGCCCGCCGATGACAAACAACATCAAGAAAGATAACCCGTAGAGCATCGGCACCGAAAACCGGATGCGCCCGCGGAACAGGGTAGCCATCCAGTCATAGACCTTCACGCCGGTCGGGATAGCGATCAGCATTGTCGCGATGCCAAAAACGGCATTGATCAGCGCGCTTTGACCCATGGTGAAGAAGTGGTGCAGCCAGACAGTGAATGACAACACCGCTATCGACATGGTGGCGATAACCAGCGAGTTGTAGCCATACAGGCGCTTGGCCGAGAATGTTGCGAAGACCTCAGAGTAGATACCGTAGGCCGGCAGAACCAGCAAATAGACTTCGGGATGACCAAACAGCCAGAACATATTGGCATAGTTCATCATGTTGCCGCCAAGGTCGTTGGTGAAAAAATGAAAGTCCAGATACCGGTCCGCTGCCAGCATCAGTGCGGCAACGCCCAGAGGCGGCATGGCAAAGACAATCAGGATCGAGCTACAGATGATTGTCCAGCAATACATCGGCAGCCGCATGAATTTCATGCCAGGTGCGCGCAACTTATAGATCGTGACCGCAAAATTGATGCCCGTCAGTGTGGTTCCGATGCCTGAAACGACAATGGCCCAGATCCAGTAGTCCGGACCGACACCAGGGTTGAACGCCGCACCAGTGTACGGCGGGTATGCTGTCCAGCCGCCAGTCGAAAACTCGCCCACCACAAGCGAGACCATCAGCATCATCCCGGCTGAGACGGTCAGCCCAAGGCTGATTTGGTTCATCACGGGGAAAGCCACATCGCGAGCGCCGATCATCAGCGGTATCAGGAAATTCGCAAGACCGAACACAAATGGTACGGCGACGAAGAAGATCATGATGGTCCCGTGAGTACTGAAGAGCTCGGCAAAATGCTCGGCCTCTAGAAACCCGTCGCCCGGCCCTGCCGCCTGCTGCGCACGCATTACCACGCCTTCCAACACACCGCGCGCCAGCATGACGATTGCAAAGACGATGTACATGATGCCGATCTTCTTGTGATCCGCACTGGTCAACCAATCGCGCCACAATGGTCCCCAAAGACGAAACCAAGTTAATGATCCGACGACGACGATGACACCGACGATCACTATCGCAGCAGCCGTGTTGGCGACAATCTCATTTGTGTTGGGATTCTGAATAAGCCCTGTGATCGGAAACGCGTCCCAATCCAAGCGGCCGAAGAAGCCAGAACCATTGGTGGTCATTGCTGCGCCTCCCGCCCGAATTCTACCGTCCCTGGCTGCTGGTCGGCGGTCAGAGCATTGTTGCCGTGATACCGATGCACAATTGAATGAAACAGGTTGCTGTCCTCCAGCGTGAAATACAACGCGTTATCTGGCATTTGCGCGGTTCCCAACGCGGCCTGCACCTCGTCCCGATCCGTCCGCATGGCCAAAATGCGATAGGTCTCGTCATTCAGCGCAATGCCGTTGCTGCGCACCTTGTCGACCCATTCGTTGAATTCCTCGACGGACATGGCAACGGTTTGGAACTTCTGTTTGGTGAACCCGCGCCCGTTATACTGGGTGTTCTCGCCCTGCATTGTTGCAGCTACATCCGAAACGACAAGCAATTCCGTAGTCATACCGGGCATTGCGTAAATCTGGCCTGCCAAAGCAGGGATCATGAAGGACTGCATCACAGTATCGGTCGTCAGCGTCATTGCGACCTGCTGTTTGACGGGGATGCCAAGCTCTCCGACGCTGGCGATGCCAAGATCGGGGTAGATGAACAGCCATTTCCAATCTAATCCGACGACCTGAACGTTCAGCGCAGGCATTTCGCCAAAGCGATCCGAATATGGATCCAATCGGTGGGTCGCTTTCCACAGATAGAAGGACAGCAGAGCAACGATCAGGACCGGCACGCCCCACATAACGAACTCCAACGGACCGGAGAAATCCCACTTGGGCCGGTATGTGGCTCCGCCTTCTTTGCGTCGCCGATACCGAATGGCAATCAGCGGCACCAAAACAAGAACCGGAACAACCGCCAACAGGATCAGGACAGTTGCGCGGAAAAGATGCACTTTTTGGACTGCAGCAATCGGACCTTGTGGGTCCATGAAACTGTCACTTGCACAAGCGGCTTGCGCCGTAGCAGAGAGAGCCACAGCGACAATCACAACTTGCATCGCCTTTGGTGACATTCGGAATAGGGCCACGCCTGATTGTCCTCCTAAAGCAATCTCTCGCGCCAACTATCAGCAGACAAATGAAATTTCTCAAGGCTTTTTCCCAAATAGGTCGGTGCTCTGCCACCGACCCTGATCAACGGTGGGAATAGGAGCAGACAAAACCACGGGACAACCGCTGTTGACTTGCGGCTTTGACCAAGCCAGACCTTAAGCGATGCGATGGATCATGTTCGTCCTGGGTCTTTGGTGCCTGTCCACAAGCGCAACCGCACAAGATCGTGCTGCGGTTGAAAAACAATTCCAGGCTTGGCTGCAAGAAACCATCTGGCCAAAGGCCAGAGCCAAGGGTGTTTCCAGGCGCACGATGCAGCAGGCCTTTGACGGTGTGACGCTGAACTGGAAATTGCCGGATCTGGTGCCTCCGGGGCAACCGAACAAAACCCCGAAACGGCAAAAACAGGCTGAATTTGGCTCCCCGGGTCGATACTTCAACGCGGGCTCCGTTCAGGGCGCGACATCCGTCGGGCGGCAGATGGCCCGGCGACACGCCGCAACCTTGGCGCGCGTCGAGGCCGAAACAGGCGTGCCCGCCCGCATCATTCTGGCCATCTGGGGTCGTGAGAGCGGCTATGGGCAAGTTCCCATTCGACACAACACCTTCCAGGTGCTGGGCACCAAAGGGTTCATGAGTACCCGCGCTGACTATTTTACCAAAGAGCTGATCGCGGCGCTGCAAATCGCCGAAGCGGGCGATGCACCGCCGGGCACAATGAAAAGCAGCTGGGCGGGCGCTTTGGGCCAACCGCAATTCATGCCCTCCAATTTCCTGACCTATGCGGCCGACGGGAACGCGGACGGGAAAGCTGACATTTGGACCTCAGCCGAAGATACAATTGCCTCTATCGGGAACTATCTGGCGCAGCATAGCTGGAGGGCCGGGCGCGATTGGGGGTTCGAAGTCGTTGTTCCTGACACCATATCCTGCGCGCTGGAAGGTCCTGACCAAGGCAGACCCATTCGGGACTGGGCCGCAATGGGAATTGCGCGCGTGTCAGGCAAGCCGTTTCCAAAACATGAACTGGCCGGAAAGGGGTATTTGATGATGCCCGCGGGGCGGAACGGCCCTGCCTTTGTCGTCACACCAAACTTCTATGTCCTCAAGGAATACAACAAAAGCGATCTTTATGCCTTGTTCGTTGGACATGTCGGAGACCGCATTCAATATGGCGTTGGCGATTTCACAGGACGCTGGGGCAAGATCGACGCCATGTACCGATCCGATATCGCTGCCATGCAGCGCACACTGGAACAACAAGGACACGACGTGGGCGGAGCAGATGGCCTACCGGGTTTCAAAACCCGTCGCTCGATCGGACGCTGGCAAGAATCGATCGGCCAGGCTCCGACCTGCTTTCCTGATGCGGGAATGAAGGCCAGCCTGGAACAGTAGCGATTCGCCCTGATCCAGATACCACTCAGCTGTTTGACCCGACGGAAACAACCAAACGAAAATCGGTACCCTTCACGAAAGTGTCACGAAGCCTCCGAGTTTCAACATAAAATTTCCACTGCACCCCCGTTTCCATTCACATTCCACCTCTGGTTGCCCAATTTTAAGGCAAAGGCTTTAACCTTTTTTGAAATAATGCCACGTTCGACATCAGTGAAAGGCGACTTTTGCAAACACGTTCCCGACTGCAAACCGAAAGACTGCGACGCGGTGTTCATTGCGATCTGAAAAAGCAAAATTCGAACCAGTCCCGGTCTCTTTCTGGGTCGGACAAACATGGTGGCCCTCAGCCATCCTGAAGGGATGCGCGTGGGTTGCTTGATAAAAAACGGGAGTTGAAAAACATGAACAAGTATATTCGTACATCTCTTGCGGGGCTATTGACCTCGACCATGATAACCGGTGCTGCATTTGCCGCCGGAACCCATCCGACTACCGGCGAAGCGTTGGCGGATGACCAGACCTTTACCTATCGTATTCTGGACGAACACAGCTCGGTCGATCCTCAAGTTGTTGAGGATGTTTCCGGCGCCGAGATCGTGCGTGACCTGTTCGAAGGCCTGATGAACCAGGACGAAGACGGCAATCTGGTCCCCGGTGTTGCCACCGGTTACACCACCAACGACTCTAAAGACGTTTACACCTTTACCCTGCGCGACGATGCGAAGTGGTCGAATGGTGATCCGGTAACCGCCAGCGATTTTGTTTTTGCCTGGAAACGTGCCGTCGATCCCGCCCTGTCCTCGCCCTATGCATGGTTCATGGAACTGATGTCGATCGAGAACGCATCTGAAATCATCGCAGGTGACAAGTCGGTTGACGATTTGGGCGTCAAAGCCATCGACGACCACACGCTTGAAGTGACGCTCAGCGCACCGCTGCCGTACTTCCCGCAAATGACCACGCATTCGACCACTTTCCCTGCCCCGCAGAAAGTTATCGAAGAGTTTGGCGACGCCTGGACCAAGCCTGAAAACATCGTATCGAACGGTGCATACGTCCTGACCGAGCATCTGCCGCAGGAACGTTCGGTTCGTGAGCGGAACGAAAACTACTGGGATAACGACAACACGATCATCGAAAAAGTCGTGGCACTGGTCATCAACGACGAAAACGTCGCGCTGACCCGTTATCTGGCAGGTGAGCTGGACCGCACAGAAGTTCCCGCAGGTCAGTTCCCACGCTTGCAAAAAGAGCACCCGGAGGAAGCAATCAGCTTCCCGCGCCTGTGTAACTATTATTACACGTTCAACCTGTCCGATGGTGGCCCCGAAGCCTTCAAGGACCCGAACGTCCGTCAGGCGCTGTCCCTGGCAGTTGATCGTAAGATCATCACCGAGAACATCATGGCAGGTGGGCAGCCGCAGGCTTATACCTTTGCCCCGGCAGCAACCGCTGGCTTTGACGTTCCAGACGTAGAAATGGCGTCGATGTCTCAGGCAGAGCGTGACGAACTGGCCAAGGAACTGCTAGCCGCAGCTGGTTATGGTCCCGACAACCCACTGAGCTTTGAGATGGTTTACAACACCTCGGAAGCGCACAAAAAAGTTGCCGTGGCCCTGAGCCAGATGTGGAAGCAAAAGCTGGGCGTCAATGCCGAGCTGGCCAACATGGAATGGAAGATCTTCCTGGAAGAACGCGGAAACCAGAACTTCGATCTGGCCCGTGGCGCATGGTGTGGCGACTATAACGAAGCGTCGACCTTCCTCGATCTGCTACAGTCGGATTCCGGCTATAACGACGGCAAGTACAACAACGCCCGCGTTGATGAACTGCTGTCCGAAGCCAAAACCTCTGACGATGCCGCTCCTCTCTACACCGAGGTCGAGCGTATCATCGCGCAAGAGACGCCCGTTATCCCTATCTATCACTATGCTGGCGTCTACATGATGGACAGCGATGTCGGTAACTGGCCGGTCAAAAACGTAGAGCAGAACTGGTATTCCAAGAACCTCTACAAAACCGCCGAATAATCTTCCTTAGACCAAGCTTTGCCCCGGAGTTCTTTCCGGGGCAAAGCCAATAATGGGGGCATGAAATGCTTGCCTATATCGTCCGGCGATTGCTGATCGCCGTCCCAACGATCCTTTTGCTGATCGTTGCAAGTTTCTTTCTGATGCACTTCGCGCCAGGTGGACCATTCACCTCGGAACGGCCACTGCCGCCCGCGGTGCTGGCCAATATCGAGGCGCGGTACGGTTTGGACCAACCGCTGTGGAAACAGTTGTGGGACTATCTGTACAACATCGTCGTGCATTTTGATTTCGGCCCGTCCTTTAAGTTCAAGGACCGGGACGTTAATGACATCATCGCGCAGGGTTTCCCGATCTCGTTGACCTACGGTTCGCTGTCCTTCCTGGTGGCAACAACCGTCGGAGTCGCGCTGGGGATTGCCGCGGCGATCAAGCACAACAGCTGGATCGACTATTTCGCTGTTGGCTTGGGTATCGCAGCGCAGGCGCTGCCGAACTTCATCATGGGTCCGATCCTGATCCTGACCTTCACCTTGTGGCTGGGATGGCTGCCGGGCGGTGGCTGGAATGGCGGCCAGTGGCCGTACCTGATCATGCCCGTTATCGCGCTTGCGACCTCATACATGGGGTCCATTGCGCGGATCACGCGGTCATCGATGCTTGAAGTTCTGAACTCGAACTTCATCCGCACGGCTCGCGCCAAGGGTCTGCCGACAAGAACCGTGATCTGGCGCCATGCACTGAAACCAACCTTGCTGCCCGTCGTGTCTTATCTGGGTCCGGTTTTCGTCTACGTACTGACGGGTTCGGTCTTTGTGGACATCTATTTTTCGACCGGTGGACTGGGGCAGGCCTATGTGGGGTCCGCGCTATCGCGTGATTACGCGGTGCTGTTGGGTGTCACGATCCTATATGGCGTCCTGACCGTACTCGTAAACCTGCTGACCGACCTGGCCTATGCCTGGTTCGATCCGAAAATCCGTTACTGAGGGGCTGGCAATGCTTGGTAAATCACAAAAAGCCGCCCACCTGGCCGAAGACATCACCGATTACACGGTCATTCAGGGGCGTTCACTCTGGCAAGACGCACGGATGCGTTTTGTTCGCAACAAAGCCGCCATGGCGAGCCTGTTCATTCTGGCGATGATCGTGTTGTTCACGATCATTGGCCCCTACTTTGCCGTTTGGAGCAACGAGGAAATCGACTGGAACGTCATGGGCGACGTACGCGGCATGGGAATGCCGTCCGCAGAGACTGGACATTTCTTCGGCGTCGACGATCTGGGGCGCGATCTATACAGCCGCATCATTCAGGCGACGACGACATCGCTGCTGGTGGGTCTGATCGGTGCCGCAACCGCCCTGATCGTCGGTACATGTTACGGTATTGCCGCAGGGTATATCGGTGGCCGCACCGATGGTGTGATGATGCGCTTCGTCGATATCCTGCTGGCCATTCCGGCAACTCTGGTCATCATCCTGTTGCTGGTTGTCGCGGGTCGATCATTCGTCATGCTGTTCATCGCACTTGGTGCGGTTGGTTGGCTGACGATGGCACGAATTGTCCGGGGGCAAACCCTGACCCTGAAGAACCGAGAGTTTATCGAGGCCGCACGTGCGGCTGGGGTCAGCGAATTCACCATCATGTATCGCCATATACTGCCCAACCTTCTTGGCGTGGTGATTGTGTATGCTTCGCTTCTGGTGCCAGAAATGATCCTGACCGAAAGTTTCATCTCGTTCCTCGGCCTTGGGATTTCCGAACCCTATACCTCTCTGGGTCGATTGATCGCCGAAGGGGCCGGGACGATGGGCTATGGCACGCTGTGGCAGTTGTTGTTCCCACTGACATTCTACGTCGCAATCATCATCACCATGTTCTTCATAGGTGATGGCTTGCGCGACGCTCTGGACCCGAAGGATCGCTGATATGAGCCTGTTTTCCGTAAAAGACCTGAGCGTCCAGTTCAACACCGCCGACGGTGTTGTAGAGGCCGTCAAAGGCATCAGTTTTGACATCAATCCAGGCGAATGCCTGGGCATCGTGGGCGAAAGTGGGTCCGGCAAAAGCCAGACATTCATGGCCGCGATGGGCCTGCTGCCACCTGCCGGGCAGGCAACCGGTTCCGCCATGCTGAACGGTCAGGAAATTCTGAACCTGCCGGTCAACAAGCTGAACCAGATCCGTGGCGACGATGTCGGCATGATCTTTCAGGATCCCCTGACCGCCCTGACCCCGCACCTGCGGATCGGTCAGCAGATGCGCGAAGTTCTGCAGGTTCACGAGGGGCTGCAAGGATCGGCTGCTCGGGCGCGCTGTCTTGAATGGCTCGAACGTGTGCGCATCCCTGAGGCTAAACGGCGTCTGGATCAGTATCCACATGAGCTGTCGGGCGGCATGCGCCAGCGGGTCATGATTGCAATGTCCATGTTGTGTAATCCAAAGCTGTTGATCGCGGATGAACCGACAACGGCGCTGGATGTGACCGTTCAGGCAGACATTCTGGACCTGATGGTACGCCTGCAAAAGGACGAAGGCACCGCGATTGCGCTGATTACCCATGACATGGGTGTCGTGGCCCGAATGTGCGATCGCGTTCAGGTCATGCGGCTGGGTCAATTCGTTGAGGCCGGCGAGACGCGTGAAATCTTCCGGGCGCCCAAACACGACTACACCAAGACTTTGCTGGCCGCGATGCCCCGCATCGACGCCGGTGACGCACCCAAGGCGCTGGAAAAAGTCGATGAGCCGCTGCTGAAAGTCGACGACGTCAAAGTGCACTTCCCAATCCACGTCTCGGGCGGTTTGTTCGGGCACAAAGTACCTTTGAAAGCCGTCGATGGTGTCAGTTTTGACATCCGCAAGGGCGAAACATTGGGAGTCGTGGGCGAGTCTGGTTGCGGAAAGTCCACTCTGGCACGGGCCGTCCTGCAGTTGATCGAACCCAGTGCGGGAAATGTCAGTTGGCTGGGTCATCCCATTGTTGGACTTAGGAGGTCCGAGTTGAACAAGTACCGCAAGGACTTGCAAATCGTGTTCCAGGACCCGCTGGCCAGCCTCGATCCGCGGATGACCATCTCGGCCTCAATTGCGGAACCGCTGAAGACCTATCGCCCTGACCTGACTGAGCGGGAGCGCAAGAAGCTGGTCGCCGAAATGATGGAACGGGTCGGCCTGAAGGCCAACATGATCAACCGCTATCCGCACGAGCTTTCGGGCGGTCAGAACCAGCGCGTCGGCATTGCACGGGCGATGATCAACAAACCCAAGCTGATCATCTGCGACGAAGCAGTGTCCGCGCTGGACGTGTCAATTCAGGCGCAGATCGTGGAATTGCTGCGCGAGTTGCAGCAGGAGTTCGGTCTGTCGATGATCTTCATCAGTCACGACCTGTCGGTTGTACGAGCGGTATCTAACCGGATCATGGTGCTGTATCTGGGCCGGATCGTGGAACTGGGCGACGGAGAAGTGATCTGTTCTGATCCGATCCACCCCTACACCAAATCGCTGATCTCGGCCGTGCCAATTCCGGACCCGGACGTGGAGCGCAGCCGCACGCGCCTGAAACTGCCGGGCGAACTGCCCTCACCGATGGATCCGAAAGCCGCGTTGCGTTTCCTCCCAAGTCGTTTGGCGGCCGGTGAGAATGACTATGTTCCTCTGTTGAGTGAAGTGAAGCCTAATCATTTTGTGGCCGAGCACGACCCGCTCGAGGCGATCATGGCAAAGGCATAAACCCGCCTGCTCCGAAGCAATTCACAGCCTTCGGGGCAGGTTCGTTTTTTGGGTGTTTCAGCGACTCAGTTTGTCTCCACATTGCATCCAATATGCACATTTTCATCCATTTTAACCCTAAACTGGCAACCTCTAAGGCTATGTCATAGCCAGCATGTGCAGAGCATTTTGACTTCCGATTTCAACGGTGGCACGATCTCTCCAAGTTGACCGACTTTGCCTAATTGCGTTGATTGTTCTAATCGCGCGCAATATGAGGTGGCGTCGACAAAACACTTTCATACGGACAAGACTTTTTGCTGAGAGGTAGCATGGCACGTAAGGTCACAAAGGCGATTTTTCCGGTTGCGGGTCTTGGTACTCGCTTTCTGCCCGCGACAAAATCGGTACCTAAGGAAATTATGACCCTGGTCGATCGCCCGCTGGTTCAATACGCAATCGACGAAGCTCGGGCGGCCGGGATTACCGAATTCATTTTTGTAACGTCCCGCGGAAAGTCAGCGCTTGAGGACTATTTTGACCACAACCAAATCCTTGAACAAACGCTTAAGGAAAAAGGCAAAGACGACCTGTTGGAAACGCTAAATGCGACCAACATGGAAAGCGGGGCTATCGCCTATATCCGGCAACACAAAGCTTTGGGTTTGGGTCACGCCGTGTGGTGCGCACGCCGCCTGATTGGAGACGAACCATTTGCGGTCATGCTGCCCGACGACGTCATCGCAGGGGAAAAGCCCTGCTTGCAGCAGATGATAGAAGCCTATGAGGAAACTGGCGGCAATATGGTTGCCACCATGGAAGTTCCCCCGGAAAAGACAAGCTCTTACGGCGTTTTGGATGTGGGCGATAACATCGGAACAGCGGTGCGCGCGCGCGGCATGGTCGAGAAACCGAAACCCGAGGAAGCACCGTCCAATCTGGCAGTAATCGGTCGTTACATTCTGCGCCCATCGGTTCTGTACAACCTTAATCAGAACAAGCTGGGCAGTGGCGGCGAGATTCAACTGACGGACGCAATCGCCGAAGACATCAGAAACGGTGTCCCGGTTTTCGGATACAAATTCGACGGCCAGCGGTTTGACTGCGGGTCCAAAGCGGGTTTCCTGCAGGCAACAGTCGCCTTTGCGCTGGCGCGCGATGACCTTCGAGAGGATTTGCAGAAATACCTGCACGACGTTGTCGCCACGGGTCAGGCAGCTCAGTAACCAGGGATGACGGCCTCGAAGACGAGGTAAACGGTATCGTTTAAAGGGCAAACTGCGGGCATTGCAGTTTGCCTTTTTCTTTCGGTGTGGATGAAAGGCCCAGGGGGCGATTGGACAGCCCTTCACTCAGCCAGAATATTGGCACGACATTAACCGAGCGTTCTTACCGGTCAGGTGGGATTCATGTGAGGCACGGCAGTCTGGCGCGCAACGCAATTGTCGATCCGACAACCAACGGAGAATGCCCTTTGTCCCAAAATTCGCCCAAATTGAACCTGCCATTCCTGCAACCTTCGCAAGCGCAAAAGCACATCACACATAACGAAGCCCTGAGACGCCTTGATCTGATCGTCCAGCTGAGTGTTGCGTCTACCAATGCCTCAACCCCGCCCGCAGTTCCGGCACAGGGTGAGCTTTATGCCCTTGGATCGACACCCATCGGCGATTGGTCGGATCATGCCGGAGACCTTGCAGCCTGGTTGGACAATGGCTGGCATTTTATGACCCCCAAATCCGGCTGGCGCGCGTGGGACCAAGAGAATAACCGTCTGACAATTTGGGACGGGTCAGCATGGATCGAACCCCCGACTACAACGCAGAACCTGCCAGGCATCGGAATCGCCACCGGGTACGACACGACCAACCGTCTGTCGGTGCGCGCTCCGGCAACCTTGCTAAGCCACGAAGGTGCCGGGCATCAACTGAAGATCAACAAGGCAAATGCCGATGAGACCGCATCCCTGTTGTTTCAATCCAATTGGACCGGGCATGCCGAAATGGGTCTGTCCGGCAGCACGGGCTTTTCCATCAAGGTCTCGCCGGATGGGAACAATTGGTTTGAGGCGTTGAGCTTTGATCCAGCGTCCGGGGTGGCCTCTGGCACGGCCGTGCAAAACAGCGCAGAGGACACAACAGCGGGCCGCCTGATGCGGGCTGACTATGGGTATGGGCCCGGAAATCTCTTAGGGGCGGTCACGCAAAGTGGCGGAACCCCGACCGGCGCTGTGATTGAGCGAGGAGCCACACCAAGTGGTGATTTCGTCCGGTTTGCTGATGGCACCCAGATTTGCACCGCTACACTGGATGCAACGACCTGCTCAAACACCGCAGGTGCACTGTTCGCAAGCTCGTCGGAAGCATGGGATTTTCCAGTTGCCTTCGCGGCCGGCACGAACCCGGCACTCAGCGGCAGCGGGGGCGCGATCAGCAGGTTCATGGGTTTTGATGAACCGTCCGAAACTCAGGTCGTGTACAAAGTTCTTTCGTCTGCTTCTGACGCGACGGTTTTACCACCAACGGCGATAGCTATTGGCCGCTGGTTCTGATCCGCCAGACTGCCCGGGTCTTTGTCCGGGCGGTCACTTCGCGCGAAGTTCTGCCTCGGCTTGCTCCAGAAACCAGGTATAGGTTTCGCGAATCCCGTCTTCGATCCCGATAGTCGCGCGCCATCCCATGTCGGCCAGCCGGGAAACATCCATCAGCTTCCGCATAGTACCGTCCGGCTTGCTGACGTCTTGCGTAATCCGCCCGGTGAACCCGGTGATCTTTGCCACCATCGCCGCCAGTTCCGCGATCGAGATATCTTCGCCACATCCCACGTTGATATGGCTCAGCATGGGTTGGGTATTTGCCTCATACGCAGCACGGGGCAGGTCCACTACGAACAAAGACGCCTCAGCCATGTCGTCAACATGCAGAAACTCGCGCCGGGGCTTACCTGTGCCCCAGATGACAACTTCGTCCAGCCCATCCCGCTGTGCCTCGTGAAATCGGCGGATCAGGGCGGGCAGAACGTGGCTGTTTTCAGGGTGAAAATTGTCACCAGGTCCGTACAGGTTTGTCGGCATCACGGAACGATAGTCCACGTCGTGCTGCCGATTGTAGCTTTCACACAGCTTGATACCGGCAATCTTTGCCACGGCGTAAGGTTCGTTTGTCGGCTCTAGCACACCGGTCAGCAGGGCATCTTCGCGCATTGGCTGCGGCACTGCTCGCGGATAGATGCAGGAACTGCCCAATTGCAGCAGGTTTTTGACTCCCGCAGCAAACGCCTGATGTATCACGTTACACTCAATCATCAGGTTTTTGTAAATGAAATCCGCTGGGTAGGTGTTGTTGGCGTGGATACCGCCGACTTTGGCCGCTGCAAGAATGACAACGTCCGGCCGCTCGGCCTGCATGAAATCGGCGACAGCGGCCTGATTGGTTAGATCAAGTTCCGCATGAGTCCGTGTCACAAGCTCCAGTGACTCACCTGATGCTTGGCGGTCTTGCAAGCGACGCAGGATTGCGCCTCCGACCATGCCGCGATGCCCGGCGACGTAAATCTTGCGCATGCCCCCGGCCTCAGCCATTTTCCAGTGTGACCGGCAATTCGTAACCATGCTGTTTCAGCAAGGCATGACGTTTGGCTGTCTTCAGGTCCTCGGTGATCATTTCAGCGCACATCTGCTGAACCGTCAGTTCCGGCTCCCAGCCCAGTTTGTTTTTGGCGTTCGATGGATCGCCAAGCAATGTTTCGACTTCTGCCGGGCGGAAATATTGCGGGTCGATGCGCATGATCACGTCACCAGGTTTCAATGCAGGTGCACTATCGCCTTCGACGGACTTGACAGTGGCAACTTCATCGACACCTGTGCCTGAGAATTCAAGCGTCACACCCAGTTCAGCGGCGGACCATTCGATGAACTGACGCACCGAATACTGTACACCCGTTGCAATAACGAAATCCTCGGGGGCGTCCTGTTGCAGCATCAACCATTGCATCCGGACGTAATCCTTGGCGTGCCCCCAGTCGCGCAGGCTGTCGATGTTGCCCATATACAGGCAGCTTTCCAGACCCTGGGCAATGTTGGACAAACCACGGGTGATCTTGCGCGTCACAAAGGTTTCGCCCCGGCGTGGGCTTTCATGATTGAAAAGGATGCCGTTGCAGGCATACATGCCATAGGCTTCGCGATAGTTGACGGTGATCCAATAGGAATACAGCTTGGCCACCGCGTAAGGTGAGCGTGGATAAAACGGCGTTGTTTCACGCTGGGGTGTTTCCTGGACCAACCCGTACAGCTCGGACGTAGACGCCTGGTAAAAGCGCGTGTTTTTCTCAAGACCCAAGAACCGGATCGCTTCAAGCAGGCGCAGAGTACCTATCGCATCGACATCTGCTGTATATTCCGGCGATTCAAAACTGACCGCCACGTGGGACTGCGCGCCAAGGTTATACACCTCGTCCGGCTGAACCTCTTGAATGATGCGCGTCAGGTTCGATGTGTCACTTAGGTCACCGTAATGGAGGTGCAGGCGCGGATTGGGCACATGCGGGTCCTGATATATGTGGTCAATACGCTGTGTGTTGAATGAAGACGCACGGCGCTTGATCCCGTGAACTTCGTACCCTTTTTCCAGCAGAAATTCGGCAAGATATGATCCGTCCTGCCCTGTAATACCAGTAACCAATGCTGTTTTTGTCATAGCCGAATTCCGAGAATATCTGATTTGCTTTTTTGCAGCCTCTGAAACAGCAATAACCTCCTGAATGCAACCCTGCGCCGCGGTCGGGCTTTGATTTCACATGAGTTGACCGACGCCTGCGCAAATAGTTTTAGGTCGACGCGTACAGAGGCACCGATCCCTTTGCGCCTTCCGAAAGCGCTTTGCTCTGATCGCTGCGAACCTTTTCATACAGCGCTAGCGCATCGGCAGAAAACAACTCGGTTGGTGGCTCAACGTGAACAAAGTTGCTTTGGCCGTCCTGCCCGCGCGCGAGCATGGCATAGTCTCGCTCTGCAACCAGCTGCTTGGCATTCGGGTTGAGATAACGGATAGCAAGACCAATTCGCCGGTCACCCGATTGATTGGGACCCGAACCGTGGATCGTCAGCCCGTGATGCAGGGACATCTGCCCTGGCGCCAATTCGATGTGGGTCTTGTCTTCCTCGGCGACATCCACTGCAACCTCTTGTCCGCGCGACAGAAGATTGGTGTCTGAATACGTATCGTTATGCGGAAGGATCGGGTTCTTGTGGCTGGCGCGCACAAAATCCATGCATCCACTTTCGACCGTTGCCGGCGAAAGCGCAATCCAGGCGGTGACCTGATCCGGGGTTTCGCCCATCCCCCAATAGGTCAAGTCCTGGTGCATCCCAACGGTGTGGGCGGTGTGGGGTTCTTTGACGAAGAACTCGGCGGACCAGACCATGATGTCCGGCCCTAGAACACCTTCGACCACATCCAGAACACGAGGATTCATCGCGACCTGCGCCGCCAGCGGCATCACCAGATGCGCATTGACCCGTTTGTAAGTGTTCAGCGGCAAGGGCAGGTCTGCGCCAAGCCATTCCCGCTCGATCCGCTCAAGCTCAGCACGGGTTGCGGCGGCCTCGTTTTCGGAAAAGATGGTTAGCGGGAAAAGAAACCCATCCTCCCAATATTTGTCGGATTGCGCCTGGCTAAGTGCGACGTCGCGCGTTGGGGTGCTTTCTGACATCTGGCATACCTTTTTGACAACTTGCTTTCCCAGAGTTTTTACCCTGCGCTGCCCGCAGGGCGCTTATCCTATCTGCGACGATAAGTTCAGCTTTGCCTTTGGGGCAAGTCACCTCGCGTTTCATTTCTGACACGCTTTCGTGCTTTCAATACGCCGGCCTGATCCACGCTGATCCGACCCCGTGATTGGATCGAGGGCACCCCCTGCCCCCCCGGATCAAAAGAGTCGCACGTACGCCAAATACCGTAGTTCCCATTTCAGCATCCCAGCTGTGCAAAGACACCTGTGCTGCCCGCATTCACCAACCCGCCACCATCGCCGCAGCGGATAACACGGGTGTTCGGGTCTATCATCTCGGGCTGATCGCTATAGGCGATCAAACCGCTTCCCAGCACCGTATACAGCCCGCTGGGCTGGGGTTCCGAGAAATAGCCTTGGACCTGAACAATGCCGACCGCACCGGAGAACAGCCCGAATTCCAGACGCTCGGCCTCGATCCCTTCGCGTGTTGACTGCCCGACGACCCGGACAAGATCACCCGCCGACAGATGTTGCGGCTCAAGCCCACTGACAACGCTTGCCCCGATCACAGTCCGGTCCTGGGTGTCAGACCCAAGATATGTGCCGGACAACCGCGCCTGATGCCCATTGCTTGTCAGTTTTTCAATGTGTGAAGCGCGCACTGACTGACCTTGCCACAATCCGCTGATAGCGACCCAATCGCCGACCTGAATGTCTGCACGCTGTTCAAACGCAACTTCGGTCCCAAGAACCGATATCCTGCCGTCCTGCACGCTGGACACTGGTCCGACCAGCGGCAGGACCTGACGGATGTGTTTTGCGTGCCACCCACCATTTTCCTGAGTTACAACAACCGCAACGGTATGACCCGGCTTCAACTCGCCCGCAGTGATCAGAGGAACCGAGTCGGCAACCGGCATGTGGCCATCGAACAAAATATGCTGCCCATTTACATGGATGCTGCCCAGATGGGTGATCGTGCCCACGATACCGGTGCCGATAATGCCACCTTCACGATCAGTTTCACCTTTGTCTTCGGCCTGAATCGGAGCAGGCAGCCAAGACACCATAAAAAACGCCGCGAGCACACGAAGAAACACACCCATGCCTACTCATCCTCTTTCGTGTTTTTACTTGGCGCATTTTGCGGCGAGGGCAGGACAAAAGCGCCCGCTGCAAATCGACCACTGTGATCGCCATTACTGTCTTTATCCTGCAGCTCGCGGGCCAAGGAATTGATCTCTTGCAGCAGCCTTTGCGCTCTGTCTGACGAGAGTAGACGCAACTCTTCAATCGATTCTGACGACAGATGAGAATACCGCACCGCACGGTCAAAATTGCGTAGGGCATCCGGTTCTGCCAGCAGGTTCTGTGTTGCCACTGCCAAATGCGCAGACAGCGTCGCCTCGTAGGCCGCCACTTGTTCAGCGCTGCCAGCAGAAGGAAGAAAGGCTTGGGACAATAGACGAAGATTGCCTTTTTCGACCAGTTCCACGTTCTTTTGGTCGATCAAGGTTTCCAGAACAGTACCTGGGGCCATGTCCACGCGCGCGCGCCGCACCAGATCATCAAATCCCGGTCCAGTCTCGTCGTCTTTACGGCTCAGAATCCGAGGCGCGCCCAATTCGTCCAGAAATTCGGGCGTCGTCGACCAAAAGCTGATAACCAGTGCCGCCGCATTACAACTGCGTTTCAAAGGGGCATCATCGTCGGTGTTGCGCAGCCTTTTGACATCCTTGCGATGCAGGCCCGTCAACAGGCTGGCGCGGCTGTCGCTTAGCTTTCCATCTGTGCTTTGCTCAGCTGCCGTCAGCAGGGCTAGTTTGAGCGCTTCGGTCGCGGTGCCAAGCGTGACCCCATGCGCAACCATTGCCTGCGCCAGTGGGACCAGCAACGCAGACAGGGCGGTTTCAAGAGGAGGTTTGGGATCATTCGACATTTGGGAACTCGTCACGGATTGGTAGTTGATAACATTTTCCTAGAATTAACGAATTCAACGCTTTCGTGTTCAAAATGTGATCGAATGTGATCTTTAATGGGAATTTTTCCCATTATCACTAAGGTGTGACCCCTTCTTGAACTGGAGAATGCCATGCACCTTATCGCAACCGATCCCCAGACAAACTACCCCCCCCTGTCTCAAACCGATTTAACCCGCACAAAAAAACCGGGTGCGTTGGACGCGCTCAGCCCCGAAGATCAAGAGCTGTTTCTATCCTTTGGTTGGGGCCCGCAGGTTCCACCACGCTATGCCACCATCGCCAACGCGCTGCGCCAGTCGTTGCGAGATCAACCCGATGCCACCGCGGTGGAATGCGCGGACCATAACCTTAGCTACCGGGCGCTGGACGAGGCCTCGAACCGATTGGCAAATGTCATGCGCGCCCATGGCGTGAAACGCGGCGACGCGGTGTGCCTGTTCCTGCATCGTTCGGTCGAGATGGTCGTAGGTATCGTCGCCGCCATAAAGCTTGGGGCCGCCTATATTCCGCAGCATGTTGGTGTCGCGCCGACGGAAGCATTACGCCATGTTGCGAAGGTAACTGGTGCAAAAATAATCCTCAGTCTAAGCGAACTGACAGACCAAATCCCCGTTGGATTGGATCAGACCCTGATCACAATTGATACGACGATGTTTGACCCGATGCTGGACGCACCGGCCCCCGGCCCTGCCTATCGGGCCAGCCCCGACGATTTGGCGATGATATTATTTACGTCCGGCACAACCGGCGTTCCAAATGGCGTACAGGTCAACCATCGGAACCTGGCCAATATCTTGCTGACCGCCCCCGGGGATCTGGGGATGCGACCGGGCTTGCGGGTCGGACAGATCCTGTCGATCTCATTCGACATGGCCGCGTGGGAGATCCTTGGCGCTTTGTCCAATGGCGCAACTTTGGTGATCCGTGGCAAATCGATTCAGGAAACGGCCGAGAAGGTGGATGTGCTGATCGCCACGCCTTCGATCCTGAATGCGCTGGACCAGACCCGCTGCACGCAGGTCAAAGCTGTCGCCGTAGCGGGCGAACCCTGCCCCCGCCCGCTGGCCGATCGCTGGTCAACCAAATGCACTTTCTACAATTCCTGTGGTCCGACCGAGACCACCATCATCAATACGGCCGAACCGCATCACCCCGACAAACCGGTTCTGTCGATCGGGCGCCCGACACCGAACAACACGGTCTATGTTCTGGACGACAACCTGCGCCCTTTGCCCATCGGCGAAAAGGGCGAGATGTGGGCTGGCGGCGATTGCGTCACAGCCGGTTACCTCGCCAACCCCAAACTGACAGCCGAGCGTTACCGACCCGACCCATTCCGGCCGGGACATATGATGTTCCGCACCCGTGATCTGGGACGCTGGACGAAGACCGGTGAGTTAGAACATTTCGGGCGCGTTGACGACCTAGTCAAAGTACGGGGTTTTCGGGTTGAGCTGGACGGCGTTACATCCGCGCTTGAGGCCTCGCCCTGCTGTCAGCAAGCGGTGACGTTGCAATATGACAGCCGCAATCTGGTCAGCTTTATCTCACCGTCGTCGGCCTGCCCCAAGCAGGCGGCGCAATCCGTCTCGGATCGCTTGCCATATTACTGCAGCCCCGCCGTTGTGGTCCCGATGGACACGCTGCCCCGCACTCCGCGCGGCAAGTTGGACAAGCGTCTACTGCTGGATCTCGCGCGCACCCATATCGCGACAACTGGTGCGGAGTTGAACTGATGACGACGCAGACGACAAATCTTGACACAGGTGGCCTGAACTGGCGGCGGGTGACCCGCCACCCGGCCCTGATGGAATACCGCCGCCTGGTAATGCTTGTTGCATTGGTGAATCTGGCCGTCTTTGGGTTTGGATTGCGCGATGGGACTTGGTTCGCTGAGAATGCATTCACGCTCGGTCCGATTGCGGATATGGCGCTGATCAACCTCAGTGTTGGCATCCTGATCCGACAACAGCGGGTGGTCAACGCCCTGTTCTGGCTGGCCACACGCATTCCCACATCATGGCCACTTTGGATCCGTTGGAGGGCCGGCAAGGTTTTCCACTTTGGCGGGTTGCATTCCGGCGGCACCGTCACTGGGACCATCTGGTTCGGCTTTCTTCTGTTTGCGATGATTTGGAACCGCTCCAACGGCGCCGCCGTGCCTTCAGACCTGACACTGGGCCTGAGCGCCACAATGATTGTCTTGATGACATTGATGGTGATTTCAGCCCTTGGCCCGATCCGCGCGCGGTTTCACAATGCGTTCGAGAAAACGCACCGCTTTATCGGCTGGACGGTTTTGGGATTGTTCTGGGCGCAAACGATCTCGATCACAAAGGACATGGGGGGCATGTTGTTGCACAGCCCGGCCTTCTGGATGCTCTGCCTGATCACCCTGTCGATCCTGTCCCCTTGGCTGACCCTGAAACGCGTGAATGTCCGGATCGAAAAGCCGTCGAACCATGCGGTGATTGCGCAGTTTGACTATGGAGATACTCCGTTCCCCGGCAGTTCGAACGCGATCAGCCACACCCCGTTTGGCGAGTATCACTCATTCGCCAATATCCCATCCCCGGACCAGCCGGGTTACCGATTGGCCATCAGCCGTGCGGGCGACTGGACCGGGCGTTTTATCGACAATCCGCCCAAGAAGGTTTGGGTCAAGGGTATCACCACATCAGGTGTCGCACGGATCGAAGTGTTGTTCAAAAAGGTGGTGTATGTGGGCACCGGTTCAGGCATCGGACCAATCCTGCCGCATCTGCTGGCCAAGGATGTGCCAAACCGTCTGATCTGGTCCACCCGCAGCCCGCGCAAAACCTATGGTGACGCGCTGGTGGATGAGATCGAGGCCAACACAGAGCAGCCTTTGATCTGGGACACCGACGAAGACGGCAAACCTAATCTGTCGGCCCTAGCCATGCAAGCCGTTCGCGACAGTGGGGCTGAGGCGGTCATCGTGATCTCGAACCAAAAGCTGACCCGCAAGGTAGTGCATGACATGGAAAGCCTTGGCATTCCCGCCTATGGCGCAATTTGGGATAGCTGATCATGTTTGAGACAATTGAAACCGAAACACGGGGGCGGGTCGCAACGATCCGCTTCAACCGTCCCGATCAGCTGAACGCGTTGAACACTCAACTCATGAACGAAGTCCTGGCCGCCGCGACCGCGTTCGACAAGGATCCCGGCATCGGCTGCTTGATCCTTATGGGCAGTGATCGTGCTTTTGCCGCCGGGGCAGATATCGGCGAGCTTGCGGTGCAAACCTACGCAACTATGCAAGCAAGTGACTACTTTGCCGAATGGGATAAGTTTGCAGCGCTTCGCCTGCCCAAGGTGGCGGCGGTCAGTGGCTATGCCTTGGGCGGTGGATGTGAAGTTGCGCTGATGTGTGACGTCATTCTGGCCTCGGGCACTGCCAAATTCGGCCAGCCCGAAATCAAAATCGGCTGCATTCCCGGCATTGGTGGCACGCAGCGGCTTACACGGCTGATCGGTCGTGCCAGAGCTATGGACATGATCCTGACCGGGCGCATGATCGACGCGTCAGAGGCCCTGCAGATGGGCTTGGTCAGTCGGGTTGTCACGCAGAATACCCTTTTGGACACAGCACAAGAGGTGGCCGAAACCATTGCAGATTACGCTGATGATATCGTCAATATGGCGCGCACCTGCGTAAACATGGCCGACCAGAGCACACTTGAATCGGGTTTGCGGTTCGAGCGGCAGATGTATCACGCGCTTTATGGATTGCCGGCCCAACAAGAAGGCATGAATGCCTTTCTGGAAAAGCGAAAGCCACAGTTCAGGCGCAGGACTCTGTGATCTTATCCCGCATCGTCAATCACCGCTCGGAAAACGAGCGGTGATATGACCAGTCTTATCGCTTCAGTGCGTTTTCCCAGCCGTGCTATACTCAAAGTCGGAAACCTTGCGGGCCATGGATTCAGAGTCCACAACCAGGTTCGCAAAGATCGTTTCGACCCATGACAAAGCGCCCGAAGTCAGCAAGAACGTCTCTGGGATGACGATCCATTCGCCGATCCACATACCACCCGAACGTTCGTGTTGATGGGTGGTGAATTCACCGATTTGCTCGGCCCGCTGTCGTCCAAGCCGGGCGACGGCCTCTCCGAATTCTGACGCGCGCTGGTTCTGTTTGTGCGCCATGGCCGAAGACGCGCCTTTACCGGCTTCATGCACCTCGGACCATTCGGAAATATCCGATGAGGACAACAGGTTTACATTATGCGAGATCTTGCAAAGCGTCGCACACAGCCCTCCCAGCGCAGTTACAACATCGGCAAGCCCGTCACGGGCGTTTTGCCAATGGGGTTCCACCATGTTCAGACCCAGGGTGGCTGCAACACCTTCCTTGATGCGATGCCCGGTCCCGTTTTCGTAACCGCGCAGATCGCCAACGGGGCCACCAATTTGGACATTCAGGCCGCGAACGCCTGCTTCTTCCAACGCTTGTGCCCGCCGCTGTAGTTCAACTTTCCAGACGGTCAGTTTAGTTTCGGCCCGAATGGGCAAGGCATGCTGTCCATTCGTGCGACCGATCATGATAGTATCACCAAGCTGATCGATGTGTTGCTCAATAGCGGTGGTCAGTCTTTGCAGTCCGGTCTGGATGTGCTCCAGACCGATCTTCATTTGCAGGGCCAGAGCGGTGTCCATAATGTCCTGCGTTGTCGCCCTATAGTGGACCTTTTCCGCATGGTCGCCGACCTGCCTTCGCAATTGTTCGACAAGACCAACGATCGGGCGCCCGACAAGCATCATGTCTTCGTGCAACCGCTCGGTATCCAGATTGCAGACTGACACCGCATCCAACGCATCTGCAGCCTCTTGCGGGATTAGGTTTTCCAACGCCTGGTGACGGGCCAGTGTCTGTTCAACCTTCAACCAGGCCGAGATCGTGGCGTGTTCCGACCAGACGGACCGCATATCGGCGCTGGAAAAGCAGTCGCGATAGAGGGAGTGCTCAAGCATCTTCTAATGCTCCCTTCGCGATCTTGCGCTCTTTCATGATCCCGCGGATACGGTAGGCAATTGCCCCTGCGCCGATGACCAGGAAGGCCAAAGCGATCGGACGTTCAACGAAGATCAGGGCGCCACCCTCCGACATCAGCAACGACTGACGGAATGTCTCTTCAGCACCTTTGGCCAGCACGAACGAAATGACAAATGCCGCAACGTTGAAGTCGTATTTCCGCATCAGCCATCCGGCAAAGCCCGCGCAAGTCATGACTGTGACGTCAAACATTGATCCACGTGCAGAATAAGCTGCGACAAACGCGGTCAGGAAGATCAGCGGGTACAGGACATTGGTCGGGATCTTCAGGATAATTCGCGCAACCTGAGTGGCACCGAAGTAACCGATCAGACCATAGGCCACGATACCCAACATCCCGCAGGCGAACAGTTTGTAGACCAGTTCTTTGTCGGTCAGGAACAGGGTTGGTCCGACCTGGATGCCGTGGATCAGGAAAACACCCAAAAGGATCGCACCAATTGTCGAACCCGGGATGCCCAGCGTCAGCAGCGGGGCCATCGACGGACCGGACACCGCGTTGTTTGCAGCTTCGGGTGCTGCGACACCTTCCAGCGCGCCCTTGCCCCACTTCTCGGGATTTTTGGCGCGGCGTTTGCCTTCACCGTATGAAATGAAGGCCGCAATAGCTGAACCCAGACCTGGCAGCACACCGATGCCTGCACCGATGAAGCCACCGCGGAACGCATGGGGCAAGCAAGGTTTGTACTCTTCCCATGTCAGGCTGTTGCCGTCTTCCGTGCTTTCATTTTCTTTGGTTTCACCGGTTGCCTTGCGGCGCGTTTCCAACTGGGCAAAGACCTCTCCCAAAACGAATACACCGATCATCAGGGGCACAAGGCCAATCCCGTTGGACAGGTCGAACGAGCCAAAGGTATAGCGCTCTTCGCTTGAGATTGGGTCCAATCCGACCATGGCGATCAAAATACCCATCAGGGCAGATGCCAATCCTTTGACGATTGAGCTGCCGATGACCGAACCGATGACCACGAAGGCTGCAAAGTAGATCGCAAAGGTTTCTGGCGGGCCAAGCTTCAGGGCAATAGCCGCAATGAAACCGACACCGACGACCAGCAGGATATCCCCCATGAGGTCACCGATGACTGATGATATGGTCGCGACCTTCATCGCCTTTCCAGCCTGCCCAGCGCGCGCAAGGGGATAACCGTCAATCTGTGTCGCGGCACTGGCCGCAGTGCCCGGCGTGTTGAACAGAATTGCCGCGATCGATCCGCCATAGCGACCGGATTTACCGATCACATACAGGAAGGCGAGCGCGAATAGTGGCGACATGTAAAAGGTGATGGGCAGCAGCATGGCAATCGCTGCCGATGCGGTCAGACCGGGCGTGGCCCCAACGACCATGCCCACAGCTGCGGCCAACACGATGGCAAACAGCAAACTGGGGTCGGTTATGACCGAAAGAAGTGCGGGAAAAATTTCCATGACGATTTACCCCTGTATCCAGCTGAGCAGGTCAAAGACCTCGCCATAGGGCGGGTACACACCAAGCAGCACAAAAAAGATGAGGTGGAAGATCAACGGGCACAGAACGACGGAAACCGCCAGACCGATCCAGCTGCGAACTCCGAAGAAGTACAAAACGACCGGCGCAGCGATCGCTGTTGGCAAAAGATAACCAAACCAGCGGAATGACTGCTGATAGATTAGGGCGATGATGAACAGACCGATGATCTGCAGGGTTGCGCCGTTATCCTGTTCCTGACCGGTATCGCCAGCCGGTTGACGGACGGCACCTAACAGTAACAGGCCGGAAAGAAACAGCAGTGCGATGGATGCTGAAAATGGTACGATGCCAGCCCAGGTATCCCCTGGCGAAGCTGCTGGCACTTGCCAGGCGCCCCAAATGGCAACGATGGAAATAAGGGCAAGCACAAGGCCTTCTGCATAGGCGCGCATATCGTTCCTCCCTGATTGCGTTAGATACAAAAAGGCCGGGGGAAGAATATCCACCCGGCCCCGAGGACTTTAGTTGGTCAGACTTTCGACCAGGGGAGCGGCGTCCTCTTTCATGGCGGACAGCGTTGCTTTGGCGTCCGCACCATTCTGATAGACCGGGCCTGTTCCGCGCGAGGCCAGCAGTTCGGCAAATTCGGGTTTCGCGGCGATCTGCTCCAGCGCAGTTTCCATCGCGGCAACGACCTCGGCCGGTGTGCCCTTCGGGGCGAACACGATCACCGGCGAAGAAACAGCGGCAAACGGGATGCCCAGCTCACCAAACGCAGGCACGTCCTTCATGATGCCATCACGTTCTTGGCTGTTGACCGCCAGGGCGCGAAGCTGCTCTTCAAACCCGGCCAGTTGCTGAACACCTAGGAAACCAAAGTCAGCCTGTTCACCGATCAGTGCCGCACGGGTCGGTCCGCCACCTTTGAACGGTACGTCCTGAGCTTCGATGTCGTTACTGGCCAGAAAGCCCATGCCGCCAACGTGGTGGAAGCCTCCGCGACCCGAATGGGCCCAACGCAGTTGACCGGGGTTGGCTTTGGCCGCGTCGATCACGTCCTGAACGGACTCGAACGGGCTGTTCAGCGGCACCATCAGCGACGTTTGCAGCTGACCGACCTGAGCAACAAACTCAAAGCTGTCCAGCGCATCTATATCGGTGTCACGTGTCATGGTCGACAACAGGAACGAACCGCCCGAAGTCATCATCAATGTATAGCCGTCAGGGCGTGCACCCACGACCGAGTTCGCACCATTCAGACCGCCCGAACCGGGCTTGTTCACGACGACAACTGGAACGTCCAGAATGCCTTCGGCTGCTGCCGAAATAGCGCGGGCATAAGCGTCTGTACCGCCGCCGGCTTTGTAAGGAACAACCAGGTTGATCGGACGTTTCGGCCAGTCGGCTGCGAAACTTGCTGTTGCTGTTGCAGTCACGGTTACTGCCGCCAGAACAGCAGTGAGAATTGTTCTACGCTTCATAGCATCCTCCCTAAGATGCGATCAAAATTAGCTTAAATTCAGTGTTAATAAAAATGCAAAGATGTTATCTTATCTTGCAAAATCGTAAAGAGTCCGCCTAATGAATATCAAAGCCCTTCGCGCCTTTCGTGCAACCCTTTCCGAAGGAACGCTCGTGGCCGCATCCGAAATCCTGCACCTGAGTCAGCCTGCAATCAGCCGACTGATTTCCGGGCTTGAGGCAGAATTGGGCCTGACCCTGTTTGACCGCAGTGGCCGCAACTTGACGCCGACACGTGAAGGTTTGGCGTTCTACCGTGAAGCGGGGCGTATCTTGGACAACCTTGATGAAGTGCCCCGCATCGCTGCAGAGATCAAAGCCGGACGTACAGAAACACTGCGCGTGGTCACGATGCCGCGTATCGCCCGGGCAATTTCGGCCCCCGCACTTGCGATGTTTTTGCAAGCCCACCCTGATACAAACGTAACCTTGGATATCCGGGCGCGGCGCGAAGCCAGCAAATGGCTTGCCGGACGTGAATATGACATCGGCATCGGGGCATTGCCGGTCGAGCATCCGGGCGTCAGGACAAAACCCCTGCTGCGGGTCCGGGCGCAGGCTGTTTTGCCTGTTGCGCATGCATTGTCTGATCGCAAGTCGGTAACCGCCACTGATCTCGCCCGCGAGCCGGTCATTCGACTGATGAACGGGCTTCTATTACGCGAACAGCTTGATGACATCTTCCGGTCTGCGGGCGTCAATCCCAGACATACCTGCGAAGTCGCGGCGTCCCAGCTTGCCTGTTCGCTTGTCGCGGAAGGCGCCGGTATAACCATTGCTGACGAGTTGGTCGCAGCACAGGAAACAAAAGAACGTCTGGCCCTGGTTCCGATCGCACCGGAGCGGTGGATGACCTTTGGCCTGCTGTACCCCGCGACGCAGGAGAAATCACAGGCGCTTCAGGATTTTGAGGATGTTCTTTTTTGGCAGGCGTCCGAGCTATGCAAGAACAGCCCAACATTAGCTCTTGCCTGACAGTCCATGTCAGGCGGATTCACGTCCATGTCCCATGCCCCGCCTAGGCCAAAGCAACGATTGCAACAGATCCGATGCTCAAGCATCTTGAAATCTCCGATCCACAATCATTCATCGGCTGCGCGAATTGCGTGGCGCAGCTGGCGGACACCAAAATGAAGAAGTTGAGCGCAATCGTTGCAGACTGCCGGGTCATCAATTTACCCGATAACAAAAGCAGGCGGCTTCATATGACCAACTTGATGAACAAGCACGGCATAAGTTTTTCATTTTCAGAAGGCAGCACCGGACAAAGCCATGCCTTAAACTGCGCCCGCGCCCACCTTGCAGCGTTTGAGTCAATCAAAACGCTCCCGGCATTGTTTCTGGAAGATGATGTCTCCGCGTTGACCGAAGACCTGACCATTTCCGAAATTCCAAAAGGTACGGACATTGTTTATTTGGGGGTTTCTCCCTTCGGCTGCTTTCCCTGGACACGTCGCTATGTTCAACGCTTCGGCCACCGCGCGCATTACAACCTTGCACTCGCTTCGACTGAGAACAGTAATTGGCTGAGGCTGCATTCTATGGCTGGCGCAATAGCTATTCTCTATATGTCACCAGCAGGTCTGGAGGCGTGGCGAAATTCCATGCGGGCAGCCATAAAACGGAGCAAGCCGTTTGATGTGTTCACTGCCTACAAGATGACGTCCCTGAACGTTTATGCACCTCACCGCCCCGTTTTTTACGAAGAACCCAGCCTGCAGCGCCCTCTTAAGAATGTTACACCTGATCAAAGGCTGCGATGGACAACAAAACCCTTGTCGCCAGTCAAAGAAGGAACAATCGTTACTGCGCCGACCAAAGGCGGGGCAATGCGCGTTCGGGCTGAAGTGTGCGGAGATAACCGTCTTGAATGGTCATTGCTTCAATGAGGTCGGAAAAGGGGTATTCTCAAGTTGCTGGCCACGCAATGTCAGTGTTGTTAGGTACGGTGCGCCTGCTGATACCACCTTCGACACAACGCCTAAACCCACAGATTGCAACCAAGTCCGAGTGCCAAAGCCTTGGCATGCCCCTTTGCAAGGAACCCAACGTCTTTTCAGTACAGCGTTGCAACCGATTGCAAATCTAACGCAATAAGGCGTAGTATTTTCCCATGAATTTGACTGAAAGCCATCCCCGAACCTATCGGTGCCAGCCATGAGTGTGACCCTCAAAGAAGTGGCCGCGCTGGCCGGTGTATCCCGCTCTGCCGTGTCGCGGACCTTTACGGAAGGCGCGTCCGTCTCACCAAAGACACGTAGCAAAGTGGAAAAGGCTGCAGCCGAACTGGGGTACAGCCCGAATGCCTTGGCTTCTTCGCTGACAACCGGACGCACCAAGTTGATCGGGTTGATTTCCAACAACTTCCACAACCCCATTTTTCTTGAGGTCTTTGACCAGTTCACCCGCGCCCTGCAGGAACGCGGCCTGCGTCCGCTGATTGTGAACCTGACCGATGAAACTGAGCCGACAAACTCGGTCCGGATGCTGCGGCAGTATTCTGTGGATGCTGCCATCGTCGCTTCATCTACCTTGCCCCCCAGCTTTGCCAAGGCGTTCCACGATGCAGGTGTTCCGGTTGTACACACTTTCGGTCGATCAGCGACGTCGCCAGAGGTACATGTTGTAGGCATCGACAATGTTGAATGTGGGCGCATGGCCGCGCGCGAACTGTCGTCGCGGGGGTATCGTCGAATCGGCTATCTGGGCGGCCCGAAAGATGCGACATCGTCGATGGATCGGTATCGCGGCTTCATGGAAGAACTTGAAAAGCACTCTGAACTCGAAGTGACGCATTGCTTCGCAGGCGCCTATTCATTTGAAGCCGGGCGAGAAGAAATGCTTCAGCAACTGGCGGATGGCCCTGCAGAAGGGTACTTTTGCGGCGACGATATTCTGTCCATAGGTGCCCTGTCCGCATTGTCCGATCACGGGCTGAAACCGGGCAAAGATATCGGCATCATCGGCCTGAACGACATGGAGATGTCGCGCTGGGAAAGCGTGGACCTGACGACGATTCATCAGCCGATCAAGCAAATCATTACCGCCTCCGTCGATCTGGTCGAAGAGATGCTGAAAGACCCCGAGCGTTACCCCGAGGCCCGTATTTTCCCCTGCCGTGTAATCGAGCGGGGCACACTGCGACCCCGACCCTGATCAGCGAAACATTGGCGGGCGCGCGTCCATCCATGCCCCGTCATTTTTCGCCGAAGCCACTGCGGCATGCACGGCTGCAATCGACCGCACTCCGTCGGCAGGTGTCGGCAGACCATCACGCGCCTCTCCGCGAATAGCATCGGCAAGATCGCAATAGATGTTGGCGACGGCCAGCGGGAACCCTTCGGGATGGGCGATCGCCACACGGGACAATCGTTGCGCATCATCGTGAAGACCGCCTTCGCCTTTTTCGATGATCTGCGTGCGGCTACCTACAGGCGTATAGATCAACTGATTGGGCTGCTCGGACGTCCAGCGAAGACCTCCGGTTTCGCCAAAGACCTGAATGTCAAACCCGTGCTGACGCCCAATTGCCACCGAAGAGGTCCACAAACGCCCGACAGCACCGCCTTCGGTCCGGAAGTTGACCATGGCGTCGTCCTCAAGTTCGCGGCTTGAAATGGTCGATGCCATATCGGCAGACAGGGACTTAACTTCATCGTCACTGATGAAGCTGGCCATGTGAAGCGCATGGATACCGCAATCTGCGAACTGGCCAGACACACCCGCCATCGCCGGATCATAGCGCCACCGCACCCGCGGGTTATCGGCGTCAGTCGCGTCACCATGGTGGCCATGGCTGAAATTCGTCACAACCAGGCGAACCTTGCCAATATCCCCGGCGCGAACCATCGCACGCGCCTGGCGCACCATCGGATAAGCAGAGTAGCAATAATTCACCGCACAAATCTTGTCCGAGGCCTCTGCAACGCGAACGATCTCTTCGCCCTCTTCCACGGTCATTGTCATTGGCTTTTCGCAAAGCACATTGAACCCGGCTTCAAGGAACGTTTTGGCAATCTCAAAATGGGTGGAGTTCGGAGTGGCGATGGTCACCAGATCAACCCGGTCGGGGCGGTCCTTTTCCCCGGCCAGCATTTCCTGCCAGTCGCCATAGGCGCGATCCGACGCCACTCCAAATCGTTGCGCATATTCTCGCCCAACATCGGGTCGGTGATCCAAAGCACCCGCAGCGAATTCGAACATCCCATCCGCCAACGCCCCCAACCGGTGTGCGGGTCCGATCTGACTGCCTTCACCACCACCAATCATGCCCCATTTCAGCTTTGCCATGGTTCTCGTCTCTCTTAGATGATCTCTTAGTTTTTGTGTTCAGACAGTGCTGACGTCCTGCCACTGCCGTTGCTCTGACGATTTCAGCGCGGCGGCAAGGACGCAGTTGACCTCATGCCCATCACGGAATGTGGGCCAAATCGTTTTGCCCGTATGAATGGCCTCAAGAAAATCTTTGGCCTCGATGATGATCTGGTCCTGATAACCTGTTCCATGACCGGGGCCCTGACAGAAAGGTTCATAATCGGGGTGCGCCGGACCCGTCAGGATCTTGGTGAAGCCCCTTTCTTCCTCTGGTCCTTCGCGCCGATAGAGCCACAGGGCGTTCTGATCTTCCTGATCGAACCGGATCGCGCCTTTGGTGCCTGTAATTTCATAGGCATAGCCCATCTTTCGTCCCGTCGCGATCCGGCTGACATAGATATTTCCCATCGCGCCGCTGGCAAAACGGCACATGATCTGCGCGTGGTCATCATTGGTGACAGTGCCGCCTGGGCGTTCACTATGAACCGTTTCGACTTCGGCCATAACCTCGACAATCGGACCGATCAGGGCCAAAGCACCGTTGACCATATGTGGGGCAAGATCCCCAATTGTACCGTTGGCCATTCCGGACGTTCGCCATGTAGCCGGAGCGTCGGGGTCGGCATAGAAGTCCTCAGTATGCTCGCCGCGAAACCAGGTTATGTCCCCCAATTCACCGTTGGCTATCAACTGACGGGCAAACTGTGTTGCGGGCGTTCTGACGTAGTTGAACCCGACCATATTGGTGACGCCCGTGGCTTCGGCCGCGGCAACCATTGCGCGCCCATCATCCAAAGAAGATCCGAGGGGTTTTTCGCACAACACAGGCTTGCCCAAGGCTAACGCGGCCTCTGCAATCTGTCTGTGCGTTGTTTGAGGCGAGGCAATCACGACAGCATCCACTGCCGGGTCATTGACCAGCATAGACCAATCCGAGGTCGCGCGACGAAAGCCGTAAGCCGCGCGGTATCGCTCGGCGCTTTCGGGCGTGGAGGCGCAGATCATCTCAAGTCGTGGCCGCAAGGCTGTGTTGAACACTGCGCCTACGGCTGACATCGCGACTGAATGAGCTTTGCCCATATAGCCACCGCCGATTATTCCAATTCCGATTTCAGGCATCTGCAACGGCTCCGAACAATGTATTTGCAACCGGTTGCAAAATCAGTATCGTGTGAATCGATTCAACGCAAGGACCAACGATCCTCGCCAGCCCATTTTTGCCGGAGGACATGACGTGAGCGCTTTGATAGACGGTATCAAAGGAAACCGGTTCGCGGTCTTTGGACGCGCGGGCATGGACCTGTATGCCGATCCCGTTGGTGTTAAAAGCGAAGACGCCGACACGTTTCACGCCGATCTGGGCGGTTCATCGGCAAATATCTGCGCGGGGCTGGTCAAATTGGGCAGCCAGGCATCCTTGATCACTTCGGTCTCAGATGATGCGGTTGGCCGCTTCTGTCTGAATAAACTTGCTCACTACGGTGTAGACACGTCCTATATCCGCGTCGTCGGTGGTGAATACCGCATGTCTCTGGCCGTTTACGAAAGCCGGATCGAAGAATTCCAGAACGTCATCTACCGCAACGGCGCAGTCGACTTTCAGGTGACCGAGGATGACATGGACAAGGTCGACTACGGCAAATTTTCAGCCGTGATATCTGCCGGAACGGTGTTTGCCGCTGAACCCTCGCGCAGCGCCACGTTTCGCGCGTTCGACAACGCCCGCAAGGCGGGGTTGCCGGTGATCTTTGACATAGACTACCGCCCCTACAGCTGGCCATCACCGGAGGTCGCCGCAGAAGTCCTGTCTCGCGCAGGCGAAGCAAGCGATCTAATCGTCGGCAATGACGAAGAATTTGGGTTCATGGCAGGCGACATCGACAAAGGCTTCGCCAAAGCCAAGGAGTTGGCGGCGAAACCGGGCCGGATCGTGATCTACAAGATGGGCGAAAAGGGCGCGGTCACTTTGCTCGATGATCAGGAAATCGAAACCGGCATCTATCCCGTCACAGCAGTCAAACCCAACGGTGCTGGCGACAGTTTCATGGCTGGCCTGCTGGCCTCGATCGCCGCTGGAAGCGAGCTTAAGGATGCGGCTATGCGCGGCTCAGCCTGCGCCTCAATCGTAGTGTCCAAGCCCGGCTGCGCTCCGGCCATGCCAACAACTCCGGAACTGGACGCATTTCTTGCCGCCCATCCCGGCCCAACGACATAGGAACCTCTCATGCACATCGCTCCCTATGACAATCAGAACAAACCGATCGTCGACGCCGATGATCCAACGGTTCCGCTGAATTACTTCAACATCGTCAAACTGAAAAAAGGCGAAGCGTTCGAGTATCAGGTGCCCGGTTATGAGACGTGTATCGTACCTGCCACGGGCAGTGTCGATGTCGATGTAGAAGGCGAGCAGTTCGCCAAGCTGGGCAAGCGGGGCGAAGACGTCTGGGATGGGGATCCGGAAGGCGTTTATGTGCCGGTCGGCGCTAAGGTCCAACTGGTCTGCGTGTCGGATGAAACCGAAATCTTCATAGCGGGCGCCAAGTACGACAAGGTACTGGTTCCGTTCGATGTGCGTGAACACGACCTTGTGCAATACGGCAGCGACGACACGAAAACTCATCGCAAAATTAAACACATCCTCGGCCAGAAACAGCACGACAAAGTGGGTCGTCTGCTGATCAGTGAGCTGTTCACCGTGGGTCAGGGCGGTTGGTCCGGCTTCCCCAGCCACAAGCATGACACGAACCGTCTGCCCGACGAGACGCGGCACGATGAGACCTACAATTTCCGTTTCAAACCCAACTGGGGATCGGGCCTTCAGATGTTGCAGCGTGAGGACAACGAACCGGGCGATGCGTACCACATCGTCGACGGCTCAACGATCTGCATCGACAAGGGGTACCACCCCTGCTGTGTTCTGCCGGGATACGAGATGTACTATTTCACCATCCTGGGCGGTCTGACTCAGCGTTCGCTGGTTCAGTACTTTCAACCAACCCATGCCTATCAGGTCGAGACCATTCCGGGCATCAAAGACATGATTGCCAAATTCAAATGACCCTCGCCACGCTCAAAGACGTCCTCACCCCCGCATACGAAAACGGCTACGCTGTTGGCGGGCTTGTTACGCTGGGATGGGAGGATATGCGCGCTTATGTAGCCGCAGCCGAGGCTGAAAATGCGCCGGTGATCCTACAAGCCGGCCCAAGCTGTCGCGAGCACACACCCCTGCCTGTTTTGGGTAAGATGTTTCGCTTCCTGGCGGAAAGTGCCTCGGTTCCGGTCGTGGCCCACCTGGATCACGGTTATACATTCGAGGACTGCAAGATCGCATTGGACAGCGGGTTCACGTCGTTGATGTTCGACGGATCGCGTAAGCCATTGCAGCAAAACATCGACGAAACAGCAGCCATTGCAGAAATGGCCCATGCGGCCGGTATTTCCTGCGAAGGTGAGATCGGCTTTGTCGGCTATTCCGGCGGCGAAGGATCGAACGGGACAGACCCAAACGAGGCCGCGCAGTTCGCTTGTGAAAGCGGCGTGGACGCAATGGCCATCTCAGTCGGAAACGTTCATCTGCAACAGAACAAAGAAGGTGGTTTGGATGAGGTCCGCATTGCCGAAATCGACGCTGCGACAAGTGTTCCGTTGGTCATTCATGGCGGCTCTGGCGTGCCTGTGGAACAACGCAGCCGGTTGGCGCGGGAAACGTCGATCTGCAAGTTCAATATCGGGACAGAACTGCGCATGGCATTTGGCAACGCGCTGCGCGAGGCAGTCAACCGAGACCCTGACAGATTTGACCGCGTGACGATCCTGAAAGAGACCCACGACCCGGTTGAGGCGGCAGCCCGCATGGTCATTCGGGCCTTTGGTGCCCCCGCACAAAGGTAGGCATGGGCGTTACGCGTCTCGCTCCATGATCCATTCAACTTCGGGGGCCGGAACAAAGCGCCACTTGCGCAGCGGTCCGGCCATAACGTTCAGATAATACATCTCGAACCCATAAGGTGCGCCGCATGGGTGATGACCGCGGGGCACGCAAACAACATCGCCATCGGAAACAGCCATAGTCTCATCTAACTGCCCATCATCGGTATAGACACGCTGAATCCCGAACCCATTCGCCGGGTTCAGACGGTGGTAGTAGGTCTCTTCCAGATAGGTGATCCGCGGAAAATCATCTTCATCGTGTCGATGGCTGGGATACGATGACCAATGCCCGTTTGGCGTAAACACTTCGGTCACCAGCAAGCTGTCAGCATAGTCCTCATTCTCCATCGCTATGTTGTTGATATAGCGCGTATTTACGCCCTTGCCGCGCTCGGTCAAAGTAATGCCTTCGGGGCCGATGCGTCGCGCAGAGTGACCACTCTTGCCCGGGGCTGTACACACTGCAATCACGCAATCCGTTTCGGCTGTGGCCGTCCATTCTGTGCCGTCCGGCAGATAAAGACAGTGCGGCGGCGTCTTCTCAAAAACGTTCATCCGATCGCCCAGAACACCCCAGTCCCGCTCAGCTCCGGCGATGCGGGCCTTGCCCTCGACCATGACCAGAATGACCTCGCGATCACCCGTTGCCTCGGCCACTGTATCGCCTGCCCGAAGGTGGTAAAGCCCAAACCCCACATAGCGCCACCCGGCACTGGCCGGAGTGATGTCATGCACTTTACCTCGACGCCCAAAGGGCTTTTTGAGTAGGTCAGCCATGTTTTCTTCTCCGTATTGGGCGAGTTTGACTAACCCGCCCTTATTGTCTCAGGCGGCTTGCCTTGATTGCAGTGCCGAGAACGTCTCGGCCAATTGTGTTTCGGTCCAGCCTTCAGACACAGCACGACGCAGAATATCGGCCTGACTTTCCGGGGCGTTGCCACCTACGGGCGGGTCCGTATCCAGATTGGTTGGGAAGGGATACCCCTCGGCTGTGGCAGCAATGGCCGCGTCCAATTCGGAAGCGACCAACGCGCCGCGCTGTTTCAACGCAACAAGCGATGGAAACACCACCTCGGACATAGACCGTCGGTCAACAACTTCCATTGCGCGGCCAAAGGCGGATGAGATTTGCAGCAGGTTCGCCATCCGGTCGATATCCGCACTGCGATTTTCACCAGCCGCATGGAACAGTGCCGGGTTGAAGAACACAGCATCCCCCTTGTCCAGCGCCAACTGGATATAGCAGTCTTCGAAATGCGCGCGGTGGCCCTCGTCATGAAACGCCAGGTAGCCCGGCGGATAGAGCTGTGAGAACGGCAGCAGTTTGGTTGGCCCGCTTTCGACCGGCATATCGCAATGGGCGACCGCCCCCTGCAACGTCAGTGATGCCGTGACCAGATGTGCATGTGCGGGGTAGCGCGCAGCACTTTCTGCGCTCTGAAATCCAAGGTGGTAATCCCTGTGCGCCTGCTGCGCTTTACCGCCTGGACGCACTTGATTGATCTGTGCCGTGACCTGATAGTTTGGCCCCAACCACGCCTCGCAGGCTGCAGCAACAGCCGTGTTCCCGAAATAGAGGGCAAAGCCCTCGGGGTCGCGCAGACATTGCTTTTGCAGGGCGTTCCAGATCCGATCATTGGCCCCGGACGCCGCAAAGTGGTCACCCTCTCCCGCGCCGCTTTGTCTTTCGTCAACTATGATCTGGCGAAAGACATCGGTTGCGCGGTCTATTACGGACGTATCGGCGAACGCACGTTTCAGAACGATCACGCCCGACGATTTGTCCAACACATGTCCCCACTCGGCCAGCAGAGCCTTGCGCTTACCTACGTTTTCCAGCGCAGGGCGCAACTCGTCCATGTCATAAACTGGAACGTTCTTTTCGATCGTGGTGGCGTACGGGACGACATCGGCTGTAAGGTTCTGCGAGGTCAACACCTTGAATTCATCCAGATCACAGGATTCCCGGTCGAAATAGCCGACAAAACCTAGCTGCTGATTTACCATGATCTTCTCCTTTTCATGGCTTCGGTGTTAACCCCGTAGGGAGATTTGTTACGACTGGACCTCCAATCCTGCCTGTCCACAGACGTCGAGAATGTGCTCGTAGCCTTTCTTGGAATATTCGTATGGCGGAGCCTTGGCCGGGTCCTGTTCGGCCTCCACAACGATCCATCCGTTGTAATCCAAGGATTTGAGCGCATTCGCCACGGCCTGAAAGTCGATACACCCGTCACCTGGTACGGTGAATGCTCCGGCGACGACCGCATCGAGAAAGCTGCGATCATTCTCCTTTACGTCCTGCACCACAGCCGGGCGGATATCTTTGAAATGCATTTGATGCACACGATCGCCCCAGCGTTTGAGGGTCGCCATCACATCGCCGCCGCCAAACAACAAGTGTCCTGTGTCAAAGCACAGGTTCACCTCCGGGCCCGAACCTTCCATCAACCAGTTCACGTCATCTTCGGTCTCGATGATGGTACCCATGTGATGGTGATAGGCCATCGGCATACCCTGGTCGGCCATCCATTTGGCAAGTTCGGTGATCTTGGCGGCATAGGCTAACACTTCGTCTTTAGATAGCTTGGACCGGTTGTTCACCGGCGTACCAGCCTGACCCTGCACGGTGTTCGAGCATTCCGCATAGACGATACACGGACTGTTCAGGGCCACGAATTGTTCAACCTGTTCCCGCACAGCCTCACGTTCCGCCTCGAAATCGTTGACCAGCGAGCTACCCGAGCACCACCCGCCACAGAGCGCGATGTCATTGCCTTCCAGATAGGCACGCAACCCTTCGGTATCGCTGGGCATCCGCTGACCACGCTCCACACCGGTGTATCCGATCTCACGCGCCTCTTTCAGCGCCTGTTCCATCGTATACGCCGCGGTCAGGTCCGGCAGGTCATCATTCTGCCAGGCGATCGGAGAAATCCCGATTTTCACGCTCATTTCGTATTTCTTTCCTTAATCGCCAGCTCATAAGCCGCGCGTTTTTCGTTCACTTCAGGACGGATGCTGACCTCAGGCACCGCCACTTCCCACCATGTACCGCCGAACTCGGTCGACGGATACGGATCGGTGTCGATGACCACCACGTAAGGCCCTTTGACTTCGCCACGTTTGGCCAGCGCGTCTTCCAGCTCGGCAATCGAAGTGACCTTGATCGAAGTCGCCCCCATCGCCGCCGCATGGGCCGCGAAATCGATAGCAGAGGGGGTCTCATGCACGGCATGATCCAGCAGATTGTTAAACTCGGCTCCACCTGTGCCCATCTGCAGACGGTTGATACAGCCAAAGCCGCGATTGTCGGTAATGACCACGGTGAACGAGATGCCCATCATCGCAGCCGAAGCCATTTCCGAGTTCGCCATCATGTAGGTGCCATCGCCGGTAAAGCAGATCACATCGCGATCCGGTTGCGCCATCTTGATGCCCATCGCACCAGCAATCTCATACCCCATGCAACTGAAACCATATTCCATGTGATAGGCACCCGGACGCGGGGCCTTCCACAGCTTGTGCAGTTCTCCGGGCATGGTGCCCGCCGCACACATGACGACAGTATCGTTGTTCGAGGCACGCTGGACCGCACCAACCACCTGCATATCGGTCGGTAACGCATTCCCATCGCCAGGGGCATCGGTCAGTTTGTCGACCTTGCCATACCAATCAGCCTTAAGCGTATCTGCCACAGGATCGGCACGGTGTCCTTGCAAAGCCGAACCCAGCTCCTCAAGCCCAACGCGCGCATCTGACTGCAGGGGCATCGCGCCGTGCTTTTCAGCATCATAGGCAGCGGTATTCAGGCAAATCATTTCGCGCTGTGGGTTCGAAAACAGACCCCACGAGCCGGTCGTGAAATCCTGCAGGCGAGAGCCAACTGCCAATACCAGATCAGCCTCAGCGCAGACCGAGTTTGCCGGTTCGCCACCGGTCACGCCCACGGGTCCAAGGTTCAGTGGATGATCCCATGCCAGGGCGGATTTGCCTGCTTGTGTCTCAGTGATCGGGATATTGTGCGTTTCCACAAAACTCTGCAACGCGTCCGTCGCGCCCGAATAGTGAACTCCGCCACCCGCCACGATAACCGGGCGCTTTGCCGCTTTGATGGCAGCGACGGCGCGGGCCAGTTCGCCTTCGTCGGGGCGAATGCGACGCTGATACCAGACGCGGGGCTCAAAGAAGCTTGCAGGATAGTCGTAGGCCTCGGCCTGAACATCCTGACAGAAGGCCAGTGTTGCCGGTCCGCAGTCGGCCGGGTCCGTCATCGTGCGGAAAGCCCTTGGCAGAGCGGTTAGCAGGTGCTCTGGCCTTGAGATGCGGTCGAAGTAACGGCTGACAGGTTTGAAACAGTCGTTCGCGCTGACCGTTCCGTCCCCAAAGCTCTCGATCTGCTGCAACACCGGATCAGGACCACGCGTCGCGAAGATGTCCCCGGGGATGATCAGCACCGGCAACCGGTTCACATGCGCCAAGGCGGCGGCTGTCACCATGTTGGTCGCGCCCGGCCCGATGGACGACGTCACCGCCATCGCGCGCGTGCGCCGCATCTGCTTCGCATACGCGATAGCACAATGCGCCATCGTCTGTTCGTTATGGCCGCGATAGGTCGGCAGGCTGTCTTTCACAGCATGCAGTGCCTCACCCAGGCCAGCCACGTTACCGTGGCCGAAAATAGCCCAGACACCTGCGATAAACGGCTCTCCGGCCTCATTCATCTGCGCGCCCAGGTAGCGAACCAGAGCTTGCGCTGCGGTCAGTCTGATAGTTTTGCCCATATTGATCCCTTTCAACACATGGCCACCCGGCCAGTCCGTTGAATACCAGTTTTCGAATGCTGGGTCTGCGCGGGACCGCGTCAGACCGTTCCGCCCAAAGACCCTTCCAGCTGGGCCAGTTCCTGACCACCTGCCATCAGGTCCTGTAGTTCTTCGGGCGAGATTTCGCCGCGTTTTGCGGTGCCCAGTGTTTGGCCACGGTTCAACACGGTAAAGCGATCGCCCACAGCCAGCGCGTGACGCACGTTGTGGCTGATGAAAACAACCCCCACACCCTGGCTGCGTACTTTGTCGATGGTCGCCAGAACGTTTGATGTCTGACGCACACCCAGTGCCGATGTCGGTTCGTCCAAAATCAGGATTTTGGCACCGAAATGCACGGCCCGTGCAATCGCAACCGTCTGACGTTCGCCCCCGGACAAAGTGCCGACGGCCTGATCTGGCCCACGCAGGTTGATGCCCATCTTGCGCATCTCTTCCATGGTGATTTCGTCGGCCAGCTTCTTATCGAAGAAGCTCATCCCAGCGACTTTGCGCGTGGGTTCGTTGCCCATGAAGAAGTTCCGGCTGACACTCATCAGCGGGATCATCGCCAAATGCTGGTGCACGGTTGCGATACCAGCTTCAATGGCATCGCGCGGGTCCTCGAAGTGCATAGGTTTGTCTTCGAAGATGATCTCACCTGCTGTCGGCTTGTGGACCCCGGACATTGTCTTGATGAAGGTCGATTTACCCGCACCATTGTCGCCTAGCAGACAGTGACACTCCCCTGGCTTCAGATCAAAGCTGACCCCAGCCAAAGCAATTACGGAACCGAAGTGCTTTTGGATGTCGATCATCTGGATGATCGGCTTTTTGTCCTGTGCATCACCGTGGTGGAATTTTGAATCTTCGGTCATCTCAGCGTTCTCCTGTGATGATGCGACGAATGTAGGTGTTCAGGATCACGGCACCCAGCAGGATCACACCCAGGAACACCCGGAACAGAGAGCTTTCGACCCCGGCAAAGAACAGCCCCTGCTGCACCACGCCAAAGATCAGCGCCCCAAGGGCCGCACCCAAAACCGAGCCGTATCCGCCGGTCAACAGCGCGCCGCCAATCACCACGGCGATGATGGCCTCGAATTCCTTCAGCAACCCGCGATCCGCACCGGCGGAACCGAATTCCATCACCTGACAGGTCGCAAAAACCGTCGCGCAGAAGGCGGTGAACATGAACATCAGAACTTTGACTCTGTTCACCGGAACGCCCGAGTTTCGCGCGGCCTCAGCGTCACCGCCAGAGGCGAAGATCCAGTTGCCAAACTTTGTTTTGGTCAGAAGCACATGGCCGAAGATGATAAGCGCGATGGCCCAAATAATCAGCATGGGGATACCGTCAACCACCGGCTGACCCTCGCGCGTGCCGCGTTCAAAAGTTCCGATTAGGTCATTATCACCCAACCAGACGAAAAAGCCCTGCCCTATCTTGCCGCCAAACACCGATGCCAGCCAATCGCCCTCGGCTACATCCCGAATGCCGCCAATGATTGTTTTCCGCTCGATTGTTTGCGGCAGAAAAATGGTAAAACCACGCAGAATAAACAGGAAGGCCAGTGTCACGATAAAGCTGGGCAATCCGGTGCGCACGACGATAAAGCCGTTCAGCGCCCCAATTGAGACGCAAAGTACAAAGGTCACCATGATGGCAATCCAGACCGGCCAGCTAAGAGTAACCGAGAAAATCGCGATCATCATGCCTGCGAACCCGATCATGGAGCCGACGGAAAGGTCAAACTCCCCCGCGATCATAAGCAAACAGGCACCAACTGCGATAATCATGAACTGCGCGGAAACCACGGACCAGTTCATCACGCCCTGGCTGGTGAACATGCCGCTGTCAAAAGCGAACAGCAGGAAAAACGTGAATACCGCGACTGTGCCAACCATTCCGCCCAATTCGGGGCGTATCAGGGCCTGGCGTAGAGGTGATATCTCTTTTACCCGCTCGTCACCACCGACTGCGGATTGCGCTGACTCAGCCATTGTTGCCTCCTTGGCGCGTTCGTCTGAATGCTTACATCAGGTGGTGCGGACACACGTCATGCGTCCGCACCGTCTTGAAGATCAGCGGTATTCGCCCGCGAACTCTTCGATCTTTTCCAACCCGTCAGCGGTCACAAAACCGGGGCCAGAGTTGATGTTGTTGCCCGGCAGAACGCCGTAACGGTGGTAGTTTGTCATCACGACAACTGGCAGGTAGGCCTGCAGGAAAGGCTGTTGGTCGATGCCCCACTGGATCACGCCGCTTTTGATGCCTTTGACGATTTCGCCACCCAGATCGAAGGTGCCGAAGTAGATGTCACCGGCCATGCCATTTTCTTCCAGTGCCAGAATGGTCGGGTCAGCCGAAGTCGGGCCAAGTGTCAAAACGGCGTCAGTGTCGGGGTTTGCCGACAGGTATGCCAGAACGCGGTTCTTGATCTCGGCCGGATCTTGTCCTGCGTCGATCATCTGCTCGCCCAGTTCGATGCCCAGACCGTCTGCAAAGCCCTGACAGCGTTCTTGGCTGGATGGCTGCACGATGTAGTGGTTCACGCACAGGAACGAGCTGATGCCATCGCCTTTGGCGCGCTGGCCAGCAGCCAATCCAGCGTCATATTCCGGCTGTCCGACATACATCAGCGCACCAACTTCGCGCGCCTTTTCCGGCGTGCCGGTGTTCATGATGATGACGTCGATACCGGAATCCACGGCGGCTTTGATCGGACCTTCCAGAATGTCCGGGTCGGCAAGCGTGGTGATGATACCATTGGGTCCCGAAGCGGCGGCTTGATCGATAATCCGCGCCATGTCGGCAAGGTCACCGGTGGGCGGGTTGCGATATTCAACCTCAACACCCATCTGATCGCCCGCCAGGGCAATACCGTTCTTGATGGTGTTCCACCAGCTGTCACTGTCCGGAGCATGGCTGACCAGAATATATTTCTCGCCTTCCGCCGCAACGCCTGTGGCGCCGGCAAATGCGACTGCGCTGGCCATCAGCACACCTTTTACGATTTTTTTCATTTCCATTCCTCCCAATAGAAAATTCAATCTTGGTGCCGGGTCCGCCCGGCCATTCGGCTAAACCGAATCTCGTCTGCTCCGATCGGTGATCGGGCTTCCTTCAGTTTCCGGATATCCGATCATTTTGCAACCGGTTTCAAAAAACTTCCTCCATCGCAACGGGCCTTTCGGACTGCGCCGAGCGCGTTGCGGCTTCGGCCATAGCCAACGCCGCGACACCATCCTCAAGTGTTACCGGCACGTCCAAGCCGGACTGAACGGCGCGCGTAAACGCATCCCATTCGGCGCGGTAAGCGGCCATGTAGCGTTCAAGAAAGAAGTATGTTGGCTTCGCTCCGGTCACGCCTTCAGCCGTTGATTTAACAATTGAGTTCTCAAGGACATTATGCGCCTGCAAAAGGCCCTTTGAGCCTAGCAGTTCGACCCGTTGATCATACCCGTATGCTGCCCGCCGCGAGTTCTTGATAACAGCGAGGCTTCCATCCAGGTAAGTCATTGTTACCACAGCCGTATCCACGTCACCGGCCTGCCCTATTTCCGGATCGACGACCGAGGTTCCCACGGCTGAAATGGTGACAGGAATTTGTCCCGTCAGGTAGTTGGCCATATCAAAATCATGGATCATCATGTCCCGGAACAACCCGCCTGATACCTTGACATAACTTACCGGAGGCGGCGCCGGATCAAACGACGTAATGGACAATAGTTCAGCTTTACCGACCTCGCCCGCATCATAGGCGGCTTTCAGCGTCTGGAAATTTGGGTCGAAGCGACGGTTGAAGCCAAGCATGACCGGTTGACCAGTCGCGCCCGCGGCTTTTTGGCAAATTTTTGCTCGCTCAAGGTTCAGATCGACGGGTTTTTCGCACAGGACCGCTTTGCCGGCCTGCGTTGCCGCTTCGATCAGATCGGAATGCGTATCGGTAGGCGTTGCGATCAGAACCGCATCAATGGTGGAATCACCGATAATCTCCTCAGAGCTTTGCACCCTGGCTCCGTACTCAGCAGCCAATCCTACAGCGGCATCATTCACCGCGTCTGAAATAGCTGTCAATTCGGTTTTGGGGTGTGCCGAAATCGCTTCCGCATGCACGCGACCAATACGTCCGGCCCCCAGCAATCCGATCTTCAACATACGGTCCCCCGAATCAATTCTCAGGTGACACAATCAATATTTTTGCAACCGGTTGCAACATTTAATTTCGACCGCCCTATTCTGCCTTGAAAGGCTCAAGGCTGTCTCGGAACTGTTCGATGAATTCCAGAGTCACCAGTGAAGGTTGCTTCAAAATTGGTCGAACAAGAGAAAGAGTATGCGGCAGAAATGGCTTGAACGGTCGATAGCTTAACCCGTGGGCTGCGTATTGGACGGCGTCCAGTTCGCTCACGACGGAAACGCCAACGCCTTTCACGGCCAATTCACATGCCGCCGTGAACTGCCTGACTTCAATATGGGAATTCAATTCCACATTGGCACTTTGAAACGCTTTTGAGAGCCGTCCAAAAAAGTCGCTGTCGCGTCGCGTGTGGATAATTTTGCTATTCACGAGGTCCGCCGGAGTAACCTCGGTGAGGTTTTCCAATTCACTTCCGGTGGGGAACACACAAACCGTCCGGACCTCGATATCCCAGCTTTCGACGGCGGGGTGACCGTTAAAGCTGTCTGTGATCCCGAAATCATACTGCTCGCCGATCATCCATTCGAGAATGCGCTCGGGTCTGTCAGGTTCGATCGTCAGGGTTACGCCGGGCCGATCTTTCAAGAATCTGGCGACAACGTCGGGCAAATGGCTGGTGGCAAATCCGGGCAAGCATGCAACACGGATGTGCCCTGCTTTACGCTGTGTGATGTCCTGGCTGACGTCAGAAATTTGCCTCATCAGTTCTAGAACGCGCTCGACGCTGGGCAAAAGATACCGCACTTCCTGCGTCGGCACCAACCGGCCTTCGCGGCGATCGAAAAGCTGAAACCCAAGTGACTTTTCAAGATCCGAAAGCAACCTGCTGACGGCTGGCTGGCTCACCCCCAGGTCAGCCGCTGCCGCCGTGACAGAGCCGTTGGTGGTGACAGCCATAAGGGCTTCTAACTGCCGAACCCTAAGAATTTGACTCATTACCGATCCCAATCTGCCGCCCTCGCCTCATAACACTATGTTATTTTTTTATCCAGTAAATTGGGCTTGAATTATATTTCTGTAACGTTAACGTCGTGAAATCGTCATGTGTGCCGTTTACCCGTTGCGGTCGGTATTCAACGAAGCATCGAACCTGATGCATGGGAGGAATCATGAAAAAGAATTTTCTCGGCGCTCTCGCCGTAACAACTGCATTGTCTCCAGTGGCGGCAATGGCACAAACCGAGGTCCAGTTCTGGCACGCCTTTACCGGCCGCCTTGGTGAGCTTGTCAAAGCCCAAGTGGAAGAATTCAACGCCAGTCAGGACGAGTATGTTGTGGTTGAAAGCCACAAGGGCAACTACTCGGAAACCCTGAACGCGGGGATCGCTGCCTTCCGCGCCGGTGAGCAGCCGCAAATCCTGATGGTATTCGAGGTCGGCACGGCAACGATGATGTCAGCCGAAGGTGCGATCCGGCCCGTCTACGAAGTGATGGCTGAAAGTGGCGCGTCTTTTGATCCCGACGCGTATATCGGTGCCGTCAAAGGATACTATACAACCACTGACGGGGACATGCTTTCGCTGCCCTTCAACTCATCCACGCCAGTTCTTTGGGTCAACCGAGACGCGTTCGAAGCGGCGGGCGTTGATCCAGACACGGATCTGTCCACGTGGGAAAAGGTTGGAGGCGTACTTGAACAGCTCAAGGCCGGGGGCGAAGACTGCCCGCTGGTCACCGCATGGCAAAGCTGGATCCATCTTGAAAACATGTCGGCCTATCACGACGTTCCGTTCGCGTCTCAGGACAACGGGTTTGCCGGTCTGGATACCGAGCTGATGCTGAACGGTCCAGCGCAGGTGGCACACCTGACCGCGATGGGTGACTGGGCCAAGGATGGCAAGTTCATCTACACCGGTCGCAGAAACGAAGGCGGGGCGAACTTCCGGTCAGGCGAATGCGCATTGTTCACTGAAAGTTCGGCAGGTTACGCGGGCATCAAGGCAGAGGCCGAATTCGACTTTGACGTCCGCCCGCTGCCCTACTGGGAAGCCGTCACAAGTGAGCCGCAGAACACCATAATCGGTGGCGCATCCCTTTGGGTAATGGAAGGTCATGACCCTGAGGAGTACAAGGGCGTCGGAGAGTTCCTGAGCTTCCTGTCATCGTCCGACGTGCAATCGGCCTGGCATCAGAACACCGGCTACCTTCCGATCACGGCCGAAGCGGGTGATGCGACACGTGCGGCAGGTTTTTATGACGAAAACCCCGGCACCGACATCGCTGTGATCCAGATGACCGCGAAAGAGCCGACCGCGAATTCCAAAGGTCTGCGTCTGGGGTCATTCGACCAGATCCGCGGTATCATCGACGAAGAGCTTGAGGCCGTCTGGGCCGGTGAGAAAACTGCTCAGGAAGCGATGGATAGCGCGAAGGAACGTGGTGACGCGCTGCTGCGCCGCTTCGAATCCGCCAATCAATAAGTCATAACTTCATGCGGGCCCTTCTCGGGCCCGCATAGTCATTCTCCAGTGGACTTTCAGGATGGAAAAACGCGTCACCTTTCGCGGCTGGCTATTGCCATTGGCGCTGATCGCCCCACAGGTCATCATTTCCGCCGTCTTCTTCTTTTATCCCGCCGGTCAGGCGGTGTGGCAGTCCCTGTTCATTCCCGACCCGTTCGGTCTGTCGTCGCAGTTTGTGGGGCTTGGCAACTTTGAGTTCCTGCTGAGCGACAAGTATTATCGCGCATCTTTCGTCACAACCGCCGTGTTTTCGACGCTTGTGACGCTCTGTTCAATGATTCCGGCGCTATTTCTGGCAGTTATCGCGGACAGGCTCATTAAAGGTTCGGGTGTTTATCGCACATTGCTGATCTGGCCCTATGCCGTGGCCCCCGCTGTGGCCGGTGTACTTTGGCTGTTCATGTTTAACACACGCGTTGGCGTGGTGGCGTGGTATCTCAGCCAGCTTGGCTATGACTGGAACCATGTCCTGAACGACACTGAAGCTATGGGGTTGGTTGTTGTCGCCTCGGCTTGGGGCCGCATCAGCTATAACTTCCTGTTTTTCTTTGCAGCGCTGCAATCCGTTCCCCGCTCGGTCATCGAAGCGGCGGCGATTGACGGCGCGCATTTCTGGCGCCGGTTCTTCACGATTGTGCTGCCGCTGCTGTCTCCGACTGCATTCTTCCTGCTGGTGGTGAATGTTGTCTATGCCTTCTTTGAGACCTTCGGGGTGATCCACACTATCACTGGCGGCGGCCCGCAACAGGCGACGACGATCCTAGTCTACAAGGTCTTCTCAGATGGGTTTGTTGGGCAGGATCTTGGGTCATCATCGGCACAATCTGTCATCTTGTTGATTGTTGTCGGCCTGCTGACCGTCATTCAGTTCAAATACGTGGAAAAGAGGGTGCATTACTGATGGCAGCCCAACAACACGGAATGGTCGAAAAACGCGGCGTAGGCATCTGGTTTACCCATGCATTCATGATCCTAGGCGTTTTGATCATCTTTTTCCCGATCTGGCTGGCCTTTGTGGCTTCGACCGTGACCCAGGCAGACATCGTCTCGCCACCAATGCCCGTGGTACCGGGTGATCAGTTCTGGGTGAACTACAAAGCGGCGCTGTTCTCAGGGGTAAACGTGCCCGTTGCGACGATGCTGTTCAACAGCCTGGTGATGGCAATTGGCATTGCGGTGGGCAAAATCATCATCTCGCTGCTGTCCGCTTTTGCGATTGTCTACTTCAAGTTTCCAGGCCGCACGACGTTTTTCTGGCTGATCTTCCTGACCCTGATGCTGCCGGTCGAGGTGCGCATCGTTCCAACCTTCGAGGTTGTGGCCGGGTTTGGCATGCTCAACAGTTACTACGGTCTGATCTTTCCCCTGATTGCCTCCGCCACGGCAACGTTTCTATTCCGTCAGTTCTTCCTGACCATCCCTGATGAACTGGCCGAAGCCGCCCGCGTGGATGGCGCGCGACCGATGCGGTTCTTCATCGACATTGTAGTGCCCATGAGTCGAACCAATATCGCGGCGCTGTTTGTGATCCTGTTTATCTACGGCTGGAACCAATACCTCTGGCCGCTGCTGATTACCACTGATCCAGAAATGAACACCATCGTGATGGGTATCAAACAGATGTTCCCATCGGGTGACGATTTTGCGCATTGGCCCACAATCATGGCGACCTCAATTCTGGCGATGATCCCGCCAGTCATCGTGGTGGTGTCGATGCAAAAGCTCTTTGTCCGCGGCCTTGTCGATAGCGAGAAATAAGAAATGGCAACAGTAACCCTAGAGAACGTCAAAAAGAGTTTTGGCCCGACGGATGTGATCCACGGTATTGATGTCAATATCGCAGACGGAGAGTTCATCGTGATCGTCGGCCCCTCGGGCTGCGGTAAATCCACGCTACTGCGAATGGTGGCAGGGCTGGAAACGGTTACGTCCGGGGAAATCCGGATCGGCGAGGAACGGGCCAACGACAAAGAGCCTATGGATCGGGACATCGCGATGGTGTTCCAGAACTATGCGCTCTACCCGCATATGTCCGTGCGTCAGAACATGGGTTACGGCCTGAAGATTGCCGGACTTCCCAAAGATCAGATCGATCAAAAGGTGACAGACGCGGCCAAGCTATTGCAGTTGGAACCTTTGCTGGATCGTAAGCCCAGACAACTGTCGGGCGGTCAACGCCAAAGAGTGGCCATGGGCCGTGCCATTGTCCGCGAACCAGCAGTCTTCCTGTTTGATGAGCCGCTCTCGAACCTTGATGCCAAACTGCGTGTTCAGATGCGTCTGGAAATCCGTGAGCTCCAGGAAAAGCTTGGAGTCACCTCCCTGTACGTTACGCACGACCAGGTCGAGGCCATGACAATGGCGGACAGGATGATCGTGATGAATGGCGGTATCGCCGAGCAGATTGGAACGCCACTGGAAGTTTACGAAACACCCAGAACTCTGTTCGCAGCGCAGTTTATTGGCAGCCCTGCGATGAATGTGTTTGATGCCCGACGTGAAAACGGGATGATCAAGATCGGAGAAATTGAGATCGGTGCATCCCAGGGGCCTGATATCGAGGTAAAATTGGGCATACGGCCAGAGCATCTGTTGTTGGATGAAAACGGTCCGCTGGAAGCTACGATTCAGATTGCGGAACCGTTGGGGGCAAACACACTATTGCATGGCCAACTCATAGGCTCTGGCAGCGCGATTACGATAAGCCTTCCGGGTGTTCACCCAATCGAAGGCCAGCATCCGAACATGCGGTTTTCGGTCGCCTCAGAGAATATGCACCTGTTTGACCATTCCACCGGTGAAAGGCTGCAAGGCTGATGACGTTTCCACAGGTTGAAGCCTTTCGGGGCGGTGAAAACCTGATCCGGGTTGTGGGTCATCGCGGCGCACGCGGCGTTCTGCCTGAAAACAGCATGATCGGCTTTGACTTTTCGCTGTCCATCGGCGTCCCGCTCCTGGAATTTGACGTCGTGCTTACGGCAGATGACGTTCCGGTCATAACCCACAACCACCGACTGCACGCACCGACATTTCGTGACGCCAATGGTCGATTTTTGGTGGGAGAAGAGCCAAAGGTTTCCTCGTTGACCGTCGAACAGATTCAGCAATTCGACATCGGGCGGTTGGACGGGCATTCGGCTTATGGTCGTCGCTTTCCAGACCAGGCCCAAATGGATGGTGTTCGTGTTCCAACGCTGATGAACCTGCTGGAATTGGTCGATGACCCAAAATACAGCGATGCCTGTCTGATGCTCGAACTAAAGTCAGATCCCGATCTGGCCCATGATACGCCCTACAGAGAGAATTTTGTCGGGCGGGTTCTTCAAGACGTTCGCGCCAAGAAATTGTCGTCGCGTGCGGTTCTGCACAGTTTTGACTGGACTCTATTGGAAGAATGTCAGCGACAGGCCCCCGATATGCCGTCTTCGTACCTGACGCAGCTTCCAGAGAACGCAGCCGATGTGGGCGAGGACTCATCAAAAACAGTTTGTCCGGACTTTCGTGGCCGTCGCGATGAAATTCCAAAGTTGGTCAAGGAAGCGGGTGGTGGGCTTTGGTGCCCGTACTTTGCAGATGTGACCGCAGAAAATGTTGATCATGCAAAATCGTTGGGCCTGTGTGTTGCAGTGTGGACCGTCAATGAACCCGACGACATAGACAGGATGATCAATCTTGGTGTGGATTCAATCGTGTCGGATTATCCCGGACGAGTTCAAAGACATCTTTCGGATTTCGGCATCAGTTGGAATGCCGCGCTATAGGACAGCCAGACATTGCATGAATTCAAACGGCACCGTCCTGTCCCGACATAAAAAACGGGCGTCCAATCCTCTCCCTAGACCTCACGCCATAGGAAAGATCAGGTCGAATTCGATTTGCGGTGCCGGCCAATCCAAAGGCCCCATTTCGGATCCGAATATGTCCGCCGCTGCTGATCCGCCCGAGCAAAAAGCTCTTTCACAACAGACGCATATTCCGGATCATCTGCCACGTTCACACGTTCATCAGGGTCATTCGCCAAATCATAGAGCGTATGTCCAAACCCATAATAGGTGGGCTGAATGCGGCGCATGAAGTTCCATCGGCGGGTTCGGATCGAGCGAGTTTCCTCCTGCTCCATGAAAATCTCATCGGCCCAATCGGCCGTATCCTGTTCAAGCAGAGGTCGCATCGTACGCGCGCGGCTTTCCCTCGCCCCAATAGTCTAGCGCCTGTCAAATAAAGCATCGTGGCAGTAATGTCCGTTTCCCCAACCAGATGATCGCAAACCTGTCCTCGGCGCGGCGCGTACGATGATTTGATGATCATCGGGATGTGGTTGGCCTCGCAATGCGTATGTGACGGCCAGCTAACTTCGCCATGACCCCAAAAGCCATGCTCACCCAACGCCATGCTATGATCGGACGTATAGATCACCAGCGTATCGTCGGTGAGGCTATGCGCCTCAGACGGACCTGTTCGGGTGCCTGTGACGTACAGCAAAGAAGATTTCAAACCGGAGATCTAAAGGGATAGCTCATTTGCGCACATGGCCCGCAAAGGTCAGCTCAAATGCTTCTCAACGGATCCGTCATTGTCCTGAACGCGACCGCATCTGGTGGTGGGCGGCAATGCGGCGGGATACATCTGTCGGATTGCCACAGGGATCAATTGCGCCAACTCTTGCGAAGTAACCACGATCCACATCCGCAAGCGTATCGCAAAACACCCGTGTCGATGAGGGCCGTTCAGCAAACTCCAACACCTGTTCGATACGTCCAAGCAGATTTTTCCGGTCCGTCGCAGGTTCGGCCGGGTTCGCGGCACCGCATTTGAAATGTACGGAGGCCTGCAGACCGCGTGCCGATGTGACCGCATTGATCTCGGCCAAGCCCGACGGCACATCCTGATCAGAACCAAGCCGGAAAACAGCCCCCGATATCCCCTTGTCCCGATGGGCGGCCAATGTGTCCAACATACCGGTATCAGATGCGGAAAAACCGTGGTTGATCACATGGTAGTACACTGATCCAGCTGCCAGATCATCTTTGGACCTCATCCGGGACAGATGAATCGGCAGCCCAGTGAACGCCTGCGCAACCGAAATTGCAGGTAGACAGTCTTCATACTTATCCCAATCGATGGTGATCTCCCAACCCGTAAGGACTCCGTACAACGATTTGGCCAACCCAACATCGGCCTCCGTCGGGGCACCAAAGCTGAACAAGGTCGGGCGGATACCCAAACCATGCAGCGCCCGCAGCCTGTCGACGCGATCGGGGCGTCGGATGTCGGACATGGGTACTCTGATATCGCGGACACCCATCTCAATCAGGGCCAGCAGCGGATAGTCATTTCGGGCCAGTTTGCGGTCAAACTCATCCAATCCGCCGGACGGGGCGATTTCGCTGATTTCAGCCCAGTTGGCCCGCAGGTCGAAACCGATGGATGGACGCATGTTTTCCAATGGGGTTGGCCCTGCCGGACATGCCAGTGCAGCCTCTTGTTCGGCCCCCTGCTCTGCCCCCTGCGTTCTGACGATCTGAACCGTATGCCCATTTTCGTAGATATTAACGACAAAGTAGCCAAGCTTTCCCCGGTCATCCCGACCATACTCGGTACCTTCCGGCGGCGCAGCGCGCAGCATTTCACTGTAGTCCTGCCGCACAAAACTGGTTGCGGGGGCAAGGTAATAGTCAGTCCCCAACACGCGGTCATACCAGAAGTTATGTGCATGACCGCAGAACATCAGATCCACTTTGTGCGTCTTGAGCAATCCAAGCAGCCACTCTCGGCCCGGAGGATCTGTGTTGTCGTAATGCGGAGCCTCATCTGGCGTGCAGATATAGGCCGGGTGATGATAGGCTAAGACAATGCGCCCCGTTGTCTGTTTCAAAGTGGTCTCAACCCATTGGCGTTGCTCTGCTTCCTCGGGCAGGCCCGAATTGAGCAGTTGGGCATTGAACATCACAAATGTGATGCCCTTATGTACAATGCTTTGGTATTGCGGCCCGAACTCCTGCGTCCAGGCCGCGATCATCGGCGGCGTGGTCGGGGCGGCAGGGGCACCCGATACGGGTGTATCCCCGATATCGTGGTTTCCCGGTGTGAAATAAATCGGCACCGAAAGGTCCGAGGCTATCCTGCGAAATGCGTCGGCGGCCTGACTGTATATCGGTCCGGATTCGGGAACGGGGTGCACCAGATCACCCAGATGCAGAACAAAGTCGATGTCACGTTGGTTGAGGTCGGACACCACGTGCCGGAACCTGCGATTTGCGCGCGCGTTTACAGGGAAGGGTGAATTGCAGCTGTCTTCATCGACATTGACATGTGTATCAGAGATCACGGCGAACGAAAAAACCCGCTCGCCATGATGTGTTTTTTGTGGAATGGCCATCACTCAGCCGCCTGTGGTCAAGACTGACGCCTTACCAGTGCGTGCCGCCTCGATCCGACTGCGGATCAGAACAAACACCGACAGTGCAGTCAGCCCCCAGAAGACAATACAGATCGCATTACGGAAGAAGATCGTCGGATCACCATCAGAGATCAAAAGCGATTGTCGGAAGTTGTCTTCAAGCAACGGCCCCAACACAAAGGCAATAAGGAAGGGCGCCACTGGAACATCCAGCTTAAGCATCAGATACCCGACCAGCCCCATCGACAACATGATGAAAACATCAAACAATGTGTTGTTCACCGCATAGGCGCCGTAGACACACAATACGAAAACGATGGGGTACAGGATTCTGTTCGGCACCGTAGCGACCCGGCTGAAGAACTTGATCGCCACCTTGCCGACCACAAACAGGTAGGCCGAGCTGAGCAGGATGCCCATGAACAAGGCGTAAATCATCGGCAGGTTCTGGTCGAACATCAGCGGACCAGGGCGCAAGCCGTGGATCATGAACGCACCCAGAACAACCGCCGTAATCACATCGCCCGGAACACCTAGCGCAAGCAACGGGATCATGGTTGCACCGGCAACCCCGTTGTTGCCCGCCTCAGCGGCGGCAATGCCCTCGATTTCGCCCTTACCGAAGTTTTCCGGGTTCTTCGAGTTCCGGCGCGCCTCGGAATAGGACAGGAACGCTGCTGGCGCACCCCCGATCCCGGGAATTGCGCCCAGGATGACACCAAAGATACTGCCGCGCACAACGGATTTCAGCACACGCTTGAACTCGGCAAAGGTCGCGCCGGTGCCCAATTCCTGCTTGGACGCTCCGGGCGGACGCGCACGTCGCGTCGCGCGGTCGATGATTTCGGGCAAGGCAAAAAGACCGATCAGAACCGGAATAAAGCTCAGGCCGCTCATCAGACGATAATCGCCAAAGACGAAACGTTCCGTGCCGTAGATTAAATCCAGACCGACAGTCGCCAAGATCAGGCCAAGCGACGCGGATACGATGCCTTTTGACAGGCTGGGACCTGATACACCGGCGATGATTGTCAGAGAAAAGACAATCAGCGTGAAGAATTCTGGCGGACCAAACCGCAGCGCGAAGCTGGCCAGAACGCCAGCAAACTGTCTGACGTCAGCGCCCATGGGACAGTTTAGGTCGATTTGATAAGAGAGGGTTTCTGGCTCATCGTAACTGCCAA
>NZ_JBXWOX010000017.1:0-110561 GCF_059611125.1 Ruegeria sp. CDSB029
TATTTTAAATAATAACTAAGCCAAATCGAAAAGCAGCCACTCGCGCAGGCGCAGCGAAAGGCAGGAAAGTCCGCAAAGTGGTCGTTCATGCCCAGTGCAGCGGATAACCGCGTTGGGCCCGAAGTGGACATTCGCTGCGTCGGTCATGAATGATTGCTCTGCAGACGAAACAGCCGTTTGCGACATACGATGCAGCGGTTAAGGCGGATGCGGTGTTTGCAGAAGCTCGCCGCCGTTCACTCCTCCGTCTCCAATCACTTCAACCAGGGGCGATCCCTTCCCAGCCGAGACACCTTCAAGTTGACACGGCACCGCCGCTCTTGCCGAGTGGCGCGAACTCGGCGCGTTATAAGCGATATCTCTGTTGGCCTAGCTGAGACTTGTTCGAACCGGCCTCACAGTATCCATCGATATGCTTATTGATCCTTGTCAAGATTGGCGCGGGCAAGAAGTGGTACTGTCAATGGTAATTCAGGGGGGGCTCATGGAAGAGTTGATTGAAATCGGAAGATCATTCGTTCAGGCCATGCGTGAGCGCAGGGGCCTTGCAAGTGTTGATGAAATGTATGCCGAAAACGCACAGTCGATAGAGGCAGTCGTGCCTCCGGTTCGACAATTCCGCGTTTCAAAGGGGCGAGAAGCCATCAAGGGGTCTTGTCAGAAGAACTTTGCTTGAGAGGGGTAGGGCGGTTGCGTAGCTTTTGTTCATGACCAGACCTGCCTCATTCAAATACTTCAAAACCAGCCCTGAGATTATCCGCCTTGCGGTGATGCTGTATATTCGGTTTCCACTCTCGCTTCGGAATGTCGAGGATTTACTGCACGAGCGAGGCATCGACGTGAGCCACGAAACTGTCCGATACTGGTGGAATAGGTTCGGCCCGATGTTTGCTGCTGAGATCAGACGGAAGCGGGTGCAGCAGCTGTGCGCGTTCTCGAAATGGAAGTGGCACGTGGACGAAGTCTTTGTGAAGGTGAATGGCAAACGCCGCTATCTCTGGCGTGCAGTTGATCACGAGGGCGAGGTGCTGGAAGCCGTTGTCACCAAACGCCGAAACAAAGCTGCAGCACTGAAATTCCTTAAGAAATTGATGAAACGGCACGGTTGCGCCGAGGAGGTCGTGACCGACCGTTTTGCATCCTACAAAGCAGCGCTCAGAGATTTGGGTGCTCTCGAAAAACAACAGACGGGCAGGTGGCTCAACAACCGCGTTGAGAATTCTCACCTGCCTTTCCGACGAAGAGAGCGCGCTATGCAACGTTTCCGGCGCATGCGAAGTTTACAGAAATTCGCCTCCGTCCATTCTTCCGTCTACAACCACTTCAACCAGGAACGATCGCTCACCAGCCGAGACACCTTCAAGCTGACGCGCACCGCCGCTCTCGCCGAGTGGCGCGAACTTGGTTCGGCATAAAGGGCAGCTATACTGGCCTAGCTGAGACTGGTTCGAATTAGTCTGACAGCACCCTTGTGAAGGCCGACGGAGAAAGGCCTTCCCACCTTGAGAATGCCTCTGAAAAACTCTGCCGATGCTCGAAGCCAAGTATTTCGGCAGTTTCAACTATGTCTTTTCCAGCCACTAGGAGGCGCTTTGATGCAAGGTGCCGCTCAGTCTGAACGATTTCACGAAAAGAAGTTCCTTCAGACTTCAAACGAAGTTGAAGCGTCCGCTCGTGTAATTGCAGTGCTCCACAGGTGTTGACTAGAGACCATGGCGCAACTCCGAATGAAGCACGAACTAGGCCTGCGACAATGTCCTTCGTCAGTGGTTTTTCGCAAGCCTTTATGGATTCATCGGCCAAATAGCGCGAAAACACTTCGGCTCTCAGTGCATCCATTTTGGACATCTGCGACTTGAGTGCTTCTTCGTCGAACGAAATGTACCCTTGGGTGGAAGCCCTAACGCGACTGATAGCGGAGTTGAACAGAACGTGCGTCGAACAGCCATTAGGGTAGGAAACATCAATGTTCGGATCGGTGCGATTGTTTGCAAGGCAGACAACGTTGGCCAATAGAGTTATTGTGTATTGAACATCTTTGGCGCCTTCAAAAGCTTCAAAAGGATTGAAATACCAGATATGGCAACGCTTTTTGTAGGTTCTGATTACTAACTCTGAATCGCTCTGATAGTACAACAGCGCAGACTTGGCGATCTGCAAAGCGTCCCACAAGGTATCAGCGGAAACGATTGCGCGACCAAAAACGCCCAAATCTTCCACTTTCTGAACATAGCCTGCTCGGGCAAAGAAATCATCATCGTCAGCGAACCGAGTTATTTTCTTCATGCCCTCTAGGTAGTTGGAAACGTCAACAATCTCCTCTGGCTCCGTTGGCAGGTTGAAAGAATGCAGCGTTTTTTGAAACATCCGAGCGTTGTCAGTAAGCAAGGAGATTGGACCATGGAATGAGCCCGCTCTAATCGTGAATTCGTTGACCTTTTCACTCATACACTGTGCTCGGACAGTGATTCATTATGTGCTTTGGCGTGTTTAGCGAATCTCTTCATATAACTTCTTATATATGAATGCTTCCCGTCGTTGGCAGGCTAACACACGTTTTTTGTGAATATGAATGTTGCTTTTGCAGCCTTGATTCGTATTTGCCGACAGATTGTAGGGCAAACACCGCTAACAAATGGGGTCATCGTGGGAATGAACTTTGATCGCGATGTCACCAGTCTGTCGATTGATGCGTTGGTTTCGAATTTTTCAGGAGAGCACATGAAACATAATTTGGGCATAACAAAGTCAGCGATATTGGGTGCTTTGTCGGTCGCTGTCCTCGTGGTTGGCACACCAGTTTCTGCACAAGACAAACCAAACATTCTAGTGATTTGGGGAGACGATATTGGGCAATCCAACATATCCGCTTACACTAGGGGATTAATGGGCTACGAAACGCCCAATATCGACCGGGTTGCTGATGAAGGCATGATGTTCACCGACTACTATGGGGAGCAGTCCTGTACAGCTGGTCGGGCTTCTTACATTATGGGACAGTCTGTCTATAGAACCGGCTTGTCCAAGGTAGGCCTCCCGGGCGCAGACTTGGGTATGAAGGAAGAAGATCCCACGATTGCGGGCCTTCTGAAGCCTTTAGGATACATGACCGGTCAGTTTGGGAAAAATCACCTTGGTGATCAGGACAGCATGCTTCCCACAAACCACGGTTTTGATGAGTTTTTCGGAAACCTGTACCATTTGAATGCGGAAGAAGAGCCAGAAAATCGCGACTATCCCGGCGACGCGGTTTTGGCGGACGGCCAGACCTTCCGCCAGGCATTTGGCCCTCGTGGCGTTATCAAGTCTTCGGCTGATGGGCTTGTTGAAGACACGGGACCGTTGACCAAAAAACGGATGGAGACAGTCGACGATGAAACCGTTGCAGCTGCCGTCGACTTTATCAAAAATGCGCACGAACAAGGCAAACCTTTCTACGTTTGGTGGAACGGCACACGGATGCACTTCCGTACACATGTGAAAGACGAATTGTTCGGGATCTCGGGACAAGATGAGTATGGCGATGGCATGGTGGAACATGACATGCACGTCGGTCAGCTATTGGATGTGCTTGACGAACTGGGCATTGCTGACAACACCATTGTTCATTATTCGACTGACAATGGCCCCCACAAGAATACATGGCCAGATGCTGGCACCAACCCGTTCTACAGTGAAAAGAACACCAACTGGGAAGGTGGATGGCGCGTGCCCTCGCTCGTGCGTTGGCCTGGGAAAATAGAACCTGACTCCGTCTCAAACGAAATCATGCACCACATGGATTGGTTGCCGACGTTGTTGGCAGCAGCGGGCAATGAGACCATCAAGGAAGATTTGAAAGCAGGTGGCGTTCAAGCCATTGGTCGCGAATATAAAGTGCATCTGGATGGCTACAACTTCTTGCCCGTTCTTACTGGTGAAACAAAAGACGGCCCGCGACATGAGATTTTCTATTTCGCGGATACCGGAGAATTAACAGCCTTGCGCTATGACGATTGGAAACTGATTTTCCTTGAGCAAAAAGCTGTTTCGACATTGCGTGCGTGGATCGAACCTTGGACCCCACTTCGCGTCCCTTTGATCACCAACCTTCGGCGTGATCCATTCGAACAGGCGCATCTAACATCCAATACTTACTACGACTGGATGATTGATCGGATCTATTTCCTGGTGCCCGCACAAAAGTATGTAGGCCAGTTCCTGGCTACATTCCAGGAGTTCCCACCGCGTCAGAAGCCAGCCAGCTTTTCAATCGATCAGGTCATGGAACTGATGACGGCAAACAACGGAAGTAAGTAGTTTCGAGCTCGGTAAACTTAATTCATGCGCGGTGTTGAGAGAGAACCGCGCATGGAGTTCAAAAATGAAACATCGTCAGGGTATCGCGTCAGGACGTACATTCTTTTGTGTGTCATTGCGCTGCAAAAAACAATTTTCAACTAGGGAGAGATACGATGAGTGATTTGGTCATTATTGTCTTCGAGGGCCGTCATACAGCAGACGAAGCACTTTTGCGTCTGCAAAAAATGAGCCTGGATTGGGAAGTCGATCTCGACGAGGTCGTGGTAATGACCCGCGATAAGAACGGCGTAGTGCGGACCCGGAATTCCGATACTCTTACAGCAACGGGTTTCGTCGGAGGCACTTCTCTTGGAGCACTGACCGGTACGTTGATCGGTGCCATGGTCGGTAACCCTGCTGCCGGGTTTATTGCAGGTTCGGCTGTTGGTGCTGGCTCTGGGACACTTGCAGGAATGCTGGATCAAGCAGACGAAGAGGACGCATTGGCAGCTCGCGTCGGCTCAAAGATGGGCCCTGACTCATCGGCTCTGGCCGTTATCGGGTGGTCAAACCGACCTACGAAGTTGTTGGGCGAATTGGAGGGCATGAAGGGCGAGGTTATCGAGACATCATTGTCTGTCAGTGATGAAAAAGAGCTTCGTGCCGCTTTGTCCGGAAACTGACCAGTTTGTTTTGGGGGCGGGCTGCTTGATCACCCGGCGACCTGAATTCAATTTTCACATTGTCGAGACGGGATCAGTAATATGAAAAAAGTTCTGAGAACAACGGCTCTCTTGTGTGCTTTCGCAATTGGAGACCCAATGTATGCGCTCGCACAGTCCACACCTCATGTGGCTGGCGGTGTTGTTGTCGAGTACAACAATCTTGATGTCGCCTTAGTCGCTTCCGGTTGGAGCGTAGTCGAGCTTTTACGCGGTGATGTTTACAATGATGGTGGCGACTTTGTGGGATATGTCCATGATGCGCTCGTCTTGCCGGATGGTGATACGACCTTTGTGATCGTCAACGTCGCCGGCTTCCTGAACATCGGTGAAAAGTTGATCGCGCTGCCAGCGGTCGCCTTCGAGATCAACGCGGATGGCGATCTGGTTTTGCCCAATGCGACCAAGGAAAATCTGAAAAGCCTGCCGCGCTTTCACTACGCTCGAAACTAAACGGAAGGTCGCACTCGACAGGCTTTGACCTGCTTGAGGGCGCCTAAACGCAAAAGCAGTCGCCAGTGTTTGAAAATGCAATCGACCAAGGGAAAGATACAATGAGTATGGGACACTCAGACAACGATCTGCAAAAATACTGGGGCTGGTTTCTTGGACTCGGGATTGTGTTGGCTATCGGGGGTGTATTCGCAATTTTTGCACCTTTTTTGGTATCATTGGCCATTGAATTTGCTGTGGGATTTGTTTTCGCTGTAGGTGGCTTCGTGGTGCTAGTGCAGGTTTTCACAACCAAAGATGGCTGGAATGCAAGGCTCATCTATTCCATCTTGGGGGGCTTCAATCTGATTGCCGGGTTGTTGCTGATATTTCGCCCTCTTGAAGGGCTCATGGCGCTTACGTTGGTCTTGATTGTTGCAATTTTTGTGAATGGCTTGGTGCGGATTGCAGTTGGCGTAATGGCGCGACCGGATCAAGGTTCTGGCTGGGTCATTTCCGTTGGTTGTGTGTCCGTACTGGCATCGGGATATCTGTTAGTGAAGTACCCCGAAGTGAGCGTGATGCTGTTGGGGATCGTTGCAGGCGTATCGCTGATCGGTGAGGGCGCAGGATATATCCGCTTTGCCCATGGCCTAAGGAACGACGTGTCGGTCGCGGTCTGAAAAAACGACCCAAAACTGCGGCAAACGTTGGGTAAACACAAATTCTACTGTTACAAAAAAGGACGAAATACGTGATCGAACCGAAAACTCTTCCCCTGCTAATCAAATGGTTGGTTGTTGGAGTCAGCTTGGTCGTTCCGTCTGTCTCAAGCGCTCAAGGCAAGCCTCGACTGGTTCTTCAAATTACTGTTGATCAGTTGCGTGGAGACCTAATCGACAGATTCAGTATCCACATAGGAGAGGACGGCTTTCGCTATTTGTTGGATCGTGGCGTCAATTTTACAAATGCTCATCACCGCCATGCCAACACTGAAACAATTGTCGGGCACACGACGCTCGCAACCGGCACGGACCCTGCTATCCATGGTATGGTAGCCAACCTGTGGTTTGATCGAAAAACTGGCAAGCCTTTCTATAACGTGCAGGATCCGGACTATCCTTTGGTCGGGGCTTCCGGAGTCGATGCGGAGAACGAAATCGATCCGACCCAACGAGCAGCCACAACTGACGGTCGATCTCCCCGCAATATCATCAATTCAACTATCTCCGATGAAATTGGCCTGCACTTTGGGCCGACTTCAAAAGTGTTTGGTGTGTCGGTCAAGGATCGCGGTGCAATTGCAATGGCAGGTCACGCTGGTGACGCTTACTGGTTCTCAAAGTCAGAAGGTCGGTTTGTTACAAGCACGTTCTATCGCGACGCCTACCCCGGTTGGATTGAGGATTGGAACTCAAAGGGCCTTGTCGCATCATATGCCAATCGATCTTGGACTCTTCTGGGAGACGTCGGGAAGTATGCCTTTGCAGACCGCGACGACCAACCGTGGGAAACCGATATACAGGGGTTTGGCCGGACATTTCCGCATAACTGGGGAGCGGCAGAAGGGAAATACTTCACAACGCTCTTAACCCTCAGCCCGGCAGGGGATGAAATAACAGTAGATTTTGCCAAAGCCCTGTTGGATGCAGAACAACTGGGGCAAGATGACGTTACTGATTATCTGTCGGTCAGCTTGTCATCTACAGACTATGTCGGCCATATGTTCGGCCCTTCAAGCCTAGAAGCCGAAGACAATTTCGCGCATCTCGACAGGCAAATCGCTGACCTTTTAACACATGTGGATGCCGTAGTTGGTCTGGAAAACACATTGATCGTTTTGTCGGCAGATCACGGCGCACCGGAACACCCGGAGTTTCTGGCGACTCTAGGCATTGAAGCTGGTTTGTTCAGCTTTGAACGCGTCGATACAGAACCAGGATTTGTGCGTCTTCAAATGGATTTTGGTGAATCCGCTGATCTGGTTCAGAACTTTTCCAACCCCTACGTCTATTTGGACCAAGATCTTATTTCCAAACGTTCTTTAGATCCTTTGGTCGTCGAGCGAGCTGTTGCTGAGGAACTTCAAAAGCTCCCCGGCATTGCCTATGCGGTTGGGAGTTCAGATTTGCGACGCGGGTCGTTTGCAAAAACCAAGATTAGCGATGCCGTCTTGGCTAACTTTAATCCAGATAGGTCGGGAGATATCTATGTGGTGTTCGAACCGCATTGGTTTGTGGCTGATTTTGACGGGTTGCACGTTGCGTCTGCTCATGGCTCTCCCTGGACATATGACACACACGTTCCCCTAATTTTTACAGGTTCAAATATTGTTCCACAAACCGTCGCACGACGCGTCGAAACTGTGGATGTCGCGCCTACGATTGCGTCTCTTCTGGGCACTAAGCCCCCTTCCGGAGCGGTGGGTGTACCTTTGCCAGAAGCGATGCCCGAGACAAAGGCAGCCCCATGAAATCCTTCTTTATGCGCTTAGCCCAACTTTCCATTCTGTGCGTCGCCAGCACTCCGGCCTATGCGCAATCTGATGCAGCGCAAGCCAACAATCCTCTGGCTGATATCACAGCGTTCAATATCCAAAACTACTATATCGGTGATTTTACAGGACCAGGTAATGCGACCGGAAATCAATTTGTTCTGCGCTATGCAAAGCCAGTCACTTTAGGCAGCTCAAATTGGCTGATCCGAGCCTCGTTGCCATTTAACTCGTTACCGGTGGGAACAGATGGCCAAACTTTGAGTGGCGTCGGAGATTTTGATGTTTTTGCGGCCTATCAGTTTAATACGGGTAACCCCGGAATTAGTTTTGCGCTTGGTCCGCAAGTGGTCGTGCCAACAGCCTCCGACGACCGCTTGGGAGCCGATCAATGGCAGCTTGGGTTAGCCAACGTTTATTTCAATGCAACTTCGCCTGTCTTTCAGTATGGATATCTTCTGACATGGCGTGGAGGCGTTGGGGATACAAATGGGCGCCCACGTGCCAATTTGGGTGCCTTTCAACCCTTTGTTTTTTACCAACTGGGCAATGGGTACTACACGGGCGGCGCCCCGATCTGGACCTACAATTTTGTTAATGACAGCTATTCTGTCCCATTGGGCATTCGCCTAGGCAAGGTCACCAAACGCGGCAATACCGTTTACAACTTTTTTGTCGAACCGCAGTACTCGGTTTTCGACAAAGGAAACGGTCTGCCCAAATGGCAAATTTACGCGGCACTTAACATGCAGTTTCAATGAGCATTTAGTGTTTAGAAAAGTTCCTGTCCACTAAGAAATTCCCGCCTAAAATCAACCATCAGGAGTACCAACATGGAAAAGTTTATTGCCGTCGTTTTCGAGGATGATGCTGCTGCATTCAAGGGTGAAACCGCACTGCGCGCGCTACATATCCAAGGAGATCTCGCGGTGTATGCCGCTGCCGTCATTGGGAAAGATCTCGAAGGCAAAGTTGAAGTTAAGAAGGTGGAAGATGAAGGGCCTTTGGGAACGGCACTGGGCCTCGTTCTCGGCGGAATGGTTGGTGTTTTGGCCGGCCCGGTGGCAGTCGCATCCGGAGCTGCAGTCGCCGGATCTGCGGCTGCAGCATCAGTGGCCGCCTCAGGAATGGCTGTCGGATCGATGACAGGTGGATTGTTTGGTGTCTACAGAGATCTTTGGGTTGCGGGAATAGATTCCACGATGCTTGACGAAATCAGCATCGAACTTATTCCTGGTAAATCTTGCTTGGTGGCCTCGGTTGACGAAGTTTGGACATCGCCATTGGATGTCAAAATGAGCGAGGCTGGAGGAGTGGTTTTCCGCAAGCCACGCGCCGATGCAATCGATGAACAATACGCTGTTGAAATGGCGGAACTTAATCGGGAAATTGCAGAGCTAAAAGACGAGTGGAAGCAATCTAACGAAGAAACCAAACAAGCAATCCACGACAAAATCGACGTAACCAAGGCAAAGGCAAGTATAGCCAAAGAAAAAATCTCGCAACGTATCACCGAACTGAACAGCCAAACAGCTGCAAGGCTCGAGGCGATTGACGAGCAAATTGCGGTGGCCAAAGAAAATACAAGGAACAAGTTTGAAAAGCGTAAAGCTGAAATTCAGGCAGACTACAAAGAACGAAAGGCCAAGCTAGATGCGTCAATGTCACTGGCCAAAGAAGCGTTGACCTAATTCTTTTTAGTAAGATGTTTAAACATCCAACCAGCACCGTTTAAAATTGGCGTTGCAGGTAAACCCGAGAGCCGTCTCTCGGCAATTACGTGTTACAAAAGGTGAAAGAAATGCCAGATCTGAAGGCCATGATGGCCGAGCTACAACAAAAGAGAGATGAAATTAAACTTCAGTTGAACCTTGGAACAATGGAGGCGGAAGACGAGTGGGATTCACTTGTTTCGGAGTGGGATAGGTTCCTGTCTACATCACAATTTAATCAGTCGGCGGATGAAGTCGGCGAAGCTGCGCGGGAACTTGGTTTGAAAATGAAAGCAGTTTATGACAAGGTTCGGAAATCCGTAGGGTAATAGTCAGGAAGTAGCCCAGCCGGTGCCAGATCAACAGCAAACACACGTTTTTAGTCTGGCGTTTTGGCACCGGGTTGTCGTGATCGCCTTTTTTACTATCGCAGGACTGGTCCTGGCGGCTGGTGTTCTAGTGCCATTGTCGATTGCTTCCTTGGTTTTCATTCTTCTGACTTCCGCAGTCGACAGGTTATGTCAGATTGAAATTCTCGGGACACGGATCCCTAGATGGTTGGCCCATGTCATTAGCGCTGCTCTTTTAGTGTTGGGATTGCTCGGATTACTGTCAATTCTGACCAGTCAAGCGGGCGCGGTTGCTGATGCGTTGCCTAGATATGAAGCAAGGTTCTCTGAAATCTTGGCCCGAGTGGTCACTCTTGTTGGAGACAAGAACTATCAGGCAGCGCAACAAGCGATCTTAGAGATGGACTTCACCGGCTTCGCTGGCGGAGCAATCGGTTCAGCCGGAAGCTTTTTAAGCGCCTTCTTTCTGATCCTTCTTTATATTCCTTTCATGATGCTGGAACAGGGGCCCATGAGGTTGAAAGTCGCACTGGCAGCGCCAGATGCGGAATCCGCACAAAACTTACACCGCGTGCTGACACGCATTTCAGAAAGCGTGCAGCGATATGTAGGAATCAAAACACTCGTTAGTTTCCTAACGGGTGTCGGTAGCTACGCGATCATGAAGCCCGTGGGATTGGATTTTGCCGAAACCTGGGCCATCCTGGCATTCGTACTGAACTTCATTCCAACGATTGGTTCAATCATCGGGGTAGCGTTGCCCTCGCTCGTTGCTCTTGTGCAGTTTGATACTAACACGCCTTTTCTAATTATTTTGGTGGGCTGTGGGGCGGTTCAGTTCATCATCGGGAATATTCTGGAACCCTCGCTAACCGGAAAATCACTAAACTTGTCGCCTTTGATGGTCATCCTCGCACTGACGTTCTGGACCGCAATCTGGGGTATCCCCGGGGCTCTACTAAGCGTGCCGATTACCGTCTGTACTATGATCGTGTTAGCCAACATCCCATCGACGAAGTCACTCGCAATATTGATGTCGGGCGATGGTAACTTGTCCGGCGGCAGTCAAAAAGACAATCCAGTAAGGGAAGTAGCACAGGGCGAAGCTTCTGAAGCTGCACGTCGAAAATCTAAGCTGACGGTATCCAAATCCGAACTAGATACCGAAACAGAAGCAATCCGTCAGGAATTTGAGCAAAACTTAGATAACCGGAGCTAGACGCTTTGGAAATACTGATCGGTATCATCAGGAGGTCACGGAATGGCTGACCCGCGCAGATTGATCGATTGTGTTGGATAGGCCAGTTCTGTTCCTGCCGCGCGCACCGTCTCAAGGATTTTGAGCGAAAGACTTTCATTCACACGGAGGAAATTGTCGTATTCAGGGGTAGTCGTCCACGCGTAAAAAATGATGGTTACGGCGCTTTCTGACAACCCTTCGACATAGACATGTTTCGGTGCCTCCTCAGACAATTCGAAATCTCCACAGGCCGACAAATGTTCCCGCAACGTATCACGCACCTGAAGGACCTGAGCCTCGGTACTGTCTAGAAGCAACGGTATGCTAAGCATGACCCTTCGATGTCGGCGGTGTGAATAGTTTAGGACAACTGCGTTGGATAACTCGGAGTTCGGAACATGCCGTGGGATCTGATCGAACCCACGGATTAGGGTGGAACGCAGGTCAATGGATTCGACTGTCCCGACAAACGAACCGTCGATTTGAATCGAGTCCCCAATAGCGAAGCGCTTTTCACTCATGTTATTCATGCCTGCCACAAGATTGCGGATCAGGTCCTGCGTCGCGATAGCCAATCCTGCGCCCAGTACTCCAACACCGGTCAGCGCACCGCTGATGTCGACCCTCCAAACTTCTAGCAGTGACGTAATGGCAAACAGCAAGATGCCAAAACGGGCAACGCGCTCCATCCATCCGGCCTCCATCTTGACTTCTCCAAACCGGTCGCTCTGAAGAAGGGATACAAAAGACCCGCTCAGGTTGTACCACCCTGAGAATACTGCGATCACAGCGATTGAGGCCATAACGCGCCTAAAAATGTCACCAGGCATGTTTGGAACATTCAATGTTTCCAGAACCACAAAAACAGCAAAGGTCACAATCAAAACTGATGTGGTCCTCATCAGTTCGTCAGCTACCTTTTCCGAAAGTTCAATGGACAAACGTCTGAGAAGTGCCCGAAACATTGCCATAAGCCATCGTGCAAGTGGCCCCCTGCCGATGACAACGGCCAAGAGAAAGAACAAAGAGAGAATTACGCTGCTTTGATTTAGGTCGGCCTGCCAGTGGCTGAAACGTTCCTGCATTTCGACAACTGCGCTCATCGACGGAGATTGAGTTTCTTCCAATTGCTGAACTGGCCTCTCTTTTGGATCATGTAGGTCGTAAACTTCTCAAACGACCCCCGAAGTTTGCAGGAGGACAGCATCGGAAACTCTGGGAGAATCTTCCAGCTTTTTCTGGAGTATCGGGATAAATTGCTCCCAATTTGTCAAAGCGGCACACGAATGAGAATTCTCTATCGAATTGCCACCCGAACTCACCAAGAACTGCGTTTCTACGCGCTTGCCCTAGGCGATCCTTTCCTGCGAGTATTGGTTAATCTGGTGGATCTCCACCGGGTGTTGGAACGCCCTTTCAGCAACTGTGAACCAAAGAGGCCCACATGGTGTCCACAATTCTGGTCTTGCTCCTGATAGCCCTCGAAGCCACTGCCATTTGGTTTGCATGGAGGGCGATCTCATCGGCGCGAACCTCTCAGGGTGCAGTGGGTTGGGTCGTTTTTCTGATTACTGCCCCGTATCTTGGCGTTCCGCTTTACCTTTTTTTGGGACATCACAAGTTCGACCGATACTTAACTGCGCGCCGCGATAGCGAGGAGGTAATTGACGGAATCAAGACGTTTCGCGAGGTCAATGCGCCCGACGTGCCTACAGAGTTTCCGTCCGAAGCGTTGGAAAGGATATCTGAACTCCCCGTGGTCCGGGGCAACAACATGCGAATCCTATTAAACGGGCAAGAAACGTTCGATGCAATCTTTGCCGCTATTGACGCAGCCCAAGATTACATTCTGGTGCAGTTTTATATTGTTCATGATGATGATCTGGGTCGGAAACTGCGGGACCATCTGATCACCGCAGCAAAACGTGCAGTTGCAGTTCGGTTCATGTGCGATCCAGTTGGGAGCGTTAAACTTCCAAACTCCTATCTTAATGATCTCCGTTCAGCCGGTGTGCAAGTAGTTGAACCCGCGCAGATGCGCGGAGCTAAAAACCGATTTCAACTCAATTTACGCAATCACCGCAAGACGGTGATCGTCGACGGAACGGTCGGCTTTACCGGCGGATTGAATGTTGGAGACGAATATATGGGGCGCGACCCAAAATTCGGTGATTGGCGCGACACACATGTCGAAATCCGTGGCCCGATCGCCTCGCAGTTGCAACTGGTGTTTGTAGAGGATTGGCATTGGGCAACTGAAGAAATCCTGATTTCGGAGATGAACTGGGAGGCTGGTCACATGGAAGAGAACATGTCCGGATTAATCGTCCCAACCGGTCCCGGGGACGAAATGGAAACCGGTGCCTTGTTCTTTTTCACGGCAATCGCGAATGCCAAACGTCGGATTTGGATCGCTTCGCCGTACTTCGTACCCGATACCGATGTGCTCACAGCTTTAAAACACGCTGCGTTGCAAGGAGTGGATGTCCGCATCCTGGTTCCGGACGTCATTGACCATAAGATTCCTTGGCTTGCCGCTTTTGCCTTTTTTGATGAAATCCGCGAGGCCGGAGTACAGGTCTTGAGATATAGTTCCGGTTTCATGCATCAAAAAGTATTGGTTGTTGATGATACTTTGGCCGCGATAGGGACAACGAACATGGATAACCGCTCATTCCGGCTGAATTTTGAAGCAATGGCCGTTTTCTTCGATACACGCGCCGCCGGGGCTACAGCCGCGATGCTGGAAAAGGATTTCGAACGGTCGTTTAGGCTAGACAAATTGCTTGCTGAACAGCCCCCGCATATCCGGATTGGCGCCCCGATTGCCCGCCTGTTCGCTCCAATTCTTTAGAGATCAAGACCCAGTTGAAGGTAGCGCAAAGCTTAGTCTACCCGGTAGAACCGAAATTTCGAACCTCGTGTCCACCATCGGTTCACCGTCAAGGTTTAAGTGGAACGGTGTTTCTGTTTCCAACACCGCATGTTTGAAACGGCTACGTTTTACGAGCCCCGCAATCGGGTCACTCAGGTCGGGGAAATGCCCAAAAGACAGGTTTGCAGGTGGCCACTCGTCCGTGGTCAAAACACCCAGATCGAGCAACCCGTCGAACATGTCAGCCTCTGGAGTTACTTCGAACCCACCACCGGCAAAGCGGTTGTTGCCAACTACCAGCGCAGAAACCGACGCCCAGTTATGCTCTGACCCATCCAAAGCAATCGTGGCCTGCGTTGGTTTCAGCTCAGAAACTCGCGCCAATCCGGTAAGGGTGTAGGCTAACCCTCCTAGCCGCCTCTTAACTTCTTTGGGAGTTGTCGCGGTAATCATGGCCCCAAAACCGCCACTGGCGACATTCACGAATGGGCGACCGTTGATGGAACCAATATCTATCGACCGGGCTCTTCCGGTTGCGGCCTGCACCAATGATGCAGAAAGATCCGATCCGTCATCACCATAAGACCTGGCAAAGTCGTTAGCAGTGCCCAAAGGCATAAGCCCCAAAACAATGGTTGGTCCCGCATCGCATCGCAATAGGGCGCTGGTAACCGCGTTGAGTGTCCCGTCACCACCTCCTGCAACAAAGCGCGTCACCCCCTTGGCCAAGTGCTTGTGTATCGTTTTTCGCAACTGTTTACCTGACCATGGGATAGCAATCTCCAGACCAAGCTCCTTTTCCAGAGGTCTAACAGCCGAACGTACGTCAGGTCGGGCCGCAGATTTTCGATTGAGGATGAGGAGTGTTTTACAATCCATGTAGCCGGCCTTTTCCTCTCATTTATTCAGGTTCTTGATCACTGCCTTGGCAACCGTTGTGGCCAACCCAGGGTCAAACGCACCTAAAGGATCACGCGCCATTTTCTTTAGTGCGTCCGTGGCAGCTCTGGCTTATGCTGCTGCCATACAAAATTCGGCTTTGGTTGCCATTGTTTTTAGCCCTCCAAATCTGACCAAACATGTGATCGACGGTATGTTTTGCCATCCCACTAGGCCAATATTACTCAAGTAATTCACATTGGCCCTGAGCGGTGTCTACGCGGTGCTTCCTGAGAGCAAAAAAACTCAATGCCAAATTATGCCCCGAATTCAATAAGATTGCTACTCCCGTAGCGCCGCGCAAATAAAACCAGTGGATTTCACTCCACAGAAACCGTGTTGGGTCTTGTCAGAAGAACTTGGGTTGAGGCAGAGCAGGGTGCTCTCGTAGCCTTCGCGCATGATCAAACAGTCGCCATTCAAGTACTTCAAGACCAGCCCTGAGATTATCCGCCTTGCGGTGAGGCACTGTCAGAAGAAACTTATTGAGGCGGGCAGTGCGAGCACTTAGCGTCGCAGGATGACAAAACGCAGCCCTTTTCGCTACTTCAAGACGAGCCCCGAGATCATCCGTCTGGCCGTCATGATGTATGTTCGGTTTCCGCTTTCGCTTCGCAATGTTGAAGATCTTTTGCACGAGCGCGGCATCGAGATCAGCCACGAAACTGTGCGTTATTGGTGGAACAGATTTGGCCCGATATTCGCGGCAGAGATCCGCAGAAACAGGGTCAATCGGATGCGATGTTGTTCGAACTGGCAGTGGCATCTGGACGAGGTATTCGTGAAGATCAATGGCGAGACGCACTACCTATGGCGGGCTGTGGATCACGAAGGCGAGGTGCTGGAAAGTTATGTGACCAAGCGCCGTGACCGCAAAGCTGCGTTGAAATTCCTCAAAAAATCAATGAAACGCTACGGTCAACCTGAATCCATCGTGACAGACAAACTGCGGTCTTATGGCGCGGCGATGAGAGTTGTCGGGAACGGTAGTCGGCAAGAGACCGGCCGCTGGCTGAACAATCGGGCCGAGAATTCCCATCTGCCATTTCGACGACGAGAACGTGCGATGCTCCGCTTCAGGCAAATGCGGTGTTTGCAGAAGTTCGCCGCAGTTCATTCTTCCGTCCACAACCATTTCAATCAGGAACGCGCCCTCTACAGCAGAGACAATTTCAAGCTCAACCGCGCCGCTGCTCTCTCCGAGTGGCGCCAACTTTGTTCAGCATAAGTTCTGGCATTTAGGGGTAAACAGAGACTGGTTCGAATTGGTCTGACAGCACCGACTTCATTGATGTGACCGTTGACGAAGAGACAATGGAACGCGCGCTTGAACACTGCTCGTTCGACTATATGAAAACAAACGCAGCTCAATCGGCGCCTTTAGGGGGTGCATTTTGGCAGGGAGGCGCCCGCACATTTATTCACAAAGGAATGAATGGCCGGTGGAGGGATACACTGCCGCAATCCCTCATTGATAAGTATGAAGAGACTGCAAAAACTCAACTTGGAGTGGAATGTGCCCGATGGATTATGTCCGGTAGCCAACAGGGCTGATCAGGCATCACCGAGTGATCGCAAACCGTGACTGCGAAGCCTCGGAAAAGGTCGCGCACAGCAGCGCGCTAGACGTTGTTCTTATTGAGTTTAATCCAGAACTCCAAACGAACCGGTGGGGTGCGAAGCAATGCTGGAGAATCGCAAGCTTGCAGCGATCTTGGTAACTGACATAGTTGGTTTCAGTCGTCTGACGGGTGCTGACGAAGAAGGCACTCTCGCCCGACTAAGAACCCTTCGTAGCGAGGTCGTCGAGCCGGCAATCGATGTACACAAAGTCGCCTGGTGAAGCGAACCGGAGACGGATCGCTCATTGAATTCCGAAGTGTGGTAGAGGCTGTAAGATGCGCTATCGCAATCCAACGTGCGATGAACGAACGAAACGCCGGATTACCTCAAGATAGCCGCGTAGAATTCCGGATGGGTATCCATCTCGGAGATGTCGTCGAAGAAGGCGACGGTGATCTTATGGGGGACGGAGTCAACATCGCTGCGCGTCTGGAAAGTATTTCTGATCCTGGCGCCATCTGCATATCTGAAGACGCCTATCGTCAGGTTCGGGCCCGGCTCGACTTGTCAGTTACGGACTTGGGAACTAAATCGCTAAAGAACATCAGCGAACCCTTAAAGGTCTATGCGTTGGAAGTCGGAAGCCCCACTGGCCCTCCAACCGGCGAATATGCCAATACTGTCCGGAATGCTCTTGATAAGCCATCTATCGCAGTTCTGCCTTTTACAAATATGTCTGGAGACGCCGATCAGGAATACTTCGTGGACGGAATGGCAGAAGACATCCTCACAGCTTTGTCCAGATTCGAGCAGCTTTTTGTAATCGCGAGGAACTCCAGTTTCGTTTACAAAGGCAGCGCCGTTGACATAACGCAGGTTGGACGCGATCTCGGCGTGAGATATGTGCTGGAAGGAAGCGCTCGAAGATCGGGTGACCGAATTCGTATTACAGGTCAATTGATTGACGCAAAGACGGGAAATCACCTTTGGGCCGAGAAGTTTGACGGTGTGTTCAATGATGTCTTTGCACTTCAAGACAAAGTCACCGCCAAGGTCGTAGGCGCCTTAGAACCGACGATACGTAAAGCTGAAATTGAACGCGCACGCCGAAAACCGGTGGAGCACATGGCGGCTTACGATCTTTATCTCCAGGCGCTGCCTCATGTCTATGCATCTCATTCTGATGCCAACCTTAAAGCGCTGGAGTTGTTGACCAAAGCGACAGACATAGATCCGGATTTTTCGCCTGCCTTGGCACATATTGGCTGGTGTTTAGTGCAGCGTGCCACTCGATTGTGGGCACCATTTGGTGATAATGATATTGGCTTGGCGGTTTCAAAGGCTCGCCGAGTGTTAACCAACGAAAGCGATGATGCGCATTCGATTGTTCTTGGTGGGTTCGTCCTTGCTATGACTGGCACGGACTATTTGTCAGGTTTAGACGCCGTAAAGCGGGCCGTGGAAATCAATCCGGGTTCCGGTTTCGTCAATGCGATGGCAGGCTGCGCTCTTGTATTTGGCGACGAACTCAGCAACGGCCTTGATCTACTGGGCCGTGCACTTGATCTTTGCCCGAAAGATCCGAATTATTTCGGCTACCTAACTGTCACTGCCTTTGGTCACCTGGTTGCAGGTGCACCAGAACGAGCACTGGAACTGGCACAGCGTGCTCTGGCGATGAGCTCTGGATGGGATTCTACTTATTGGGTCTTGATAACAATTTACGCGAAGCTCGAACGACTAGATGATGCAAAAAATGCTGCTGAAGAACTGCTAGGAAAACACCCAGATGTGACGACGACGCGATACGAGCAAGTACTGCCAATTAGGAGTGCCGAGGCGCGGCGACTGGTTCTCGATAGCTTGCAAAAAGCCGGAGTCCCGTCTTGAGGAATTGGTATCCGCAAGAGATTGCTAACGGAAGCTTGGCGGGGCAAAGCTAACATTGAAGCAACGCTTATGAAGGACCGCTTCGTCCGCACAGCGGAAGTGGACCGGTTTTCCGTAAGTGTCCGCTTTTGGTGAAAGCAGTCGTTCAGGACAAAAACTTCGAATTTCCGGTCGTGAACGGCAGCTCAACGCGTCAAAGCTGACGTTTGAGAGAATCGGTCCAATGACTGCGGTGAGCCTAAAGTTACAGTTAAGTAGTAACGGTGACGTTGTGGATTTCACCAGGCAGATCGTTTGATCGTTCTGGTCTCGATTGTAAAGGTTTCTTGGGGGCCACAGGTGATCAGCTCGCGTTGAATTCGACACAAGTACGCTGGTTGCGCTCACACCTGTTACGGCATTAGAAGCGCGGCTGCAACGAGGGCCGTAGAGTGACGGCGGGTAAGTATCGGTGATTCCTCGTTAACTGACAGCAATCTTAGATCGAGCGTGCCTTTCAAGCACTAAATAATATCGCGATCTTGGTTTCAATAATTGCCTTGACGTGACATGAACTAAGCTAACGGTATCCGCGCAAAGCCTTTGTTTGTAGAAGAAAGGAACGACTCATGACCTCAGCCAAACCAAATGTTGGCGCGCAAATCGAGCAAATGAGTTTTTTTAGGCTGGGGTCTGAGGGCAAGGTTACGATCGGTCAACAAAAAGACCGCTGGACCATGTTGTTTGTTTATCGAGGCAAGCATTGTCCTCGCTGCAAGCGCTTCTTGAACAAGTTGAATGCGGCGCTGTCAGCATGGGCTGACGTTATGGACGTTATCGTTGTCTCTGCCGACACCAAAGAAAAAGCTGCGGCGGACAAAGCAGAATTTGGCTGGGATTTTGATCTTTGTTATGGAATGACCGAAGCGCAAATGCGCTCGCTTGGTCTTTTTGTGTCATCACCTCTGTCTGATGCAGAAACTACAGGTCTATTCGCCGAACCTGGTGCGTTTGGTATCCGTCCGAACGGGACGCTGATGTTGGTCGATATCTCAAACGGCCCAGCAGCACGCCCCGATTTGGAAGAGCTTTTGGACGGCATGAAATTCAATATTGATAATGACCGTCCGGAACGAGGAACGGCCTGAGACCAACAGATCGCATGGCCTCGGTTACTCAAAGTAGCCTGGGTGCGTCTTGTGAATGAAGTCGATGGTTTCGTCGAGGCGGGACAGGTGTGTTCTGACAGCGGCTTGCGCTTGATCATGGTCTCCTGCCGCCATGGCCTGTGCAATCTCTCGGTGATCGGCGAGGATGGCGTCTGCGGCACTGCCCTTTTCAAGACTGAGCATACAAAGCCGGTCAACCTTTTGCTTGGATTCTAGCATTACATCAAATGCCATCGGATTGCCGCTGAGCACGTAGATCAGTTTGTGAAAATCATAGTCCAGCGCGTGAAACGCCGATAGATCACCGTCACTGATCGCCTGCTCTTGTAAGGCGAGATTTTCCGCAAGTTTTGCTTCACGTGTTGCGTCCCAGACTTCCATTGCTCGATGGACGATCTCCAGCTCCACCGCCATTCGAACCAATCGAGCGAGAGCCACACGCTCCATAGAAAACCCTCGAACTACGGTCGCCTTTTGTGGTCGTATTAAGAGCAGATCTTCGTTGCCGAGCCTTGTGAATGCGTTGCGAACAGGTTGGCGTGATACGCCGAATCGGCTGGCTACCTCTGTTTCGGATAGCTTTGTACCGGGAAGAATTTCAAGCGAAACGATCTCGTCGTGTAGCGCTTCATAGACCGCATCGGTTGTAGTTCGTCTGACAATTTCTTCCACGGTATGTTGCTTGCGCCCTCTGTCTTAGTCACGTTTCAAATTACAGATTCACCATTATAGCATTGAATCAAATAGAATATTCTATTTTGTTTTGCTTGAGCGAACCAATGTAGGCCTGTCACCTATCAAACGCCCTGCGCTTTCGACTGTCAAGCAATCTGACATACTAAAAGCCTACAGTTGACATAACTTGGATCCTAGTGTCCCTTTGAGGGTAGCAGCGATTCTGGTTCTTGGGGGAAATCGAAAGCTACGTGGCTTACGGTCTCTGAAATTCCATGAAAGCCAAATCCTGTCCAAAATTAATCGGGGAGGAGAACCCATGACTTTCACGAAATCGTTCTTTGCAACTGCGACCGCTGTGGCATTCATTGCAACGTCAGCTTCAGCCGAAAACTGGCGAGCCTGGAATATCCACAACGACGGCCATCCCAACACGGCTGCAATGGACAAGTTTGCCGAACTGGTTGACGCCGCTACAGACGGCGAAGTTACCGTCGATGTGTTCCACGGTGGTGTTCTTGGTTCCCAACCGGATGCCCTAGAACAGGTTCGTATCGGCGCAATCGAGGTTGGTAACTTCAACCTCGGTCCAATTGGCCCAATGGTGAAAGAAGCTAACCTTGTATCGCTTCCTTTCATCTTCAAAGATGTGCCGCACATGTTCCGCGTGCTGGACGGCGACGCCGGTGAGGTTGTTTCAGTTGCGATGGGTGAAGCAGGTGTTCTGCCACTGGCATGGTTTGATGCCGGTGCGCGTTCTTTCTACAGCCAAAAGCCGATCAACACGCCCGCAGATGTCGAAGGTCTGAAAATCCGTGTAATGAACAACGATCTTTATACATCTATGATTTCAGCTATGGGCGGTAACCCGTCTCCAATGGCATTCTCCGAAGTTCAGCAAGCGCTGAAAACCGGCGTTGTTGATGGTGCGGAGAACAACTTCCCGTCGTTCAAGAATGTCGGTCACTATGAAGTGACCACAAATTATTCTTTGTCCGAACACCTGATTATCCCCGAGTGCATCTGCGTGAACACGACCAAATTCAATGCGCTGTCTCCTGAATTGCAAGCCGCTGTGCGCGGTGCCGCAGAAGAAGCCGCATTGGTCCAGCGTGAGCTTTGGGCAATTGGTTCTGAACAAGCGCGTAAAGATGTTGAAGCGGCCGGCATCACCGTAAATGAAATCGCCGACAAAGGCCCATTCCAGTCCGCAATGGATTCGGTTTATGCAGACTACTTGGCTGCAAATCCTGATATGAAAGCGTTGGTAGAAATGGCGCAAGCCACTGAATAAGTTGTCTTAACAGTTCAACTTTGAGCGCCCGGCTCCGCCAATTGGATGCCGGGCGTTTTGTCTCAGAGGAAATCCAATGCAAGAGCCCGATACCTCCCCTGCCGCCATGCGCAACATGGACAGGATTCTTGATCTGCTCGCACGAGTTTGCATGTTGCTGTCTGGCGTCGCCATTGTGGTTATGACTGCGATCTTTGCCTGGCTGGTGTTCGGGCGCTACGTTCTGAACAACACGCCCACTTGGGTTGAGCAGGTTTCACTGCTTTTGGTTATGGTCATCGCGTTTCTCGGAGCGGCTGCGGGTGTGCACAATCACACGCACCTCTCTGTTGTCGTGTTCCGCAATTTAGTCCCACCCTTTGTGCGAACGGTTTTCGTCGTGCTCACTGATGTCCTGATGGCAGGTTTCGGTGGCATGATGTTTTGGTACGGGATCGAGCTGACAATATTCAAATGGAACACCCTGATCCCGCTAATCCAATGGTCAGAGGGCTTGCGCTCCTTGCCACTGACAATCAGCGGCGCGTTGGTGTTCCTTTTTTCCACTGGCCATCTGATCCGCCTGTTTCTGGGCCGAGACGAACGCCAAGACAACATAGATCAGGGATAGTCATGGGACTCATGATTCTGTTGGGGGTTTTTGCCCTATGTGTCATCATCGGCGCTCCAGTGGCATACGCCCTTGGTATCGCTGCATTGGCTTCCTTTTGGTTTGAAGGATTACCGCTGTTTGTTGGATTCCAGCGTATCGTGTCGGGGATCAACGTCTTTTCCCTAATGGCGATCCCGTTCTTCATCTTTGCGGGCGAGCTTATGTTTCACGGTGGTATCGCGATCCGGTTGGTTCGGTTTGCGCAGGCCGCCGTAGGCGCTGTGCGCGGTGGACTTGGCATCGTCAATGTCTTCTCGTCCATGTTGTTTGGTGGCATTTCCGGATCGGCGATTGCCGATATCTCGGCCCTTGGGTCGATCCTGATCCCGGTGATGAAAGACAAAGGTTATGATGCCGACTATGCGGTGAACGTCACAGTGACATCATCAATTGCCGGGATCATCATCCCTCCCAGCCACAACATGATCATCTTTGCCCTTGCAACAGGCGGTGCAGTTTCAATCTCAAAACTGTTCCTGGCTGGAGTTGTGCCCGGTGTCCTTATGTGTTGCTGCCTTGCGATTGCCGCCTATGTCGTGGCGGTCAAGCGCGGCTATCAGGCCGAACAGTTTCCGGGTTGGACCGCACTGGCCATCGCCTTTGTTGGATCGATCCCTGGCTTGTTGACGGCCGTGATCATTGTTGGAGGGGTCTTGTCAGGCGTCTTTACGGTCACTGAATCCGGCGCGTTCGGGGCAATGTATGCCTTTGTGGTGACGCTTATTGTCTATCGCAGCCTGTCCTGGGAAAACTTCAAAACCGCCGTTATCTCTTCGGTGCGCACAACGTCCATGGTGATGATCCTGATCGCCTGCGCCGGTGCCTTTGCCTATATGCTGACGTTCAACCGGGTGCCGACAAAAACAGTCGAATTCCTGTTGGGCATCACAGAAAACCCGATCCTGATCTTGTTGATGATCAACGCTGTGCTGTTGCTCTTGGGGATGATCATGGACATGGCCGCGTTGATCCTGATCTGCACACCGATTTTCCTGCCGGTGATGAACATGCTGGGCATCGACCCGCTACAGTTCGGCATGATCCTTTTGGTGAACCTCGGTCTTGGTCTTTGCACACCACCTGTCGGGACCTGTCTCTTTGTGGGGTGTGCTGTTGGAAAACTACCGATGGAGAAAGCGGTCAAAACGATTTGGCCTTTCTACCTCGCCATCTTTGCCGCGCTCATGCTGATCACTTTTGTACCGGCAATATCGCTGACGCTGCCGAACCTAATCATTGGCCCCTAAATCAAAGGAGAATGAGGCGATGCTGACAATAAGACGCCTGGACATCGATGACGCGGGCAAGTTGATCGCAGGAGCGCGAGCCAAGGCGCAGGAAATCGGCGTACCGATGTGTATTGCCGTCACAGACGAAAGCGGCAACCTCATCGCGTTTGAGCGGATGGATGGTGGCAAGATTACCAGCATCATTTTGGCCATCGACAAGAGTTTCACTGCAACCGGTATCCAAAAAGGAACCGATGCTCTTGGTGAAGCAAATCAGCCTGGCATGGCCGCACACGGAATATCCTCAACGCTGGGCGGACGAATGGTGACCGTTGCAGGTGGCCTTCCCGTGACGGTCGACGGACAGGTGGTTGGGGGGATTGGTGTCAGCTCGGGTTCGCCAGCTCAGGATCTCGAAGTTGCACAGGCAGGGGTCACGGCACTCTGCGAAGCCTAATTGGAAAGAGTTTAAGGAGTCAGATATGACAAAACCCGTCATCGGTTTCATCGGCCTCGGTCTTATGGGCGGTAACATGGCAGAGTGCCTGCAAAACAACAGTTTTGATCTGGTTGTTATGGGTCGGAACAAGGAAGCCGTCGCAGCCACAGTCAACCGCGGTGCTGTAGAGGTTACAACGCCACGAGAGCTTGCTGAAAACAGCGATATCGTGATGCTTTGTGTAACAACATCGGATGTCGTCGAGAGCCTGATCTACGGCGATGACGGCATCCTGGCAGGCATCAAAGATGGTGCTGTGGTCATTGACTTTGGTACCTCGATCCCAGCGTCCACACGCAAAATCGGCACAGACTTGGCCGCAAAAGGTGCTGGTATGATTGATGCGCCGCTGGGACGCACACCCGCGCACGCCAAGGATGGTTTGCTGAACATTATGGCAGCGGGCGATATAGCCACCTTTGAGAATGTGAAACCTGTCCTGGATGTACTGGGGGAAAATGTCTTTCACCTCGGCGAGCTGGGTGCGGGCCATGTGACCAAGCTCATCAACAATTATATGGGCATGACGACAGCTTGCACCATGAGCCAAGCCTTTGCTGTGGCTGAACGCTCAGGTGTAAACAAACAGCAGCTTTTTGACATCATGTCAGCTGGAACGTCCAATTCCCCTTTTATGCACTTTTGTAAGAACTACGCGGTGGATGGTGTCAGCGATTTGGGGTTTTCGATTAACAACGCCAACAAGGATCTTGGTTACTTCCTGAAGCTGGCCGAGGACGTGGGCACTCGTGCCGAGATCGCTGAAGGAACCGCGAACAACCTTCAGGCAGCCGCGGACGCAGGCATGGGCGACGGCAACGTGCCGGAAATCTTCGACTATTTTGCCAAGCTTTAGCGTCAGATCCATCAGTCAAGCATAGCAGCACCAATTGAACGGGAAAAAGCAACCATGAAACTTCAGGGAAAGACCGCAATTGTCACGGGTGGTGGCCGCGATATCGGGCGCGCCTGCGCTGTCAAACTCGCCTCCGAAGGGGTGAATGTCGCGGTGAACTACTTCGCCAGTAGTGCCGGCGCCGAGGAAACCGTAGCCGAGATCAAAAAGATCGGTGGACAGGCGTTTGCAATGCAAGGCGACCTGAACAAACCCGAAGAGGTCGATGCGTTGATCGCCAAGACGGTCGATACCTATGGCAGCCTGGACATTCTGGTGAACAATGCCGGAGGTTTGATCGCGCGCAAGAAAATCGCCGAGATGTCGCTTGAGCATTGGCAGGCTGTCATGGATCTCAACCTGACCAGCACGTTTCTTATGGTCAAAGCGGCACTGCTGCATATGAAATCCGGGGCCATTGTAAACATCGCCAGTCAGGCGGGTCGCGACGGTGGTGGCCCGGGTGCGTCGGCTTATGCAACGTCAAAAGGCGGGGTCATGACGCTCACCCGTAGTCTTGCAAAAGAACTGGGTCCTGATATCCGTGTCAACGCAATCTGCCCAGGCATGATCGACACGGATTTCCATAACATACATACTCCCGATGCAGGCCGTCGGGGGCTAGAAGCTGCTGCGCCGCTCAAGCGGCAAGGCCAGTCTCAGGACGTTGCGAACCTCGTGGCGTTTCTGGCAAGCGAGGACTCGGCTTATCTGACCGGGACCAATGTCGATATTAATGGTGGGATGCTGTTCTCGTGACCACTGCAGAACAGGTTACCTAATTGTCGAACGCTACCGTTTGTCAAACTTCGAAGTACTGGAAACCGGAATATGCGAATTCTCGCGATAGGTGAATGCATGGCCGAAATGGCTCCAACTGACGCGCCAAGCACGTATCAAATGGGGTTCGCCGGAGACACGTTCAATACAGCTTGGTATCTGGCCCAACTCACACCCGAAACGCCCTTGTCCTATTTTACCGCCGTCGGAGATGATGCCATCTCGTCCCGGATGCTGGATGCGATGCGCGAAAGCGGGGTCAACACCCAGCAGGTGCGGATCGTGCCAAACCGTTCAGTGGGGTTGTATCTTATCACGCTAAACAATGGAGAACGCAGCTTTACCTATTGGCGCGGCCAGTCGGCCGCACGCCTGTTGGCCCAAGACAAGCAAGCACTTGCCCGCGCCATGACGCAATCAGATCTCATCTATTTCTCGGGCATCACTCTGGCAATCTTGAACCCTGAAGGGCGCGCCGCCTTGCTCGACGTTGCTCAGTCAGCGCGGCGCGCCGGAAAACGGATTGCCTTCGACCCCAATCTGCGCCCGCATCTTTGGGACAGCCCCTCTGAGATGACCGAGAACATCATGCAGGCCGCCGCAGTTAGCGATATCGCTTTGCCATCGTTCGAGGACGAGGCACGTTGGTTCAGCGACCAGGAACCCGCGGCCACTTTGCAGCGCTATGCAAGGGCGGGCGCGGAAACGATCGTTGTCAAGAATGGCGCAGAAACGGTCCTTTATCGTACTCGCGGCGCAGAGGGCTCTGTCCATGTTCCGCCTCTGGCCTCGGTTGTGGATACGACTGCTGCAGGCGACAGTTTCAACGCTGGCATTCTGGCGGGGCTGGCAACGGATACACCCTTACCTGACAGCTTAGCACTGGCCTGCAAACTGGCAGGGCATGTCGTGCAAGGCAAAGGTGCACTTGTTCCCATCAACCAAAGCCTGCTCGATAGTTGCCTACAGCCTTAGCAGAAGGATCCAGCCCTTGCCGAACCCTCAGCCTGCCGAAATGATCAAACTGCATCCGGATACGCTTGATCGCTTGTCAAAGGTCAGCACAGCGACTGTAGCCACGCTGCTTTACAAACGCGGTTATCAAAACGCCTATGTTCAAGGCGTTGCCCCATTGGGCAAGGGTAGGCCCTCCCTTGTCGGCCCGGCTTTTACACTGCGCTACATTCCTGCACGGCCTGACACCGACCCGATCGAGGCGTTTCGTGAGCCAGATCACCCGCAGCGCGTGGCCGTGGAAACATGTCCTGAACGCGCGGTATTGGTCATGGATTGTCGGCAGGATGCATCGGCGGCCTCGGCAGGTTCGATCCTTTTGACGCGACTAGAAATGCGCGGAGCAGCGGGCGTTGTCACGGATGGTGGCATTCGCGACGCCGACGGTGCCGCAGCACTTGAGATGCCAGTCTTTGCCGCAAAACCATCTGCCCCAACCAACCTTACGAAACATCATGCGGTTGATGTCGGTTTGCCAATCGGGTGTGGCGGCGTGGCGGTCTATCCTGGTGACATCGTTCTGGGTGACAGCGATGGTGTCATGATTATCCCACGTCACCTCGCCGATGACATTGCGATCGAGGCAGGCCCAATGGAGTTGTTCGAACGCTTCGTTCTGGAAGAAGTGCGAAAAAACACCCCCGTAATCGGACTTTATCCTGCAACCGACCCAGACGTTCTTGAACGATTTGAGGTCTGGCGCGCAAGGCTCTCTGACTGATGTCTGAATCGCTGCAATGTAGGTTTTGTCAGAAGAACTTGGCTTGAGGCGGGCAGGGGGCATTCATAGCCTTTGTGGATGGAAAGACGATCACCATTTAAATGCTTCAAAACCAGTCCCGAGATCATCCGCTTTGCGGTGATGCTGTACATCCTTTCCCGCTCTCGCTTCGGAATGTCGAAGATCTGGTGCACGAGCGAGGCATCGACGTGAGCCACGAAACTGTTCGATTTTGGTGGCACAGGTTTGGCCCGATGTTTGCTGCTGATATAAGGCGGAAACGTGTTCAGCTGCTGCGCGCGTTCTCCAAATGGAAGTGGCACGTCGACGAGGTCTTCGTGAAGGTAAATGGCAAGCGGCATTATATTTGGCGGGCCGTTTATCAGGAAGGCGAGGTACTGGAAGCTGTTGTCACCAAGCGCCAAAACAATGCTGCAGCATTGAAATTCCTTGAGAAATTGATGAAGCGACACGGCAAAGCGGAAACCATCGTCACGGATCGCTTTGCCTCATACAGAGCCGCTCTCAGAGAACTGGGCGCGCTTGAAAAACAACAGACGGGCAGGTGGCTCAACAACCGCGTCGAGAATTCGCACCTGCCGTTTCGACGACGTGAACGCGTAATGCAGCGGTTCAGGCGGGTGCGAAGTTTACAGACATTCGCCTCCGTCCATTCCTCCGTCTACAACCACTTTAACAAGGAGCGATCTCACCAGCGGAGATACATTCAAGCTGACCCGCGCCGCCGCCCTTAGAGAGTGGCGTCAACTTTGTTCCGGATAGGTTCGCGGTTTCCGCGGCAAACTGAGGCTAGTTCGAATTAGTCGGAAAACATCTAGGAAAATCCGTTTTCGGTCGGGCGGGCAGCGCGACGCCATTTTTTGCGCCAGAAATCGGATCAATGACGGACGACGCCGCAGCTTAGGTTAAGAATTGCGTCCCTCGCGTGCTGATCCGATGCCAAGGATCAGGTCGGCGCATCGTTCGCCAAGCATCATGGCAGGTGCGTTTGTGTTGCCGGCGTTGATGTCAGGCACTGCGGACATGTCGCAAACCCGTAAGCGCTCGATCCCGCGCACACGCATTCTGGCGTCCAGCACTGCCATACCGTCGCCGTCCCGGCCCATTTTGGCAGTGCCCGCCGGGTGATAGTTGGTTTTTACGAATCTCTTACAATGTGCTCGCAGCGTCTGTTCGTCGTCCGCTATCGGAATGACGATTTCGCGGATCCTTTGTGCAAGTGGGCCGGACGTGAATGCCTGGCGAAAGAACCGCTGTCCCCGGATCATCTCTTGCATGTCGTCTTCATGCTTCAGAAGGTTGGGCGAGACCACAGGCATGGCGAGAGGATCGTTCGAACGAAGCTGAACCTCTCCGCGTGATTTCGGTTTGACCACGACGGTCGTAACGGTCAGGCCAAAGTCATCCTGCACCTCGTCCAGCGCGTCGCGATCCAGATATACGATGGGAACGCAAAAGGCTTGGATGGTTGGTTCTCCATCAGGAGCCGAAGGATTGACGAACGCGCCGGCTTCGACCCCGGCCGAAGTCACGGGGCCGCTGCCGAACAGTTTGAACTGTATGCCGTTTCGCAGCATCCGCCAGCCTTCACCTTGTTTGAAATATCCGTATGGACCGTTTGCAAAGGCGGTGATTGGAACTTCGGGGTGGTCGATCAAGTTCTGGCCGACCCCAGGCACTGAGCAGACCACGGGAATATCGTGTTCGGCAAGATGTGCATCCGGTCCGATACCCGACAGCAATAGGATTTTCGGCGTGACCAGAGCGCCCGCCGCAAGGACAATCTCACCATCACACTGGACGGTGTGGAACCCGTGTTTGTCGCGATACTGCACACCGACAGCCCTGTCGTTTTCGACAATGACTTTGCTGACCGTTGCGCCAAGCCGGACGATCAAATTAGAGTTTTTCTCGAGAGGGTCGAGGAAAGCATAAGCTGACGAGCTGCGCTTTCCGGCGCGATTGGTGAATTGATAGAAGCCGACACCGCGCTGTGTTGCGCCGTTGAAGTCAGTGTTGAATGGTTCGCCAAGGGCCTGCACCGACTGAACGAACCAACGGGACATTTCGTCGATATGCCCCGGATCCGAGACCTGCAGCGGACCGTTGCTGCCATGCAGGTCATTGTGAAGTCTGTTGTTGTCTTCCATCCTGCGGAAATAGGGCAGCACATCGTCCCATCCCCAACCAACCCTGTCGTTGGTATTTCGGAGTAGGTCGTTCCAAGCGTCATAATCGGAAGGGCGACCGCGCATATAGACCTGCGCATTCACGGACGACCCGCCGCCAAGTACGTTGGCCTGCGGAATGTCATGCACGCGGCCGTCAAGGTGGTCCTGCGGTTCGGTCTGGTGATAGGTCATGAACTTGGACCCGTTGATCATCTTGAAGATACCCGGCGGCATGTCCAGCAACGGATGGCGGTGCGAATGCCCGGCCTCCAGCAACAGAACCCTGCACTTGCCCTGGTTGACCAGTCGCGCTGCAGCTGCGGCGCCGGCAGAGCCGCCGCCGATTACGATGTGATCGAAGGTTTCCGTCATGATTTCGCCTTCAGGTCCGGCGTTTGGGTTCGCTGATCGAGTCGCGCTCGACCAGTTCGCATTCAAGCTTTACGAGTGGGTGCCTCTGACCATCCGTCGGCCCGTGGAATAGCTGTTCGACGACCCAGCGTCCCATCGCCCGGGTGGGAAGGATCATCGAGGTCAGGGGTGGCGACAGGTGCCGCGCGGTTTCGTCATCGTCAAATCCGATGACCGAGATGTCCTCGGGGATTGAAAGGCCAAGTTCCTTGAGTGCCTCATAGCAACCGATTGCCATACGGTCATTCTGACAGAAAATGGCGGTTGGCGGAGAGGGCAGATCCATCAATTCACGCGTGGCGGCATATCCGGCGCTGGGCAACCAATTGCCTTCGACAACCAAGTCCTCGTCGAACGGAATGTCGGCGGAAGCCAAGGCGTTTCTGTACCCGGTCGTTCGTCCAGCGGCGCATTCCATGAACGGCTCACCGGTTATTGTGGCGATCCGTTTGTGCCCGGCCTTGATCAGGGCGTTGGTCGCCGTATGTCCAGCAGCGACTTCGCCGGGGATCACCGCAGGAAAGGAGAGGTCGTCGCAAAAGCAGTTCAGTAGCATAACCGGGGTTGCGGTCTGCCTGAGGATTTCCGGAACGACCACCCGCCGGGTGAAAACGGTTGCGTAAATGATGCCCGCAACCTGTTGGTCGAGGAAATACCGGAGCGTATTGGGCTCGACCTCGGGGTCGTTTTGGGTTTCTGCCAGCAATACAAGATTACCGGTGTCCCGAACGGCCTGTTTCACCCCGTTAAAAGCGTTCACCATTTCGGGGCTTGACGCCAGATCATCCACGACGAAAGCGATGGTCCCGTCCAGCGCCGCGGGCCGGCGCGCGCTGTCCTGGGGTTTCCTGAGTTGAGAGGGCATGGCGTATCCAAGCGTGTTGGCGGCATCCAGGACTCGTTGCTTTGTGTCCTCGGAGATTTTGACAGAATCGTTCTTGTTCAGAACTAGCGATACTGTCGTTTGTGAGCATCCGGCGACGCGTGCAATGTCGTGCATCGTTATGCGCTGCCGGCCCGCGACTCGTCCTACACCCCTGTGTTGCCCGGCCTTGTTCGCTTGATCGTTCATCGTTCAACCTTTTTGTTCGTATCCTTTTTATCGTCTATGCGGAGGACGTGCAACTAATATTAGTTGATAGTAATTAATATTAGTGTTGACGAAATAATATTATTAGTGTTTTGATCGGTGGTGCGGTCGCCATTGTGGTTTGACCGAGCAAGCGCGGGAGGCGAAATTGCGGTCTGTAGTAGGGGAGCTGGGTCCAGTCGTTCGGCATTCGATGTTCATCGATGGCCGCTTTGTCGACTTTGACGCGGACACGGTTGTTGTCGAAAACCCTGCAAATGAAGAGATCGTTGCGCTGGTTCCAGATGGCGCCGCCGCTCACGCGGATGCGTCGGTCGAGGCGGCCCATCGGGCTTTTGGCTCGTGGTCCTCGCGCCCGGCGATCGAGCGGGCTCGGCTGGTCCTGAGACTCGCTGAGGCCGTCCGGGTCGACGCCGGTCGTTTGGCTGCTCTGATAACCGCCGAGCAGGGCAAGCCGATCTCGCAAGCCCGAGGTGAAGTGGATGCTGCCGTCACCTTTCTTTGCCATGCGGCTGAAGAGGCCCGGAGGATTTCGGGTGACATAGTTGCATCGGACAACGAGTCCGAGGAAATCCAGATCCGGCGTCATCCTTATGGCGTTGTTGTTGCGTTGACGGCCTGGAACTATCCGTTGGCATTGGCCGCCAGGAAGGTCGGACCCGCGCTGGTCGCGGGCAACACCGTTGTTCTGTTGGGGCACGAAATCACGCCGCTGTCCGGTCTTGCGGTCGCCGAGCTTGCCAACAAGGTCGGGTTTCCGCCTGGTGTTCTTAATGTTCTGACAGGCAAGGGGCCGGTGGTAGGGCAGCGGTTGGTCGAACACCCCGATACTTCACTGATTACAATGACCGGCAGCACACGCGCCGGGAAAGAGATTTTTCGCGCTGCGGCCAACCGGATCAAGGTTGTCCGGCTCGAGCTTGGCGGTAAGGCTCCGTTCATCGTGATGGAGGATGCGGATATTGACGCCGCCGTTTCGGCCGCCATTGCCGCCCGGTTTGCCAATTGCGGCCAGATTTGCACCTGCAACGAGCGTATGTATCTGCATCGCGGCATTGCGGATCAGTTCCTGGAAAAATTCGTGTCCGCGGCCCGCGCTTTGTCGATCGGGGATCCGATGGACGACTGCGATTTGGGTCCCAAAGTCAGCAAGGCCGAAGTGACCAAGGTCGTCGAGATCATCCAGCGCAGCATCGCCGAAGGCGCCACGGTTCATCTTGCAGGCGGGCCCCTGACGGACGGGGCGCACCATAAGGGGCACTGGATGTCCCCGACGGTTCTTGAGGTCTCAGACAACGGCAATGCCGCGATGCAAGAGGAGGTCTTTGGCCCCGTGGCGACAGCAATGCGAGTCGATGATTTTGATCAGGCGATAGACGCAGCGAATGACACATCATTCGGGCTGTCTGCCTATCTCTTTACGGCATCGCACCGGCGATTGATGGAAGCCCCGAGCCGCTTGAAGTTCGGCGAATTGTACCTGAACCGCTCCAATGGCGAGGCCGTGCAGGGATTTCATACCGGTTGGGGTATGTCCGGGGTTGGGGGTGAAGACGGCGCTTATGGCTTCGATGGCTATCTGAGGAAACAGACGACTTACATGAATTGGGCATGACCTAAAACTCGCGGTCAAAACGGAGGCGACCGCACCAATGGAGGAGGAATAACCATGAAACGCAGAACTCTTTTGATCTCGACGGTTGTCGCGGGTGCGCTGTTGGGCACGACTGCGATAGCGCAGGATCTGCCACAGCTTGAGCAGAAGGAGCGCTACAAAGTCGGCTTTGCGCAGATGGAGTCGAACAATCCGTGGCGTATTGCCGAGACCAAATCGTTCTATGACACGGCCGAGGCCTGCGGCTGGGACCTTATCGCGACGGATGCAGCTGGATCAGCGGCCAAGCAGGTAGCAGATGTGGACAGCATGATCGCACAAGGCATCGACGTTCTGTTTCTGCCTCCAAGGGAAGAAAAGCCACTGATTCCGGCCGTTATGAAAGCACGCGCCGCCGGCATTCCGACTTTTCTCGTGGACCGCTCGGTTGATCCGGCCGTCGCCAAGCCAGGCGAGCATTTCGTAGCATTCCTAGGATCGGACTTCATTGATCAGGGCAACCGGGCCGCGCAATGGCTGATGGACAATTTTGACGGCGACCAGGGCGTTATCGTCCAGTTGGAGGGCACAACTGGTTCTTCACCTGCAAATGACCGTAAAAAGGGTTTCGACGACGCGATCGCAGCGGACGACCGCTTTGAGATCGTGGCTTCTCAGACCGGTGACTTTGCGCGCGATCTGGGTCGTCAGGTGATGGAAACCCTGCTGCAGGCGCACCCCGACGTGAACGTGGTCTACGCCCACAATGACGAGATGGCGATCGGCGCGATCCAGGCTCTGGAACTGGCCGGCCGCAAGCCAGGCGAGGACGTGACCATCGTTTCGATTGATGGAACGCGTGATGCGCTTCAGGCAATTATCGATGGCAAGATGGGCGTGACCGTAGAAAGCTCACCCTTCTTTGGCCCATTGGCTTGTGATGTCATGAAGAAGTATGCGGCGGGCGAGCAGATCCCTGAGTGGGTAAAGGTCGAAGACCGGATCTTTACGCAAGACAACGCCGCTGATCACATCGACGAAGCCTATTGATTCTCCCTGGTGGGTGGTGCTGGCTGAGTGTCAGCGCTGCCCGCAAACAATTGGAGTACGAGATATCATGAACGCGCTCGTTTCGATGTCGGGGATCGACAAGTCTTTTGCTGAGGTTCCAGCACTCAGCCAGGCCAGTCTGGAAATAGCACCCGGCGAAGTTCACGCACTCATCGGGCAGAACGGCGCCGGCAAATCGACGATGATCAAGGTCCTGACCGGAGTTTACGGCCGGGATGCCGGTGACGTCTATCTGACGGGCGCGCCAAGCCGCATTTCTACCCCGCGCGAAGCGCAGAAATACGGAATTGCCACAATCTATCAAGAGCTCAACCTGGTGCCGCTGCGGTCAGTGACCGAGAACATCATCATGGGGTACGAGCCCAAACGCCTCGGCTTTCTGGTCGACTGGCGCGAGGGTAACTGGCGCGCACGCGAGGTTCTTGCGCGCTTTGGCATAGATATCGACGTAACCGAGCCTCTGGGGAATTTCTCGACTGCGATCCAGCAGTTGGTCGCGATAGCGCGAGCGGTGTCGCTGGACGCGAAGCTGGTCATTATGGACGAGCCGACGTCGTCGCTTGATGCCAGCGAGGTCGAGGTTCTGTTCGGTGTGGTGCGCGAGTTGAAGAAACAGGGCGTGTCCGTTCTGTATGTCTCGCATTTCCTCGATGAGCTGTTCCAGATCTGCGATCGGGTCACAACGATGCGAGACGGGTGCACTGTCAGCACTCGCAATGTCCAGGACACGACCAAGCTGGAAATGATCGCGGACATGCTGGGCCGCAACAAGGACGAGATTGCGGCAGACGGTTTGACGGACTTCGCCGGCGCCAAGGCTAAGAAGGGCGATATCGTTCTGCGGGCCGACTCTGTTTCGACTGGCCCACGACTGACGCATTTCGACCTCACACTCCACCGCGGGGAAATTGTTGGGCTGGGCGGGCTGCTGGGCTCTGGCCGGACCGAGGCGGCGCGGGCCTTGTTCGGAGTGGACGGAGCACGCAGCGGCGCAATCGAGATACACGGTGCGGTCGGGCAACCGTCCGGACCGGGTGAAGCGATAGCAAACGGGGTCGGCTTTCTGACCGAAGATCGCAAGGCCGAAGGGATTATTCCCGACATGTCCGTGCGTGAGAACATAACGTTGGCCCTGTTGCCGAAACTAGCCAGCCGTGGTCAGATCGATTTTGCCCGCGAGCGCGAGATCGTTCAGGCCTTCATCGACGATCTGGGCATCAAGGCGGCGCATATGGACCAACCCATTCGCGAGTTGTCCGGCGGCAACCAGCAGAAGGTGCTGCTTGCCCGTTGGCTGGCGACGCAGCCCGACATCCTGATACTCGATGAGCCGACCCGAGGCGTGGATGTCGGCGCCAAGCGAGAGATCCAATCGTTCATTCGGTCTTACGTCGAGAAGGGGTTTGGCGTGGTCCTCATCAGTTCAGAATTCGAAGAACTGGTAGAAGGCGCCGACCGCATCGTGGTCATGCACGAGGGGCGCTCGGTCAAGGAACTGACCAACCCCGGGATTACCGAGAACATACTGGTGCGCGCGCTTGCGCATCATGAAGGAGGATCTGGTTCATGGACCGAGCAATGAAGTTGCCGCAACGGGTCGCCTCAATGCCCTTCCGCTTTCACGGCGGCATCGCCGCGTTGGTCGCCTTATTGGTGTTCAACGCGTTTTTCACCCCCAATTTCCTGCAACTGCAAACATTGTTCGTGAATATCAGCCAGGTTGCCACGATCGCCATCGTGGCCATGGGCATGACGCTGGTGATCGCCACGGGTGGTATCGATCTTTCGGTCGGTGCGGTCATGGCACTGGCGGGGGCAGTTGCTCCGCTGATTTTCCTGTCGGATCTGGGCGCTGCCTATCCGATGCTGGGCGTCACTTTGGCCATTGTCCTACCGCTGTTTATCGCCGGGCTATGCGGGGTGTTCAACGGTGTGATGGTTGCCGTGTTGAATGTGCAACCCATTATTGCGACGCTCATTCTCTTTATCTCGGGTCGCGGTATTGCCCAAGTCTTGACGAACGGGAACCTGCAGACGTTTTCCAACCCTTCATTCAGTTATCTTGGAACCGGCAAAGTGCTTGGCTTGCCGTTCCAAGGGTGGCTGGCGCTGGTCATTGCCTGTGTTCTGTTTTGGGTTATCACCAGAACCACTTGGGGTCGTTACCTGCTGGCCATCGGCGGCAATGAACGCGCGGCCTATCTGTCGGGCGGTCCCGTCCGGCGGGTCAAGATTGGGGCCTATGTCATCTGCGCCGTGCTTGCGGGTCTGGCGGGGCTGATCGTCGTTGCTATCAACTCGGCTTCGGACGCGGCGCGCAACGGTAATCTTATGGAGCTTGATGCCATCGCGGCCGCGGTTGTTGGCGGGGCTCTTTTGCAAGGCGGGCGGGCGCCGATCTTTGGTGCCATACTGGGAGCCGTTATCATCCAATTGGTCAAATATACGTTGTTGGCCAACGGGGTAGAGGACGAAGTTGCACTAATCGCCAAAGCCGTCATCATTATCCTGGCCGTTTGGGTCCAGCAATTCCGGAGGGCATGATTGGTGTTGGATGAAACGGCTTTTGACCTGCGAAAATACCTTCGGCGCAATTCGGCTTCGGTGACGGTGTGGATCGCACTGCTGACTTTGATCCTGTTTGGGCTGATGCGCTATGACAACTTTGGAAGCGCCTACAATTTCTCGTCTTTCCTGAATTACAACGCGATGTTCATTGCGATCGCGCTGGGCATGTGCTTCGTGATCATGACCGGCGGGATTGATTTGTCGGTCGGATCCGTGGCGGCCTTTACGTCGGTTGTTGCGGCCTATCTCAGCCCCTACGGGATTCAGATTGCGCTGCCGGGGGCCGTTCTTGCCGGCGTTGGCTTCGGAGCGATCAACGCCTTTTGCATAATCATCCTTCGGATCCCGCCCTTCATCGCCACACTGGCAACCATGCTAGCCGCCAAAGGCGGCGCATTGGTGATTTCGGGCGCCCAGACAATTTCGGTCGATTGGGGGTCGAACTTCACCAAGCTTGGCATGGGGCAGGCGTTTGGCCTGTTTCCTTGGGCAATCGTCATCGTAGCCGGATTGACGCTGGTACTTTGGCTGGTGCTGGAAAGGACAACCATCGGGCGGACCGTCTTGGCGATCGGGGGCAGCGAGGATGCCTCGAACCTAATGGGCCTGAAAGTCAATCGCGCCCAGGCTTTCGTCTACTTGCTTTCGGGAGGCTGCGCAGGGCTGGCTGGCGTCTTTCTGGCCTCGGGTTTTGGAGCCGGACAACCCCTTGAGGGCATCGGATGGGAATTGTCGGCCATCGCGTCCGTCGTTGTGGGCGGCACCTTGTTGACAGGTGGGATGGGGTCGATCCCTGCGACCGTGGCCGGAGCGCTTTTGTTGGGTCTGGTGTTCAACGTTCTGAACTTTGAAAACGGTCAGGGCACCATCAGTTTCAGCGCCTATTGGCAGATGGTCATACGTGGAGGCTTTCTTTTTGCGGTCATCCTTTTACAGTCTCGGGTTATTGCCAGGCAGCAGAAGGTCTTGGGTTCGTGAATCGCATAGAAAGTGTTTCAGCGCGGCTGTTCAACGTCCCGCTCGCCGAAGTCCTGGTCGATGCCAAACATGGGGATCACACGTTCTTTCAATTGATCACCGTCACCATTCAAACGACGGATGGGGTCGAGGGGGTTGGGTACACCTATACGGGCGGCAAGGGCGGTCATGCCATTCTGGCGATGATCCAGCATGACCTAGCGCCGTTCCTGGTTGGGCAAGACGCCGAACAGATCGAAAGCCTGTACGATGCCATGCAGTGGCATGTGCACTACGTTGCACGGGGCGGGATCGCCTCGTTCGCTATCTCGGCCGTGGATATTGCCCTTTGGGACATTCGTGGCAGAACGCAGAATGCACCACTGTGGCAAATGGCTGGTGGAGCGTCCAAACGGTGCAAGGCCTATGCCGGCGGGATCGACCTGAATTTCTCGTTGGAGAAACTGCTGCGGCAGACCGAAGGCTACCTTGCGCGTGGGTTCAACGCGGTCAAGATCAAGGTTGGGCAACCGGATCTGGTCGACGATCTTGCACGTGCCCGGGCAGTGCGCGAGATGCTGGGGCCGGACCGGTTCTTCATGGTCGATGCGAATTACTCCATGAGCGTCGAGCAGGCCATCGAGGCCGCCCAAGGGTTCGCAGACTGCGATATCCTGTGGTTCGAGGAGCCGACAATTCCAGACGATTACAAAGGCTATGGCCGAATTGCCGAAGCCACGGGCGTTCCCCTTGCCATGGGTGAAAACCTACACACGATTCACGAATTCGAATACGCCTTTGATGACGCGAAGTTGAGTTTCATCCAGCCCGATGCCTCAAACTGCGGTGGGATCACCGGTTGGCTGCGCGTGGCCGGGCTAAGCGCACAGTACGACATTCCGGTTTGCAGTCATGGGATGCAGGAGCTGCACGTCAGCCTTGTTGCCGCGCAACCCAACGCAGGGTGGCTAGAAGTACACTCATTCCCGATAGATCAGTACACGACCCGTCCGCTGGTTGTGGAAGACTGTATGGCCGTGGCCCCGGATACACCGGGAACCGGAGTGGAATTCGACTGGGACAAACTGAATGCGGAACACATGGAGATGCATACATGACAACCGAGACGATCTGTGCGGCATACTACAGGGGCAACAAGAGCTTTGTTGTAGAGCAAGCCCAAGCGACGGATCCGGGCCCCGGCGAGGCTGCTGTTCGCGTTGCCTATTGTGGGATTTGCGGGACGGATATGCACGTCTACCACGGCAACATGGATGCCCGTGTCGGCCTGAATCGGGTGATTGGACATGAAATGTCAGGTGTCGTCGAAGCGGTGGGCGAGGGCGTCGATACGGTAAAACCCGGCCAGAAGGTCGTGGTCCGACCGCTGGATCACTGCGGAGAATGCCCGGTCTGCAAACGGGGGCATCAGCATATCTGTCAGAACCTCAAGTTTCTCGGCCTCGATACCGATGGTGCCATGCAAGAGATCTGGACCGTTCCGGCCCACACCTTGCACGTTCTACCGGATGACTTGCGCATGGATCACGCGGCGCTGATCGAGCCGGTCGCCGTTGCCTGCCACGATGTGCGCTTGTCTGGCCTGCAACCTGGCGAGGACGTCGTCGTCATCGGCGGCGGCCCGATCGGCATCCTGGTTGCCATGGTTGCGCGGGACGCGGGCGGAAACGTCGTGATTTCCGAAGTGAACCCAAACCGCTTGGCCATTGCCGAAAAGCTTGGTTTTGACACGATCAACCCAATCGAAACCGATCTGGTGGCCACGATCAACGGGCGCACGGGCGACAAAGGGGCGGATGTAGTTTTCGAGGTATCGGGAACGCAGCCCGGTGTTGATGCGATGACAGCGGTTGCCGCGACGCGGGCCCGGATCGTGATGGTCGCGATCCATGCTCAAAAACCCCATATCGACCTGTTCCAATTCTTCTGGCGAGAGCTGCAACTGATCGGTGCTCGGGTCTATGAGCCGGAGGATTACGAGAAGGCGATCGCAGTTGTCGCTTCGGGCGGAGTGGACGCGGATGTTGTGATTACCGACGTCAGCCCTCTGTCAGACATTCAGGCTGCGTTCGAAGCACTGGATCGCAGCCCAACCGCAATGAAAAGCCTGATCGAAGTAGGACCGCGTTCATGAGTGTTTTGCAAAGTTTCGACCTGACGGGAAAAACGGCACTTGTGACCGGGTGCAAACGCGGCATCGGGCGCGGCATGGCCGAGGCATTGGCATCGGCCGGAGCTGATATTATCGGAGTGTCCGCCTCGCTCGAGCTGTCCGGCTCGGAGGTCGAAAAAGCCGTCACGGCGATGGGGCGCAGTTTCCGGGCTTACCAATGCGACTTCTCGGACCGCTCCGCGCTGCATGGGTTCATTGATCAGTTGAGGGCCGACGGACAAACCCCTGATATCCTTGTCAACAATGCCGGCACGATCAAACGCAAGCCAGCCGCCGAACACCCGGACGACTGGTGGGACGAAGTGATTGAGGTCAACCTGTCCTCGCAATTCGTTCTGTCTCGCGAGATCGGTAAGGAAATGCTGGCGCGCGGCTCGGGCAAGATCATCTTCACCGCATCGCTGCTGACGTTTCAGGGCGGCATCACCGTTCCCGGATATGCGGCGTCGAAAGGTGGGATTGGACAGCTGACCAAGGCCTTGGCCAATGAATGGGCCGGGCAGGGTGTGAACGTGAATGCAATCGCCCCCGGCTACATCGCGACCGACAATACCCAAGCTTTGCAGGACGATCCGGTTCGGTCGAAGTCGATTCTGGAACGAACACCCCAGGGCCGTTGGGGTACGCCTGGTGATTTTGCCGGACCCGTGGTTTTTCTGGCTTCTGCAGCGTCGGACTACGTCAACGGTGAAATCCTTGTTGTCGACGGGGGCTGGATGGGGCGGTAACACCGTCAACGCGCCACGGGACCCAAGGCATCACGTCCCGATGTAGTGCACCTTCAATCGCCGCGTCTTGGGTGCCTCGCGGTGTTCGAACAGGTACAGGCTTTGTACGCGGCCCAGCGGAAGTTGCCCCTGTTCGACCGGGATGGACACCTGCGTTTGCGTCACCAGCGCGCGCAGATGCGATGGCGCGTTGTCGTCTTCGGTCGGGCGGTGGTGATATTTGCCTGGTGACTTGGGGACCAGTTCTTCGAAGAACGTCTCGATATCCTTGACCACCTCGGGATCGGCATTGGCCTGTACCAACAGCGCGGCACCTGTATGGACACACCAAAGGGTCAGTAGGCCCGAGCCAAATCCATGTTCAGACACCGTACGCTGAACCACCCCGCTGATGTCGGTGAGGGATTTGCCGGGCGTTTCAATGGACAAGTCAAAAAACTCTTGCTTCATCCATCCGATCCTTTCCTTGATTTTGCGCGAATACGCCCAGCTTTCCGCACCCCATTCGGCATTCAACTTTGAGGCTTAAGAATTTAATTTGTAACACGCTAAAGCTTTCATTCATGCAAACAGGCCTTTGAACCTGTCTATGCACAGACGAAACCCATCTTCGAAATTTCCGTTGCCGGGATGATAAACGCTTTCGAAGGAAATCACGCCATCATAGCCGTCGGATCTGAGCGCGTCCGCGATGGGTTGGAACAGAGGCGCAAGCTGACCTTCCCCCATGCGGCGCACTTCCAGCGTTGCCCGTGGCGTGTCGACCTTTACGTCCTTGATGTGAATGTGCCCCAGATAGCCGCCGCGCAGTTCTTCGTAACCGTCCGGGTATGCCAGTTCATGGCACCAGCAATTGTTTCCGGGGTCCCAAAGAATTTTCAACGCATCCTTTGCATCCAACTCGTCGATCAGTTTGCGGGCTGTATAGTTGGAATTGACCAGCGTGCCGTTTCCGGTTTCTACGACAAGCGTCACGCCCTCAGCCCTGGCAAGTTCAACCGCCGGCGCGATCAGCGGCGGCATCGAGTCCCATACCCCATGCGCCACGTTCCACTTCTCGGCGCCGTTTTTTCCCCAGAGTATCTGCTCTTTTCGTTGGGTCATGATCCGAACCAGCGGAGACCCCACGATATGCGCCATGTCGATCACGCGTTTCAAGGCGTCCATGTGTCGGGTGTGCAGGTTGTCGCCGGGCCTGTTGGCAGCTGTCATCCCCGCAAAGATATGGCGCGACAGACACGACACAAGCTTGCCCCGGTCGCGCAAGAGCGCGTCGATCTCGGCAATTTCCTGCGGGGAATGGTCCCCGACCTCGGTGTCGCCCACGAACTGTAGCTCTGCATAGTCCAGGCTGAATTCGTCCATTACGTCCACGGCCTGCCGCAGATCGCGGGAAATGCCGTCGCAAATCACACCTAGTTTCATATCCGGTCCTCTCAGCGATGCAATTCTGCGCCAACGATCTCTTCGATGACCTGAGTACACACCCAGTTGTCGCCGTTCGGGTATTTGGTTTTTCCTGCGTGAAAGATCTGCATTGCGGATGACGCTGTGTGCATTGGAACGCCCAACGAACCGGCCAGTGCCAGCGAGATAGTCAGGTCCTTGTGCATGGTTGCGATATGGCTACCGGTGGCCTCGAACTTGCGATCAATGATGTTTTCAAGGGCGGTATTCACGACGCCGCACCCCGCGCTGGATGAGGAGAACACATCAAGTAATGCCTGACCGCTGACACCGGCTTTGGCCGCCAGGGCCGCAGCCTCGAATGTGGCGGAAAAGATCGATCCGATCAGAGATTGCAGGCAGGCTTTCACGGTTTGCCCGTCGCCGGCGTTTTCTCCGACCCGATGAATGGTTGCCGACACTGCCTGCATGACTTCTGCATTTCTGTCCAGCACATCCGCAGCACCGGCAGCCATCATCGTCAATGTGCCGTTCTGCGCGCCGGGGAACCCACCCGAGACAGGGGTGTCTATTAGGTGGATGCCCGAGCCCTCCATATCCTGCCCGATGGCGCGGGCTTCGGCCGGGGTAATGGTCGCCGACAGGATGACCGTTCCGCCTTTCGCCATGTTCGGAACCAGCCCGTTTTCACCCAAGATGACATCGCGGGCCTGATCTCCGCTCATCACCATGACAAACACAGTGGCGGCGTGACGACCGACTTGCCCCACGCTGTCCTTGGGCCGGCCGCCCATGTCGGCAAATGCCGTCATGCGTGTCATGCTCAGGTCGAAACCGGATGTTTCAAAGCCATTCTTGATCAGGTTCTTGGCAAGGCCGCTGCCCATGTCGCCAAGACCGATTACGCCTGCGGTTTTCATTTGGACTCCTCCCGTTCTTCCGTCGTTGCCGTCTGGCAGACGTTTCGAAAAATGATGCCCCAAGGCATCGGTTTTCGCGGGAGTTTCACGCGTCTTGAACAGACGTCGGGCGAGTCCGGAAGACACCCCGCTGCCCGTTTACGTCCCGCAAGTAAACGAAGAATGCGGCGCACAGGCAAGCAAAGAAGTGTTACGGACGGAAAGAAACTGCCTGATCCGACGTGTCAGGAAAACGCCGCCATGATGCCGCGCAATTCTGCCAGCCCGCGCATTCGTCCGATCAGCGGATAGCCGGGAGTGCTGTGTCCGCCCAGATCGCTCAGCAGCTCTTGTCCGTGGTCGGGTCGCATCGGAATTTGCCAGTCGTCCCGCCCTTGAGATTTGCGGCGGCGTTGTTCTTTCATCAGCTCGCGAATGGTTCCGATCATGTCGGTGTCACCCTCCAGATGCGGAGCCTCATAGAAATCGGGTTTCTGGCTGTCTGACCCCGCGATGCGTCGGGTGTTTCGCAAGTGAACAAAGTGAATCCGGTCGCCATGCCGGCGAACGAACTCCGGCCCATCGAATTCAGGGGAAACACCCAGCGATCCGGTACACAAGGTTGCGCCGTTCGCGGGCATATCAACCGCATCCAGTACGGCGCCGTAGTCCTCGGTACTGGACATGACCCGCGGCAGACCGAGCAACGAGAAGGGCGGATCATCGGGATGACAGCACAAGCGCACCCCCAATTCTTGGGCTATCGGGGCGACCTCAGACAGGAAGTCGATGAGGTTTGCGCGCAGCCGGTCACGGTCTATCTCGGCATATGTCTGCAGCAAGCCGCGCACGTCCTCTACGCTCCACTGATCGTTGGCGCCGGGCAGCCCCGCTGTGACATTGTGCTGCAACTGGGCCTTGGATTCCTCCGACATGCGCGAAAAGCGATCCTTGGCCGTTTGCTGGACGACGCTGGAATAGTCTTCCGACGCGCCCGGACGTTCGAGAATATGTATGTCGAAAACAGCAAAATCGGTCAGGTCGAACAGCATGGCCGTTCCGCAATGCGGCTGTGGGGCACGAAGGGCGGTGCGCGTCCAATCCAGGATCGGCATGAAGTTGTAGCAAACAACTTTGACGCCACGGACGGACAGGGCCCTGAGGCTGGACTTGTACGCCTGCAGATGCTCGGCCATGTCTGCCGACTGCGTCTTGATAGCCTCCGATACGGGCAGGCTTTCGACAACGTCCCAACTGTACCCGGCCGCGGCAAGAACGGCCTGCCGGTCGGCGATGCTCGGTTCATCCCAAGGCTGTCCGGGTGGGATGTGATGCAGCGCGGTGACGATTCCCTGAACCCCGACTTGATGGAGATCGGCCAGGGCGATCGGATCCTCGGGTCCGAACCAACGCCAGCATTGTTTCATGGCAGCCATCCTTCATACAGTGGGTGATCGGGCCTGATGGGAAGGGCAACGCGCTGCCCGGTGCGCGCTGCGTGATAAATCGCCGTCACAAGGCCGATGGACGCAGCGCCATCCTTCAGCGTAACGGCCGAATTTGCCTCGGACCGCAGTGCCTTGCCGACTTCGGTAAAGAACCCTTCGAAACCTGTTGGTTCGGCAGCGGCTGCTGCAAGGGCCTCGTCGATAGCGGCTTGATCCACCGGATCCCGCGCGGCGAATGTCCAAGGCGTTTGGCCCGGGGCATAGGGTTCTGTGCCAGAGGTGGCGGTCACCTTTTCAAAGACGAACCGCAGGCGGGTTTCGTCCGTGGCGGCGCCCAGGGTGATATTGCTTGTGCACAAGGCTCCGGAAGTCATGCCGAAGCAGATCGCGGCGCAGTCTTCCGTCTCGATCGGGTTGACCCGCGTCGTTGTCATTGCAGACACCCAGGCGATATCGCCCGCGATATGAGTCAGCAGATCATGGTTGTGGATGGCATGGCCCAGAACCGCGCCGCCGCGTTCACCGGCCCATGTTCCTCGCCACGGCACCGCGTAATAGTCCGCCTCTCGGGACCAATGGGTTTCAAGCGCGGCAGTTTGGACCGCTCCGGTCAGGCCTGCGCGTTGTAAGTGGCGCAGTTGGGCCAGTGACGGGCCCCACCGGTATTGAAAGACCGGAAACACCTGCTTGCCCGCGCTGCGTGCGGCTATGGTGATCCGATCCACATCCTGCAGCGAGGTCGCAAGAGGCTTTTCGCAGACAACGTGTTTTCCTGCGGCCAGTGCCGAAAGGGTGGTCGGTACATGCAGATGGGGCGGTAGGCAGATGTCGATGACATCAATCGCCGGATCATCCAGCGCGTCCTGAATATTGGTCAGAGAGCGAAAATCCGAGTTCTGTCGAATCTGTTCTATCCGGTCCGTATTCTGGTCGACCATGGCGGCTACGCGGAAGTCGCGGTCAAGCCGTTCCAGTGCGCTCAGATGTTGCGCACCGATACCAGCGCCAAGGATCGCAACGTTGATCATTTGCGTTCCGCCATTTCCTGCGCGTGCAATGCCAGTTCCATGACCGTAAAGCAGTGGGTTTGGATCATCGCGGTTTCGGTCCGGTTACGGATGTCATCGGCCAAGCGCGAAAAGTAGGGAAGGCCGGCGTCAGATGCGTCGATCTTTTGGCAGGTTTCACCATTGACTAGGATCAGATGGTCTGTTCCCGAGGCTCCACCCACATCAACGTATTTCCGCAACTCGATATAGCCTTCGGTGCCCAGGATCGTCAGGCGACCATCTCCCCAGTTTGGCAGGGCATCCGGCGTAAACCAGTCAACCCGGATGTACCCGGTGCCGTTCTCGCTTCGTAGATTGAGCTCTCCGAAATCCTGCAATCCGGGATCTTTGGGGTTTGCGTAGTTCGCCACACAAGCGTTTGTGATTTCCGCGGTTTCCGAACCTGTGTAGTGCAAGAACTGATCGATCTGATGCGAGGCGATGTCGGTCAGAATACCGCCATAGCGTTCACGTTTAAAAAACCACTCCGGCCGGGTTGCCCGGTTCAATCGGTGCGGGCCAAGTCCGACCGTCTGGATCACGCGCCCGATGGCACCGGCCTCGACCAACTCGGTCGCCCGGGTGCTGACGGGCGTTTCAAACCTTTCGGAAAAATTCACCGACCAGATGCGACCGGTGTCCGCAACCGCCCGTTTGATCTGGTCGAGTTGCTCGAACGTCGTACAGCCCGGCTTGTCGCTCATGACGTCCATGCCGTTTTGCATGGCGCGGATTGTCAAAGCGGCCCTATCTGCCGGTATTGCCGAAATTAGCGCCAGATCCGCCCCGCAAGTTAAGGCGTCTTCCAGTCGGGCCAGCCGTGGAATATCGGGAAACCTTTTGACGTAGCCCGCCAGCGTTTCGGGTTCGCCTTGTGTCCAAAAGCCAACGCAGTCCACGCCGATTTTGCGCATGTTTTCCGTCATGCCATAGATATGGCGGTGGTCCAGGCCTAGGGCGACGCAGGTCAGGCTCATGAGATGACTCGTGTTTTCTGGCCGGTTCGATTGGCGATCTGCATCGTGTCTATGACGGCGTGGGTCAAAAGGGCACTGCGTCCGGTGGCCATGGGTCGCGTTCCACCGGCGAGTGCGTTGGCAAAATCCTCTATGACCGCCTGGTGCCATTCATGGGTGAACGCCATGGGATCGGCCCCGCCGCCTGTGGCGGACGTTTCGCCAAACGTGGATTTCTGACCATCGAAAGTGGTTAAGGTCAGGACACCTGACTCCAGATGCGCTTTGGCGTGCGTGCCCTGGATGGTGATGGACTCTGCGGCCCCGGGATATACGGCGGTGGTTGCCATCAACGTTCCCACCGCGCCGTTATCCATTTCAAAGATTGCACCTGCCCAATCCTCGGCCTCGAGATCGTGCAACGGAGTTTTTCTCATCATGGCTTGAATGTCCGAGATCGGCCCCAGCAGCCACATCGCGAGGTCAAGCGTGTGGATTGCCTGCGAAATCATGACACCGCCTCCGTCGCGTGCATAAGTGCCGCGACCTGGCTCGTCATAATAGCTCTGATCGCGCCACCAGGGGACACGGATTTCCACCGTGGCGATCGCGCCCAACTCACCCTGTACAATGGCTGATTTCAGCGCCTGCGAGGCGGCGCGAGCGCGGTGCTGAAAAACGATGCCCAGCAGCACGCCAGACACCTCGCACTGCTCGACTATGGCTGCCGCGGCGCCCAGCGTTCTTTCGATAGGCTTTTCCATTAGGATCGGTTTCGAAGCGGTCGAAAGAACCCGCACCAACTCTGTGCGCTGATCAGGCGGGGTTGCGATGATCGCAAAGTCGACGTTTGAGTCGTTTGCGATTTCCTCAACCGAGCTGAACGCGCGGGTGTCGTTTCGCTGCGCGAACTCAGCTGCTTTTTCAGGATTGCGCCCTAAGACGCCAGCAAGATTGAGACCTCGCTCCGATGCCTGAATGGCAGCAACATGCGTTCCCGAAACCATCCCCAAACCAATCAGCGCAATATTCATTCATTCCCCCGGATCACCCGGTCAGTCTGCGGGTTCGAACGGGAAAGATGCAACCATAAAAACTGTGTTAACAATTGCGGGCAGCAGTATCGGAGGCAGAATTGACTGGTAATTTGAATGGCATGGCAGAAGGCCTGTACCTGGGCATCAAGGACCTCCCGATCGTGTCTCCGCATGGTCACTGCGATCCGGGGTGGTTTGCAACCGATGCGCCGTTTCCCAACCCGGCAGAACTGCTGGTGGTTCCCGACCATTACGTGTTCCGTATGCTCTATTCGCAGGGCGTTCCCTTGTCCGAACTTGGCATTGGGGAAGAGGGGCGAAAGAAGGATCCTCGCGCCGTTTTTCGCACTTTTGCCGAGCACTGGCATTTGTTTCTGGGAACGCCATCTCGGATCTGGATGAATTACGTGCTGCATGAAACGCTGGGCGTGTCTGAGGAGTTGTCTTCGCGCACGGCAGACCAGGTTTACGATAAGATCTCAGGAAAGCTGGCGCGACCTGAATTTCGTCCGAGGGCTTTGTTCGACAGATTTGGGATCGAGGTTCTGGCCACCACAGATTCCGCTCTCGACAGCCTCGTTGAGCATCGGGAGATTCGTACAAGCGATTGGGGTGGGCGAGTTATTCCGGCGTTCCGCCCAGACGGGGTTTTGGATGGGGCGGACCCGGAGTTCGTACAAAACCTGAAAAAGTTGGCCGAGCTGACGGGCTGCGATCTGGGCAGCTACGATGGCTACCTCAACGCGCTGCGAATGCGGCGGGCTTATTTCATCCAGCTGGGCTGTACGGCCACTGACCACGGTATCGAACGTGTGCAGACCGAGTGGCTGGACGACCCGGATGCGCTGTACCAACGGCTGAGACGGCGGGAAGGGGCCGAACAGGATGCTCGCCGGTTCTATGGACATATGCTGATCGAAATGGCGCAGATGTCTATCGATGATGGTCTGACCATGCAGATACATGCTGGCAGCAAGCGCAACACGAACGACGCGGTAATGCGGGACTTCGGACGGGACAAGGGGGCGGACATTCCAATCGCTATGAATTGGGTCACGGGCCTTGAGGCGCTTTTGAACCGGGTCGGAAACTCGGCGGAACTGCGCATCATACTCTTCACATTGGACGAAAGCACCTATGCCCGTGAACTGGCGCCCATGGCGGGACATTGGCCGTGCCTTAGGATCGGGCCGCCTTGGTGGTTCCACGACAGCCCAGCCGGTATAGCGCGGTATTTCGATCAGATTGTTGAAACGTCCGGATACTACAATCTGGCCGGATTCAATGACGACACGCGGGCCTTTCTGTCCATTCCTGCACGGCACGACCTGTGGCGACGGGGAGTGGCGATTCATTTGGCCGATCAGGTTGCGCGCGGCTATTTCGGTCGGGATAGTGCTGAGCATCTTGCGCGGTTGCTGGCTGTCGATTTGGCGAAACAAGTTTACGGATTGCAAAGCTAGATGGGTACAATTCTTCACTTCGGCCTTGGAAACTTCGCCCGGGCGCATTTGCTGGACTACACGGATCAAGCTGGCGGATGGGACGTTGTCGGCGTCAGCCTGCGTTCATCCTCGGTTCGGGATGGATTGGCCCAACAAGGTTTCGAGTACGATTTGTGCGTACAGGGGCAGGGCGTCCGGCGCATCAAAGCTCTGCGTGACGTTCTGGTCGTGCCCAATGATCGCACAGAGATTTTCGATGTGATGGCGGATGCCGAGATCATCTCGGCGACCGTCACCGAGAAAGGTTACCATTTGGACGCCGCGGGCAATCTGAACCTTCAGGACCCAGCGATTGCCGCCGATCTGGCAGGGAAAGGGCCTGCGACGCTGATCGGGTTTTTAGCTTATGGCCTTGCGGAACGGTGCAAGCCAGTAACGGTGCTAAGCTGTGACAATCGCATGGAAAACGGCAAAACGCTCGAAATGGCAGTTGCCGATTTTGCGAATGCAGCCGGCCTGGACGTGAATTGGAATGCCGTTCGCTTTCCAAACGCGATGGTCGACCGGATCACCCCGGCTACCACGGACGCCGTTCGCGCAATCAGCGGCGATCCTATGGCTGTTCCGACCGAGGCGTTTTCGGAGTGGGTGATCGAAGACAGTTTCGCCGGTCCGCACCCGGATTGGCCGGGCGTGCAACTGGTCGATGACGTAGCCCCGCACGAGATGCGAAAGCTGCGCATGTTGAACGGTGCCCATTCCCTGTTGGCTTATGGCGGCTTGGAGCGAGGCCTGACCTACGTCCACGAAGCGGTTCGAGACCCGGTTTTGCGCCCGCTGGTTTCCGAGTTGATGAAGGATGCGGGCGCAACGCTGCCCGCAGCACTGCAAGTACAGGTTCCGGACTATGCCGAGGCTTTGTTGCGCCGCTTTGAAAACCTCGAGCTGGCGCACCGTCTGGACCAAATCGCGATGGATGGCAGCCAAAAGCTGCCGTATCGGTTTGTTCCCACACTCCGTGAGACCGGCTCTCAGGCGGTGATTGCAGGGATGCGGGCCTGGATCTCCTTTTGCATGTCCGAGACCGCCAAGGGCAGGACGCTGAACGATCCTTGCGCGTTGGAAATCGCCTCGGCTGTCAAACAGCCAGATCCGGTAGTGCCACTTTTGGACCTTGTTGGCGCTGAGGATCTCGCGTCACTTATCCGGGAATGATCGCGCCGCGGAACTGAACAACGGTGGACGCCAGATTGTGTCCGGCCATCAGGGCCTTGGCCTGCGATTTTCCTGTCAGCAAGGCTGCGAGGTACCCACCGTTGAAACTGTCGCCCGCCGCTGTGGTATCCAGCACGTTTTTGGCAGGCTCATAGGTTTGGTCAATGTTCTGACCAATGGGCAGAGGGCCATCCTCTCCGCGTTTCAATGCACCGACACCGTGATGATCGGTAAAGCGTGCCGCCACTTGATCCGCGCTTTCCCCGAACAGTGCCATCTCGTCGTCGATGGATGGTAGGGCAATATCTGCACGCTGCCAAAGCCGTTGGTTGATCTGCCGGGCGTGTTCGGCGCTGTCCCAAAGACGCGGACGAAAATTGCTGTCATAGACCAACCGGACTGAAGAGCCTTCGAGCCAGTCCAGAAGCGCAAGCCTTACTGAATGCGGAAGAATGGCCACGGAAATCCCTGACAAGTACAGCACGTCGTAACCTTTCAGCGAGCTGAAGTCATGATCGGCAAAAAGCTGGCGGGCGGCCGCCTCGCTGCGCCAATAGGTAAAGCTGCGTTCACCGTCCGCAGAGGTCGTGATCGCGTATAGTCCCGGAGAAGCGTTGGGAATGATGCGGATGCCGGATGTCCCGATGCCATGGCTGGCGACAAAGTCCGCGATGCGCCCTGAGAACGGGTCGTCGCCCAGACATGTCACATACTCCACCTGCAGATCAGGAGCCGCGCGGTGCATGTAGATGGCTGTGTTCAGCGTATCCCCGGCGACGCCCAACTTCGCGCCGGTCTCCAGCATGGACAATTCGATCATTGCTTCGCCGATGCAGGCAATTCGCGTCATTTCTTTTCTCTTTTCCAGATGATGAGCCCGGCAACCATGATCAGCGCAGCCCCTGCCAACGTGAATGCGTCCGGTACAGTGTCAAAGAACAGATAGCCCCAGATCGCAACGTAGATCAGGAACGAATAGGTGAATGGCATCAACTGGTTCGCCGTTCCGAACCGATGCGCGTTAGTCAGCAGTTGATGCCCGCACCAGCCAAAGACGCCAAGGCTAATCAGGACTATCAGACTCCAGGTGTTTTCCGGCTGGACCCAAAACCAGATGGCGAAGGGCAGCAGGACCACCGTCCCGGTAAGCCCGAGGTAGAATTGCATGGTATCCACCGCAACAACCCCGGACAGCCTGCGCGTCATGATCGAATACAAGGCCAGCGCAGTGGCGTTATAGACGATCAGCAGCATGGTCGGATGAAAGGCCGAACCAAACGGCCGCACGACAACCAACACCCCCAGAAAGCCCAGGATGATAGCCGCCCAACGCCATGGTCCTACTCTCTCCTTCAGCACGAAAACGGACAGGAAGCACACGATGACCGGGCTTGAGAACATGATTGCCGACACGACGGTCAGAGGCAAAAACCGCAAGGCATAAAAGTTGAAAACGGTCGCCGAGATCAGCAGTAAGGCCCGGCTAATGACCTGCCATGGATGGTCGGTCTTGAATCGGCTGGCCTCAATCCCGCCTTTGGCGATCACACCCACAGAGATCACAAAGTGCCCCGCGTAGCGCATGAACGCCAACTGAAATGCCGGCACGCCGGCCAACGCCAACCACTTGGCCCCAAGGTCAACCAACGAAAAGAATAGCCACGCCATCAGCATCAGCACAATGCCAAGGCGCGGCAGGTCAGCGGTGGGGTTGGCGGAGACGGCCATCGATCAGGTGTTGAAACGCTTGACGTAGTAGTCAACCATCTGGCTAACCATATCATCCGCCTGACCGTGGTCGCGCGCATCATTCAGCGCCGAAAGCGCGCACTGCGACATCACGCTGGAAACGCCTGCATCGCGTGCCATACGGTCATAATACCCAAGGTCTTTTGCCGCGTTCTTGATGGCAAAGGCCAGCTGATTTGGGTCGCTCTCAACGCCGTAGGCTTTGACGAAATCCATCATTCCAGAATGCAGAGGCCCTGCGGCCATAACGTCATACACCTGTTTACGGTCAACACCGGTGATATCAGCCATGGCAAAGGCTTCGGCCATCGCGTTCGCAACGGTCATTCCGAAGAAGTTGTTGATCAGCTTGATCGTGTGTCCGGACCCAACGGGGCCAAGATAAAAAACGTTTTCGCCCAAGTCTTTCAGTGTCGGCTCGGCCTTGTTAAAGGCAGCCTTGTCGCCGGAAGTCATAATGTTGAGCTTGCCCTCTAGCGCGTGCGTAGGCGTACGGCCAAGCGGCGCATCAAGATAGCTTCCGCCGGCTGCGGCAACCTCCTCGGCCAAGGCGCGTGTGCTGCCTGGAAGCGAGGTGCCAAAGTCGATGACGATCGCCCCGGGTTTCAATCCCGCGATCACTCCATCTGCGCCGCGCATACGGCTTTCGACCTGTTCCGAGGTGCCCATGCACAACATCACGATGTCGCTGGCTTCAGCCAGTTTTTGGGCGTTTTGCATCTCGCGGGCGCCACGGTCAATCGCGGCGTCCAGGTATGTGCGGTCGCGGTTTCCCAATACAGCGACCGAGTATCCTTGGTCCAACAGTCGGCTCACCATGGCTCCGCCCATTAGTCCCAAGCCGATAAACCCGATTGATGGTTTGCTCATTGGTTTCCCTTTCCGTGAATGTGTCTGGTTTTCATTCTTGTGTCTGGCGCGTGCGGCTTTGCAGTTTGAATGCTCATATTGCCCGACGGATAATCATTGGTCTTTGGGTGGTCCGGTATTTTGCCGGGCCGCATGTCAATCAGGCCGGCGCCCGCGCTCGAGCCGTTCGCGCCTTCAGCCCCTGTTCGATCCATGATGTGACCTCGAGCGTCCGGGCTGCATCCTCGACATCGATTAGTGGAGGGACGCCGTTGATCACGTCAAGGAAGTGATCCAGTTGCGCTTCAAGCGGTGCGCGTTGTTGTTCCGGTCGTGTAAGTTGGTTTTTTTGGGCCGCAGTGCCCCAATCCTTTCCACGCCACAGAGTCATGGAGGGAAAACTCACAGCGCCGCTGGTTCCCGTGATCCACATCATGTCCTGATGGGTCGTGCCGATGTTCGGGTTTTCGCCGGTTCCGGCTTCAAATCCCCAAGGGCTGGGTGCGGTGTCGGCAAAACTGATAGTGCCCGTCGCGCCGTTTTCGAACGCAACCGCAACAGCCCCGCTTTCTATCCGATCCGATCCGCGGATCGACGCGCCAGGCAGGGCGACGACATCCGAGATTTCCCCGATCACAAAGCGCAAGACATCGATATCATGCACCAGATTGATCATGACTGGACTGCCATCGGAAGTCCGCCAGTTCTGTTCAAAATAGCTCTCGGGTTTACGCATGGCCCACAGCAACGAGACGTTGATGACTTGTCCGATCGTACCTTGCTTGATCACTTCTTTCAGGCGCTGCAAGGTTGTGTGATACCGTCGATGGTGGCCTACAAGGCTGCAGACATCGGCCTTGCGAACGGCCGCCCTAAGGCGCTGGGCATCATCGACCGATGCGGCAACCGGCTTTTCGATCAGCATGTGCCAACCGCGGGATGCGGCCAGAATGCCATGTTCGGCATGCAGGCGGGTCGGCGTCGCGATGATGACGCCATCCACCGGGCCCTTCACCTTGTCCATACTGGCAAAACGCGGCGCGTCGATCTGGATCGAGCCATCTGGATCGGCCAACCCGACCAACACGCAGCCGGGGTGCTCGATCACGGCGCGCACGTGGCGGATACCGATCAATCCACCGCCGGCTACAAGGATCCGTTTCACATCACCGCTCCGATTTGCCAGGGAACGAATTCGTAGTCGCCCAGGCCCTGCGCCTCGGACTTGGTTCGCGCGCCCGAGGCGACTTGGAGCAGCCGTCGGTATATTTCCTGTCCTTTCTCTTCGACGCTGGCACCTTTGGTCAGAATGTCGCCAGCATCCACGTCCATGTCTTCTGGCATGCGCGCTACCAACTCAGAGTTTGTAGCGATTTTCAGCGTAGGCGCCGGTTTGGACCCAAAGGCAGAACCGCGCCCCGTGGTGAAGCACACTAGGTTGCAGCCGGCCGCGATCTGCCCGGTCACCGAGGCCGGGTCATAACCGGGGCTATCCATGAAAGTGAAGCCTTTGGCGGTGATGGGTTCGGCGTATTTGAATACACCGGTCAAAGGCGTGGTTCCGCCCTTCGCCGCTGCCCCCAACGACTTCTCAAGGATGGTCGTCAGACCGCCTTGCTTGTTGCCGGGGCTTGGGTTGTTGTCCATCGAACCGTGATTGCGGGCGGTATAGTCCTGCCACCAATCGATCAGTCCGATCAGTTTTTCCCCAGTTGCGCGACTAAGGGCGCGGCGGGTCAAAAGATGTTCGGCTCCGTAGATTTCGGGCGTTTCCGCAAGGACCCCTGTGCCGCCTTGGGCAACCAACAGGTCGCAGGCATGCCCGAGCGCCGGGTTGGCGGTCACACCTGACCAGGCGTCCGATCCACCGCATTGCAGCGCAACCATAAGTTCGGACGCCGGGGCTTCACTGCGTCCCGCCTCATTGGCAATGGGCAGCATTTGGTTGATCTTACTGATGCCCATTTCGACGGTGCGGCGCAATCCGGCGACGTTCTGGATGTTCATCGTCTGGAAGGTGGGACTTTGCTTCAGACCATACGCGTCCAGCAGCCAGTCGATCTGGTTCATCTCGCAGCCCAGACCGACCATCAGAACCGCAGCGTGGTTGGGATGTTTCGCAAATCCCCACATGACCCGTTGAAGTGCTTCGAAACCGTCGCCGGAATCCGCCATTCCGCAGCCCGTTCCGTGGACAAAGGCCACCACGCCGTCGACGTTCGGAAACTCGGCCAGCTTGTCCGGCGTGAAGTGGTTGGAAATCATACGGGCCGCAGTCGCCGAACAATTAACTGTGGTCAGAACCGCGATGTAATTGCGCGTGCCGACCCGACCACTGTCCCGGTGGTAGCCCATGAACGTATCGACCGAGGTGGCGGGTTTCATGGGCCTGTGATCCGTCGCAAACTCGTAGTCCACACTAGTGTTGCGGAACTCTATATTGTGGGTGTGCACATGGTCGCCAGGTTCGATCGGTTGGGTGGCGTAACCGATAATCTGAGCGTATTTTCTGACAGGATCGCCGGGTGCAAGATTCCGCGTGGCGACCTTGTGTCCCGAAGGGATGCGCGTATTGGTCATGACATCCTCCACCATACTGCCGGCCTCCAGGGACCGAGTTGCAACAACCACGCTATCCGTTCGATCTAAACGTACAAAAGTCATAATCAGCTTTCCTGGCGGCAGCAGCTAGGCGCAGAACGGTGAGTCCGATGTCCACCGGTGAATATCTATGTGCGGTTGTCCGGACAGCCTTGCTCGCGCCGCTTCCCAATTAGATTTGCAGACACGCCAATCTCGCAGTTCGGTTTCGGGGCGCGATCTGGACCTCGCGATGAAGCTGGGGAAATGGCCTCGACCGGTGGGCTGGCCTGCCGCACTGAAGCGGATGTCGAACGACCAGCGGAACCGGTCCGTTTCATTGACCAGCGAAGCATGTGGCGTCAGAGGGTGAAACAGGATGATCCCGCCCGCCTTGACAGGAAGGGGCACAGCCCGGCCTTCGTCAATGAATCCGTCGGCAATACCAGTCTGCGTCCGCGCACAATGCGGCAGGATGGATTGGTCCTGTGCCTTTGGCAGCACTTGCAGGCAGCCGTTTTCGACCGTTGCATCGTTGACGGCAATCCACACCGTGACCATGTCGGTCTGATCCGCATCCTCCAACGCAACCGCCCGGTCCTGATGCCAGTCCGTCGCTGTGATATGCGCGCGCACCTCATCCTTGGACAGCTTGAGAGCGGGGGGCTTCAGCCGGACGTGCTGGATTGGATTGCTCACCAACTCTGGCCCGATTAACTGCTCGACAATGTCAAGCATGGGCCGGGCCGTTAGCAAGTCGAACACTGCAGGCCCGATATGGAAAGGTGTGTCCGCCATGATCCGATCGCCGGGCAACGAGATGTCCAGCGGCTGGAAATAGTCGCAACCGGCCTGATAGGCGGACAGAAGTTTGTCCCAGAAGGTCATTCCAGACGGTTCGTCCTTGACCAGCCCTCTTTCGTACCAACCGTCATAGAGCCGGCTCAGGACATCCGAGTATTCGATCTGTACCCGATCAAGGACATCGGCAGGGATAACATCCTCGACCACGAGGTATCCGTCCGTCTGAAACTTGCCAATCTGATCTTGTGTCAGCATGGGTGCGACCTCACAACAGCAGCGCGATGATGCCCGGCCAAATCAGAAGAACGGAAAGCGCCAGCAACTGGATCCCGATGAATGGCAGGAAGCCGCGGAAGATATCCGTCAGACTGATATGTGGCGGGGCCACCGACTTGAGGTAGAACGCGGCCGGGCCAAATGGGGGCGAGAGGAAGCTGACCTGCATGTTCATACAGAACACGACGCCGAACCAGATGGCGACATGACTCGGCTCCAACTGGCCAAAGACTCCGATTTCTTCGATAGGAAGGCGCAGGACGATCGGCAGAAAGACCGGAATAATCAACAGCACGATGCCGACCCAATCCATGAATGCGCCCATGAACAGCAAGATCAGCATCATCACCAGAATGACCAGCATGGTTGGCAGCTCCTGGCCGACGATTAGGTCGGCCACGTATTGGGGCCCGCCAGCAATGGTGTAGGCACCCGCCAGCGCGGCGGCCCCGATCGTAACCCATATGATGGTGCCTGTGGATTTTAGGGTTCGCATCAAGCTGTCCCAAACCAGCTCGAACGATCCTTCGCCCCGCAGGATGGCGATAATGAGAACGGCGAAGGCGCCCATGCCCGCAGCCTCGGTGATGCCTGTGATCCCGCCATAGATCGAGCCGAGCACGACGCCGATGACGACCAGCGGAGCGACGAGGCCTTTGCCCATTTCCCACCCGATTTTAGCGCGCTCTCTGCCAAAGACGAAGAAGATCAGCAGAAGGGCAACGATCGTGATGCCGGCAAACCAGGGCAGGTAGTCAGCCGTTCCCAGCCTCGCGGGCTCGCCCTGGCTGGCAGCGTTCGAGCCTGAGAGCTCGAAAAACGCGGCCCGGATAAACAGAACGGTGGAAAACCCGGCGACGACGATGCTCATGAAGGCCCCAAACAGTTTGCGTTTTTCGGCCGGTTCGGGGTCGTTCGGATCCGGTTCCGGCAGCGGAGCGTGATGAGGATTCAACTGCGTGCGGATGATGATGTACAGGATGATCATCGAGGCCAGCATGAAGCCAGGAATGAAAGACGCGGTGAACAGCGACTTGATCGAGGTTTCGGTGATCAGCCCATAGATGATCAGAACGATGGAGGGAGGGATCATGGTGCCCAGCGACCCCGAGGCGCAGATGACGCCGATCGCGAGATTTTGATCGTACCCTAGGCGCAGCATCTGGGGCAGGGCGATAAGTCCCAGCAGGACAACCTCACCACCGATTATGCCGGACATGGCTGCCATGATCACCGCCATGATCGAGGTCACGATCGCGATGCCGCCGCGTGTTCTGGAAAGCCAGACATTCAGCGACGAATACATGTCACGCGCGATCCCGGACCGCTCTAGCAGCGACGCCATGAAGATAAACAATGGCACTGATATGAGCACGTAGTCCGTTAAGAGCCCATATATCTTCTGCGCCAGGATATAGAGCGGCCCAGTGCCTGGCCGACCGGTGAGAACCCCGTCGCCGAATGAAAATGGGTTCAAAAGCAGTGTCGGTTCGAACTTCAGGACAAGAACCAGAACCGCAAGGGAAGCCGAGGCCAGTCCCAAAGGCATCCCGATCGCCAGAAGCACGATCAGGGCGACCATCAGGATGAGTGAGATTGTTCCAATATCCATCAGTCTTGTCCCACTGCTCGTTTGATCATTTCAATTTCGTCTTCGTCCGGTTCATCTGTGTGGATTTCCGGCTCTTTGTTCCAATCCGCGACCAAGTTCAAAATTGCTTGCATTGCGACGAGCGAAATTACGATCAGCACCATCGGCTGCAACGTCGCCGGGATCGGAGGATTGAAGGCGGAGCCATAAAGCTCCCATTTATAGAGCTTGTTGACGAACACCTGTTTGTAGCTGCCGTAGACCAGAAAGAAGGCAAACAGGACGATCAGTATTGTTGAAACCGTGTCAAAAACTCGCTGAAGCCAACGTGGAACTGCGTCGTAAAGCAGGAATATTCGTATGTGACTGCGTTGCTGCATGGCGTAGTAGCCAGACATCAAAAACACAAAGCTGGCGAACCAGAGAGTCATTTCGTTGGCCCACTCGGTCGGCTTCTCCAGGATATAGCGCATAAAGACTTCGTAGAGCATGACGACAGTCATGATTGCTATCATCATCATCGTAACTCGGCCTATGAACAGGGCGAAACGATCCATAACCGTCGAGCCTTCGAACTCCATCGTCGCCGGGCGCACGGTCTTTGTACCAATCACTGCAAGAAACGGCAGAAGTACTAGCGCGGCCACGTCGATGATGTCGACAACCCCCCCGAACACACCAGGCAATTCAGGCGTGACGTCGCTGCGCAGATATATTTCCGTTACCTGACTTTTGAGGGATTCAGAGGTGTAAGGCAGCCAATCCAACAGGAATGCTGGAAGATGCCAAACAAGCCAACTGGCAGTCGTGACGAAGGCCAACGGTATGAGCCATTCAATTGGTCCGCCTGAATTCTTGTGCATCGCGTAACCCTCGTCCCTATCCTTCGATCCTGTAATGATCGATAAAGTCTCGATCCGGCTCGACACCCAGTCCGGGGCCAGTCGGGATCATGACACGGCCATTATTGGCCTTGACCTGATTTTGAATTTCCAGCGGTACGGTCAGCAGATTGTCCCGAAACATGTTGTCCGTTGTGTCGAACTCCAGCATCGGCTCCCATGGATGCAAACCGCCTGGAATTGCTGGCATGGCCGCCAGTAGGTGTAGATTAGTTGCGACGGCGATGGCGCTGCCCCAGACGTGATTTACGACCGGAGTGAAATGTGCGTGGCATAGGGCCAGTACCCTGAGATACTCTGAAACACCGCCCAAAGCACATACTTCTGGCTGCGCTATATCAATGCCGCGATTTTCAAGAAGATTGCGCCAGGCCCAGCGATTGAATATCGCCTCTCCGCCCGAGATGTTGACTTTAAGCGAAGTGCGCAGTTCGCGGTACCCGTCAATGTCTTCTGGCGCGACCGGTTCTTCGAACCAATATGCGTCCAGCTCTTCCAGCGCCCGACCGACAAAAAATGCGTCCGAAGTCGTATAGGCATGGTTCGCATCGACCATAAAAGGAAAGTCGTCACCAACTCCGCGTCGAACTGCTTCGCACAACTTCACATCAGGCTTCGGGCCAAAGCCCGTTTTCATTTTGGTGGCGGTAAATCCCATTTCCTTGATCTTCGCGGCTTCCTCCTCAAAACGGCTGGCCAGACTAGAAATCGGTTCATCCCGAAGCATCATGCCGTAGCCGTAGCAAGAAACGCTTGTGCGATGCGCGCCGCCGACAAGCTTATGAAGGGGTAGGCCAGAGATTTTGCCGGTGATGTCCCAAAGTGCGATGTCTACCCCGGACAAAGCCTGTATTGGCATTCCGCTTTGGCCATGGTCTCGCAGAAGGTTGTACACCTTGTGCCAGATCACGTCTTTGTCCAAAGGGTCCATGCCAAGAACCAATGGTTGGATTACCTTTTCTACGATGGACTTGTTGGCAATGGCTACGTTTCCGGGACCAAAACACTCCCCCCAACCGGTTACCCCTTCATCTGTCCGAATCTCGACCAGATGGGTTGTACGCTTGTCATAATACTGTTGTGAGTAGCCCAGAACTTCCGGCATGTCGTACTGCAGTACATGGCTTATTATTCTGTTGATTTTCATGAAGTTATGGATCCAGACGCCGATCCAGAGGGGCCGCTAACGCGGCCTCTCCGTGCGTCGTAATTCGGTCGAAGTCTGACTATTGCATTGCGCCCAGGTCACGCAGGAAGTTGATGTGGCTTTCCAAAAGCGCCTGTGCCTCAGGGGTCGTCGCGAACTCAGTCCAACCGACCTGAACGGCCGCGCGATACGCTGCCAGGTCTTCAGGCGACCATTCGTACAACTGAACACCTTTTGCTTTCAGGTCTTTTGCAGTCTGAGCGTTCTGCACTTCATTGATTGTGGCATTGTGCAATGCCAAGCTATCCATTGCGACTTCCATGATCTTCTTGTGGTGCGCAGGCATCGCTTCCCAAACGTCTTTGCGACAGGCTAGGTGATCTGCAGGCATCGAGTGAAAACCGGGATAGTTTGTGTGACCTGCGATCTCGTACAGACCCAGTCCCACGTTGTTAGTCAGGTTCGCGGCATCCGCGCCATCAATGATGCCGGTTTCCAAAGCCGTAAAGATTTCGTTGAAGTCCATAACGATCGGAGAAGCACCAAGTTCCGCGAACACTTTGGTCGCAAGGCCTGGAGGGGAGCGGAATTTCCAATCTTTGAAGTCGTCCACTTTTGCAATCGGCTTGGTCGAAGAAAGCGACTCCGGCCCGGGAATCCACCATCCGATGAACTCCATGTCATAGCCGTTGTATAGATCATTCACAGCTTCTCTTCCGCCGCCATGAAGAAGCCAAGCCATTTGCTGATATGGGTTCTGATACCCACCGAGCAGGTCGCCCGCAAACTGGAAGGCCGGATTTTTTCCCGTCTGATAGCCGCCGCCCGTCATGTCGCAGTCCAGAATTCCCGTAGCTGCGGCATCGAAGGTTTCAACTGATTTGACCACCGAAGAGGAATAGAACATTTCAACTTCGATTTCGCCGTTCGACATCTCTTGAATGTCTTCAACGAATTTTGCAGCCATCTGACCAGACAGAGTTTCGGGCGAAAAATGGGTTTGAATTCTAAGTTTCGTTGTTTCAGCCATCGCGAAACCGGCTGCCATTGTCGTGGCTACGGCCGCCACGGCCGCTGTCTTGACTATTTTCATAGTGTCCTCCCAGACGTTGAGCATTGCGCTTTGTGGGAGATCTTGTCGCCTCCGCTGCTATCACGCAGATAAACGTTAAGCCGACGAATCGAATGCAACAAGAAAAATTTGAAATTTCTAAAAATTTCGAGATTATTGCATAAACTCGAAAATTTGCTTACGACGCTACTTGGGCAAAAATTGAAGGCGCACACAGGGATGAAAGAAGAAATCGATATTTATCAAAATCTTAAAATGCGCCTAGTCTCTAATGGATTCGAGCATGGAGCCAAGGTGAGAGCCGAAGAACTTCGTATTGAGTATGGCTGTTCTGCGAGTGCGGTTCGGGAAGTCCTTTTTCGTTTAGCCGCTGTTGGATTGGTGGACTTTCAGGAACAAAAAGGTTTCCGTGTGCCAATGCGTTCGCCGCAGAAGCTTATCGAACTGACACACGTCCGTGTTTTGTTGGAGGCCGAAGGCACTGCGATGTCGATCCGCAATGGCGGAGTGGATTGGGAAGCAAGATTGACGGCCGCGCATCACAAACTTAGCCATATCGAAAAACGCATACACTCCACAGACGACCCGAGCGGCCTGATCGAGATATGGTTTGCCTCGGAGAAGGAGTTTCACCAAACGCTTATTTCTGCCTGTGGCTCGGAAACCTTAAAACAAATGCATAGCCGAGTTTACGCGCAATTCAGACAGCAGTTGATGGTGGCAGATCGGAACTTTGAGTTCATTTCTCAAAACATAAGACACCATGCCGATATACTTGAAGCAGCATTGTCAGGGGATGAGCAGTTAACCCGAGAAAAAATTCACGATCATCTGAAACGCCACCTAACTGGAAAGACGATGGGCGACTAAAGTCGAAAATCGTCGTCCAAATACACCTGAATGATTTCGTCGAAGCTTGATTCCGCCTTAAACCCCAACTCTAGGGCGCGATCTGTTTGAAAGTCGCGCGGCCAATTCTTGACTATTCTTTCGATTGCCTCGTCGGGTTTTCGCCTAATTAAGCCCACAGCATCTTGACCGGCCACATTGCGCAGCGCTTCGATTTGTTCGGCGACGGTGCAACTTACGCCAGGCATGTTCAAGGCGCGTCTGTCGTTCAAAAGCTGCGTGTCCATAGTTGCTGCATGGGTCAAAAAAGTCGCAGCGGCGCGAGGGCTGGCGTGCCAGTGGCGAACAGTTTCGGCAACTGGTAAGACCGCCTCATCCCCATTCAATGGCTCTCGGATTATACCTGAAAAGAAGGAGGAAGCGGCAGCGTTGGCCTTGCCCGGGCGCACACACAAAGTGGGCAAGCGCAAAGAAACACCATCGATATATCCTTTCCTGCTGAAATCCGTGATCATCAATTCAGACGCCGCTTTTTGTGCTCCATAACTGGTCAAAGGTGCCGAGAGGAACTCATCACTTATCTTTTCGGGGAACGGCGCCCCGAAAACTGCTATGGACGAGGCGAAAACCAGACGAGGTGTGTACTCGCCTCCTGATGCCTCGTGTTCATCTCTGAGTGCGTTCAGCAGTGCCCAGGTCGCCAAAAGGTTGACATCCCAACCCAACGCAAAGTTTGTCTCAGCTTGGCCTGAAACGATAGCTGCAAGATGGAATATGACGTCCGGGCGTTTAGCTGCAACCGACTCGGCGATGCCTGCCGCAGTCAAGTTCCCCACAATCTGATTGCCTGGCGCACTGTCTGGCGGGAACGAGAGATCGAACAGTGAGAGTTGAGCATCTGCTCCAAAAATTTCTTGGGTCGAAACGCGTAGGGCCAGCTTCTGGCCCAGCATTCCTCCACCGCCCATAACAAGGATCCGCGTCACAGCATTCCATTCCGTTTTTTGAGTTCCAGATACAAAGCCGAATGATCCAGCTCGGCCCCATCCATTTCGTCTATCAGATATTCGAAACGGTCGCGCACAGATCGGGTGCTAGGTAGCTCAAGGCCAAGGCTGCGCGCTTCTTCTAGCGTGTTGTCCAAATCCTTTAATTGAAACTTAGACAAACCTCCGGGTGCAAAATTTCCATCAGACATGCGTTCGCCATGTTGTTGCAAGATAATACTATCCGCAAAGCCCCCCTTCAGTGCGGCCCTCAACGCGCTGGGGTCAGCACCACCTTGCTGAGCCAGTAGAGTCGCCTCGGCGACTGCCGATATTGTTACAGCGACAATTGTTTGATTGGCCAATTTGCACAATTGACCAGAACCACTTGGGCCAACATGCACAGGCTGGCCTATTGCTGTCAGAACCGGTCGCACGCGCTCCATAACGTCCTGATCGCCACCGACCATGATCGCAAGGGTGCCAGCTTCGGCACCTTTGGTGCCACCGGAAACCGGGGCGTCCAGATGCCGCACCCCCATCGAGGAAAGCTGCGCGGATTGCTCTCTTGCGTGTTCGGGTTTGGCGCTCGACATATCAATCCAGATCATCCCCGTTTTGAGTTGCTCGCGGAAAGCCTCGTCAGCAAGTAGCGCGCCGGTCGCGTATCCATCCGAGAGCATGGTTATTATTGCGTCTGCACCCGAAACCGCCAGCGGGGCAGTTTCCACCAATGTCGCGCCTTCTGCTGTCAACGGTTTTGCCTTTTTCAAGCTGCGGTTCCATACAGTGAGCGGAAACTCGGCGCGCAAAATATTTCGCGCCATAGGAGCTCCCATCAGGCCGGTTCCCAACAGAGCCACTTTGAACTGCTTGCCCATCATTTACTGTCCTTCCGAAGGTGCGCCACGCATGGTTATGGCCAAACCAAAATCTCTGTCATACGCTAACGGCTCTGTGCCCACATGCCAGAAGTCGTTGCAAATCCGCCAAGGTTTCTTTGCTTCTCTGTTGATCTGTGGGACGAAGTAACACTTGTCCAGTCGCCACTTCTGAGGTCGGAATATTCATATGTCAGAAAGACTTAAGGGAAAACACGTCCTGGTCACAGCCGCCGCACAAGGGATCGGACTTGCAAGCGCAATTGCAATGGCAAGAGAGGGTGCGAAAGTCTATGCAACGGATATTAACCCTGAAAACCTAAATTTGATTCGCGGTCACAATCTCGAAAATCTCGAAATTTTCGAGATGGATGTGACGAATAATGACAGTATTCATCATGGGGTCGCGCGAGCGAAGCCAGACGTTTTGTTCAACTGCGCCGGGTTTGTGCATCACGGAACTATTCTGGATGCAACCGATGAAGAGTGGGATTTCGCCATGGACCTTAATGTGCGCTCAATGGTGCGCACGACAAAGGCTGTATTACCGGGAATGCTAGAGCGCGGAGGAGGCTCGATAATCAATATGTCTTCCGCACTGGGTTCCACAATCGGTGCGCCAAATCGTTTTGTATATGGAACGACAAAAGCCGCTGTTGTTGGGCTGACGAAATCGGTGGCCGTGGACTTCATAACAAAAGGAATCCGGTGCAATTGCATTTGTCCGGGAACAGTCGACAGTCCCAGTTGGCGTGACCGCGTAGATGCGTTGGGCGAGCAACTGGGCAGCAGAGAAGAGGCCCTTGCACAATTTGTGGCGCGACAGCCTATGGGGCGTGTAGCGAAAGCAGAAGAGATTGCGGCATTGGTCGTCTATCTGGCGAGCGATGAAAGTGCATTCACCACAGGACACACGCACATAATTGACGGGGGTTGGTCAGGCCAATGACAAAAGTATCAAAAAACGATTTGCGATCTCGCAAGTGGTTCATGAATTCTGAGAACCTTGAGATGACTGCATTGTATCTGGAAAGATACCTGAATTACGGTTTGACCCGTGAGGAACTGCAATCAGGCAAACCGATCATTGGCATTGCCCAGACCGGCAGTGATTTGAGCCCCTGTAATCGGCATCATATCGAATTGTCCAAACGTGTTCGCGATGGAATCATCGCCGCCGGGGGAACGTGCATCGAAATACCGGTCCATCCGATACAAGAGACCGGTAAACGGCCAACGGCCTCACTCGACCGCAACCTGGCTTATCTGTCCTTGGTTGAGAGTCTATTTGGGTATCCGATAGATGGCGTTGTTCTCAACATTGGTTGCGACAAGACCACGCCCGCACTTCTTATGGCCGCTGCGACTGTCAACATCCCGGCGATCGCCCTGTCGGTCGGCCCCATGCTCAACGGTTGGTGGAAAGGTGAACGCGCTGGATCGGGCACGGTTATATGGAAAGCGCGCGAAGACCTTGCGGCTGACGAAATCGACACCGATGAGTTCATGGAAATCGCAGCCGCCGCAGCACCTTCGGTGGGCTATTGCAATACGATGGGAACAGCAACGACCATGAATTCGCTTGCTGAGGCCTTGGGTATGCAATTGCCCGGATCAGCAGCCATTCCAGCCCCGTATAGAGAGCGCGGTCAAATCAGTTATGAAACGGGTAAACGCATTGTGGACATGGTCTGGGAGGATCTACGCCCCAGCGATGTGATGACACGTCAGGCTTTTGAGAATGCGATTGTTATCAACTCTGCGATTGGCGGATCGACGAACGCGCCGATCCACCTGAATGCGATCGCTCGGCACCTTGGTGTTCCGTTGACCAACGATGACTGGCAGAAACTTGGCCACGACGTTCCTCTGTTGGTTAACATGCAGCCAGCGGGTGAGTATCTGGGCGAAGATTACCAACAGGCCGGAGGTGTACCCGCCGTTGTCGGTGAGCTTCTTGATGCTGGATTGCTGCCGCATCCCGATGCGATAACGGTGAACGGTAAGACGATGGGCAATAACTGCTCGACGCGCCGGTCTCAGAATAGCGACGTAATCAAGCCTGTCAGTAGCCCGGTTAAGCAACAGGCGGGGTTCATCAATCTCTCGGGCAACCTGTTCGAGAGTGCGATTATGAAGACATCTGTGATCTCAAAGGCATTTCGAGAGACCTACCTGTCGAACCCGGATGATCCAAATGCGTTTGAGGGCAGGGCGATTGTGTTTGATGGGCCTGAGGACTTTCACCATCGGATCGATGATCCCGCAGAAAACATCGACGCAAACTGTATTCTGATTATGCGCGGAGCGGGACCAAAAGGATACCCGGGTGCTGCAGAGGTCGTGAACATGCGGCCGCCCGCATATTTGTTGAAACAGGGCATCGAAGCTCTTCCTTGCATCGGTGATGGACGGCAATCCGGTACATCAGGAAGTCCGTCTATCCTGAATGCCTCACCCGAAGCTGCAGAGGGTGGTGGGTTGGCCTTAGTGAGAAATGGTGACCGACTGCGCATCGATCTTGGCAAAGGCACAGCGGATATGCTGGTTTCGCTCGAAGAGCTGCATGAACGCGCTCGCGATCTGGAGGCAAAGGGTGGGTATTCAATGCCGCCCAACCAATCCCCGTGGCAGGAGATATTCCGCGAAAAAGTAGATCGGTTGGATCGTGGTATGACGCTCAAGGGTGCAGAAAACTACCGCGATATCGCACGAGGCTTCATGCCACGCGATAACCACTAAAAGGAACAGAAATGAAACTTGTTCGTTACGGAGCCGAGGGCTCGGAAAAGCCTGCGTTGGTCGACTCTGAGGGTCAATTGCGGGATCTGTCAGCTCATATCAACGATATTACGGGGGATATGCTGGATGATGGAACGCTAGATAATTTGCGTTCGTTGGATCCGAACAACCTGCCAATTGTGGAGCGTGATCCTCGTATCGCACCGTGTGTCGGCGAAATCGGAAAATTTCTTTGCATCGGTTTGAACTACTCGGACCATGCTGCAGAAACCGGCGCAGATATTCCCGAGCATCCGATACTTTTTTTCAAGGCTAACTCAGCGGTCATAGGGGCATATGACGATGTTGTCATGCCGCGCGGATCTACCTGCACCGATTGGGAATGCGAACTGGGGGTCGTCATCGGTAAGACGGCCAAATACGTTTCCAAGGCCGATGCGCTCGAACATGTTGCGGGCTATTGCATCGTAAACGATGTGTCGGAAAGGCATTTTCAAACTCAACTGACCGGTCAATGGACCAAGGGCAAGTCGTGCGACACATTTGGCCCTACTGGTCCGTGGCTAGTGACCCGGGATGAAGTGCCTGATCCTCAAAGTCTTGGTATGTCACTGGATGTAAACGGTCAGCGCATGCAAACCGGGAATACTGCTACGATGATTTTTTCGGTTGCCGAGATCATTGAGCATCTAAGTCAACTTTTCACATTGCACCCCGGTGACGTCATTTCAACTGGAACACCGCCCGGTGTCGGAATGGGGATCAAACCGAAACCAGTTTACCTAAAAAAAGGCGACGTCATGGAGCTTCGCATCGATGGGCTTGGTGTTCAGCGGCAAAAGGTCGGTCAAGATGACTGACTTATTGCAAATCGGAGGGATCACAGAACGGATGCGAGAGCGCCTGTCCGCAGCGTTCGACATTCATCAATTGGACAATTTCAACGCGGAAAATGTTACGCATATCGTTACGAACGGGCACGATGGTGTTCCGCATAACCTGATGACATCACTCGGTAATCTGAAGATGATCAGTGTCTATGGGGTCGGCTACGACGCCGTCGACGCAAATGCAGCAGCTGAGCGCGGGATTGTTGTGACGCACACGCCCAATGTTTTGAACAAAGAAGTCGCAACCACCGCCGTTCTGCTGTTGCTGTCATGTTATCGAGAGCTCATACGTGACGACGATTACGTTCGGTCCGGACGGTGGGAAGTTGAAGGTAATGCCCCTTTGACACGATCAGCGGACAATCAAAGAATAGGCATTCTTGGTCTTGGTCGCATTGGTCAGGCGATCGTTGATAAGTTGGAGCCGTGGGCCCCCGAAATCTCTTATAATACCCGCAATCAAAAGGATGTCCCGTACCGATATTTCGACAGTTTGGTTGAAATGGCAGAACATGTGGATGTCCTCATATGCATCACGCCCGGCGGCCCGTCGACCAATAGGCTGGTCAACGCTGAGGTGTTGCGCGCGTTGGGGGCTGGGGGCACTCTTATAAACGTTAGTCGAGGTTCGGTTGTCGACGAAACTGCCCTAATCAATGCATTGCAAAACGGTGAGCTCGGGTGGGCAGGGCTTGATGTTTTTGAAGACGAACCGCGCGTTCCAAAAGCATTGCGCGAGTTGTCCAATGTCGTTCTGCTCCCTCACGCTGGTAGCGCGACTATTGAGACACGTGCAGCTATGGGTGACCTAACTGTCGACAATCTCCTGCAACACCTTAAGGACGGATCGGTGATCACAGCTGTGCCGGAATGCAGAGATCTGTAGAAGGCCAATCTGAATAGTGTTTGAGTTTGCCGTTGCGGTTTTCTTTCTGCTGATTACGCCTGGCCCAGGTGTTTTGACAACTGCGGGTATTGGATCAGCATTTGGTTTTCGAGCTGGGCTAGCTTTTGTGGCTGGTTTGATGCTGGGCGGGTTCATCAACATGATGTTTGTTGTCTCTGGAGTCGCTGCAGTAGCTTTGGCTATACCGGTACTTAGAACTTTGCTGCTATTTGCCTCTGTTGGGTATTTGGGATTTCTTGCCTGGCGTATTGCAAGAGCTGGCTCAAAGGTCGGGTTTTCCCCCGCGGTCTCGCCACTTGGTTTTGCGAACGGGCTGACACTTCAGTTCATTAATCCCAAGGCTTACGTGGTCGGCACTGCATTGTTTTCAGGGTTTGCCTTTTTGCCCGATGCGCCCGTTTGGGAGGTCGTCATAAAAATCGTAATATTCAATATGGTTTGGGTGCCAGTGCACATGATCTGGCTGGGTGCTGGCGCAAAGCTAGGCAGCCTTGATTTAAGTGAGAGATCACATCAAAGGATCAACTTTGCGATGGCGGCTTCATTGATGGTTGTTGTGGTGATTGCTTTGGCGTCGGCGCTTTAAACAAAGCCTGCGTCAGTCGTACCTAGCAGACGGTTGAAAGACATAAATCAAAGTGACGCCGTTATTCCGCCATCAACGTAGAGAGTATGTCCATTGACGAAACTGGATGCAGGGGAGGCAAGGAATATGGCGGCGCCGACAAGTTCTTCCACATTGCCCCAGCGACCGGCCGGGGTGCGTTTCTCGAGCCATGCACTAAACTCAGGGTCAGCAACCAATGCGGCGTTCAAAGGTGTATCGAAATATCCAGGCGCAATGGCATTGCAGTTTAGGCCATACTTAGCCCAATCAGTCGCCATTCCTTTTGTAAGGTTGGTCACGGCACCTTTTGTCGCCGTGTAAGGCGCAATACCCGGTCTTGCCAATGCGGATTGAACCGACGCAATGTTAATGATCTTGCCTGACTTTCTTTCAATCATGTGCCGTGCCACAGCCTGACCGACATGAAAGACGGACGCTACATTTGTCTGTAGTAGGTGCTCGAAGGCATCAGCGGGGAAATCCTGTAGCTCCGTCCTGTGTTGCATTCCGGCGTTGTTTATCAGGATGTCTATGGGGCCGACATTGTCTTCAAAGTTGTCCACGGCAGATCGGACACCTTCATGATCGGTTGCATCGAACGAAAGTTCACGTACCGAGGCGCCTGTTTCGCTCAACTCGGATGCTGCTGCCGCTAGTTTCGCGGTGTCGCGCCCGTTCAAAACGACTTGCGAACCGGCGGCAGCCAAGCCACGGGCCAACGCAAATCCAATGCCTTGGCTAGAGCCTGTTACTAGTGCGCGTGTTCCCTCTAGGTTGAACATTTCAAGCATCATGCAAAAACCCCTTGGTTGTCAGCACCGACTATCCGTATCTTTTGGCAATATGTATAGGGAGTCTGTGCAATGTCTTCGGCCAATGTTGCTGTTGTTATCCATGCCGCAAAAGATCTGAGGTTGGAAAACCGGGACGTACACGACGTGGGGCCAGACGAAGTCTTGATTGCCATGCGCGCGGGTGGGATTTGCGGCTCTGACCTGCATTATTATAACCACGGTGGTTTCGGTGCGATCAAGTTGCGTCAGCCGATGGTGCTAGGACATGAAGTCGCCGGAGAAATCGTGACAGTCGGGTCAAGTGTGCAGGGGCTGCACTTAGGCCAACTGGTTGCAGTTTCTCCATCCCGCCCTTGCCAGGCCTGCATTTATTGTCTGAACGGGCAGCAAAACCACTGTCTTGATATGAAGTTCTATGGCAGCGCGATGCCGTTCCCGCATATCCAAGGCGCTTTTCAAAGCAAACTCGTGGCGAAAGCCAGTCAATGTGTTCCGGCAGATGGGTTGAGCCCTGCGCAGGCCGCTATGGCCGAACCTCTGGCTGTCTGTTTGCACGCGATAAAACAAGCCGGGAACCTCTTAGGCAAAACGGTACTTATCACGGGATGCGGTCCGATTGGCTGCCTCACGATCTTGGCAGTACGTCGTTCTGGAGCGGCCAGAATAGTGGCGACGGATATCTCGGACCAGACCCTCGCTCTGGCGCGTGAATGCGGGGCAGACGATGTCATCAACACCTACGCCGATCCGCAAAAACTGGAGCAGTTTGAAAACGACAAGGGCCAGGTTGATGTCCAACTGGAGTGTTCTGGGGCTCAATCGGCTCTGGCTTCTGGCGTCGCATGTTTGCGACCTGGTGGAACATTGGTTCAGCTTGGTCTGGGTGGAGATATGACTGTGCCGATGCAGGCGTTGACTGCAAAAGAGATAGTGCTTCGTGGGTCTTTCCGTTTCCATTCCGAGTTCTCAGTCGCGGTCGAGATGATGCGAAGCGGACTAATAAACGTCGACCAGTTGGTGACGCATTCCTTCGAAGTTAGCGAGGCTGTAACTGCCTTTGAGGTCGCGTCTGATCGAAGCCAATCAATGAAAGTGCAGTTAACGTTTCCGGAAAATGACGATGGATAGACGAATGCGTGATATTGCAAAGACTTATGAAAGAGACGGTTTCGTAGCTCCGCTGGATATCCTGACAGCTTACGAGGTCCAAAAGCTGCGCGATGATTTTGAAAAAGCAGAGCGCATTCTCAGAGACGACCCAGAGAAACTCAAGCTTCTATATTCTTATCCGGACAGGCTGATACCATCATTCGATGCACTTCTTCGCCATCCGAAGCTGATTGAGGCTGCTTCAACAGTGTTGGGGCCGGACCTCATGGTTTGGAGCGCCGCACTTTTCGTAAAAGAAGCGCGATCATCGAAGATAGTCTCGTGGCACCAAGACTTGACCTATTGGGGTTTGGATGATGCTGAAGAGGTAACCTGTTGGGTTGCGATTTCAGAAGCGTCTGAGCAAAGCGGGTGTATGAGGTTTGTTCCTAGCAGCCATAAAAGCCGTATCGTGCCTCATGTGGACACCTTCAGCGAAAACAATCTTTTGTCACGTGGGCAGGAAATCACAGTCGATGTGAACGAAAAAGATGCAGTTGCTGCCGAATTGCGTGCAGGGCAGGCTTCCATGCATCACGGGCATCTCTTTCACGCATCAGGGCCCAATAACACGGACGATAGACGCATTGGTGCGGCGTTGCGTTTCATAAAGCCGTCAATGAAACAGCAAAACGGAGTGAAAACTTTGGTTGCGCTAGTCGCAGGGCGAGATGATTTTGGGCATTTTTTAGTTGCGTCCTCCCCTCAGGGCTTTTTGCATGAGAACGATTTCGTTTTGTGTCAAAGGGATGCAGATCGCAAAAAACAAATACTCTTCGCCGGAGTATAATGACTCCCTTCGAGGGTCTTGTCAGAAGAACTTTGCTTGAGCGGGGTAGGGGTGTTGCGTAGCTTTTGCCCCTGACCAGACCTGCCTCTTTCAAATACTTTAAAACCAGTCCCGAGATCATCCGCTTGGCCGTGATGCTTTACATCCGTTTCCCGCTCTCGCTTCGGAATGTCGAAGATCTGCTGCACGAGCGAGGCATCGACGTGAGCCACGAAACCGTCCGATATTGGTGGAACAGGTTCGGCCCGATGTTTGCCTCCGAGATCAGACAAAAGCGAGTTCAGCAATTGCGAGCACACTCGAAATGGAAATGGCACGTCGACGAGGTCTTTGTGAAGGTGAATGGCAAGCGACACTATCTGTGGCGGGCTGTTGATCACGAGGGCGAGGTGCTGGAAGCCGTTGTCACCAAACGCCGAAACAAAGCTGCAGCACTGAAATTCCTTAAGAAATTGATGAAACGGCACGGTTGCGCCGCGGAGGTCGTGACCGACCGGTTTGCATCCTACAAAGCAGCGCTCAGAGATTTGGGTGCTCTCGAAAAACAACAGACGGGCAGTTGGCTCAACAACCGCGTTGAGAATTCGCACCTGCCTTTCCGACGAAGAGAGCGCGCTATGCAACGTTTCAGGCGTATGCGAAGTTTGCAAAAACTCGCCTCCATCCATTTTCCTCAGTCTACAAACACTTCAACCAGGAAAGATCGCTCGCCAGCTGAGACACCTTCAAGCTGACACGCACCGTCGCTCTTGCCGAGTGGCGCGAACTTGGTATGGCATAAAGGGCACCTATATTGGCTTAGCTGAGACTAGTTCGAATTTGTCTGACGGCACCGCCACTCATACCCGCCTCAATTCAAATGTGTTTTCCGCCGCAAGACCTTACCCAAATATCGGCGCGCTCGAATTATCACGTTTCGGGTGACGGCAAATTCACTGCAGTCCGGATTCGCGCAACCCAATCCTATTGCCGATTGGCCTGAGCGCCCGGTTTACATCAGGATTAATCGAAACAGACAGCGAGCCGCGTTGCTTTGATGCAGTTCCGTAGGGGGGACCAGTTCTTGGTCTCATGCTCAGCTTGAACCCAACTGCTAAAGCATTCCGGCCACCATGCTGGAGGCACAAAATAAGCCTCCACCGTGATTTGCGCGACAATGCCCGGGCATAGCTGACTGTTACTTTCTTTACAAAAAATCCCGAATTTCGTGAACAAATTTACAAAATTTTGTTTCAAGACTAGTAATTTATTGAGAAATTTTCTGTCCGATTTCCATTATTGGAATGCACAAAAGTGCGCTTTCGTCTGCTGGAAGAGGAGCCAAAGGACGAAAAATGGAAATGGGAGGAATAAATGACTAAGAAAAATGTCACGCGCCGCGGCGTGCTAAAGTCCGGTGCCGTTGCAGGTACCGGTCTGGCCCTGCCTACGATCTTTACGGCTTCGTCGGCCGCTGCCTTTACTAATGAGCCGACAGGGTCATCCGTCACTCTGGGCTTCAATGTTCCGCAAACCGGACCTTATGCCGACGAAGGCAATGATGAACTGCTGGCGCAACAGCTGGCGGTCGAACATCTGAACGGCGAAGGCGACGGTGGTTGCCTGAACACTTTCTCGTCGAAGGCGCTGCAGGGGAACGGTATCCTCGGCAAGAAGGTCGGGTTCGTCACCGGCGACACCCAGACCAAATCGGATGCAGCCCGCGCATCGGCCAAGTCGATGATCGAAAAAGACGGCGCGATCATGATCAACGGTGGTTCGTCCTCGGGCGTGGCTGTCGCGGTTCAGGGCCTGTGCCAAGAGGCGGGCGTGATCTTCATGGCCGGCCTGACCCATGCAAACGACACTACGGGTAAGGACAAGAAGGCCAACGGTTTCCGTCACTTCTTCAATGCCTACATGTCGGGTGCGGCGCTGGCGCCAGTTCTGGCGGCTGAGATGGGCAAGGAACGTCGTGCCTATCACCTGACGGCCGACTACAACTGGGGCTGGACCCAGGAAGAGTCGATCGTTGCCTCGACCGAAGCCCTGGGATGGGAAACGGTCAACACGGTCAAAACACCGCTGGCGTCGACCGACTTCTCGTCCTACATCGCACCGGTTCTGAACTCTGGCGCGGACGTGCTGGTTCTGAACCACTATGGCGGGAACATGGTGAACTCGCTGACCAACGCGATCCAGTTCGGTCTGCTCGACAAGGTTGCAAACGGCAAGGACTTCAAGATCGTCGTGCCGCTGTATTCCGAGCTGATGGCCGCTGGTGCGGGCGAGAACATCAAGGGCGTGCTGGGTTCGATGAACTGGAACTGGCAGCTGCAGGATGAGGGCACCAAGGCCTTCGTGAAGTCCTTTGGTGAGAAATACGGCAAGCCGCCGTCCAACTCCGCTCAGACCTGTTATGCACAAGTGCTGCTTTATGCGGATGCATGTGAGCGTGCGGGCACCTTCAATCCCTGTGGTGTTGCCGAAGCTCTGGAAGACTTTGAGTTCGACGGGTTGGGCAATGGTCCGACATGGTATCGCGGTGCCGATCACCAGTGCTTTAAGGACGTGCTGGTTGTGCGCGGCAACGAGAACCCGACCAACGCGTATGACACGCTTGAAATCGTCGAGATCACGCCGCGTGCGCAGGTCGAGTACGATCCCGAGCACCCGATGTTCGCCGGTGGCGAACTGGGCAAGTGCAATCCGGGCGCGTAAGCCTTTTGGCGAATGTCTGACCGTCGTTCTCGGCGGTCAGACGACTTGCGGCCAGGCCTGTGGGCCTGGTCCCAACCACTCAATCCACACTGACCAACCCTGAGGTGGGCCCAATGGACGCCATCCTACTGCAAATACTCAACGGTCTGGACAAGGGCTCGGCTTATGCGCTGATCGCGCTGGGTCTGACTCTGATCTTCGGGACGCTCGGCGTCGTGAACTTTGCCCACGGGGCTTTGTTCATGATTGGCGCGTTCTGCGCCGTTACTTTGCAAAAGCTGCTGAACCTGAGTTTCGTGACCCTCGATGAAACCCAAAAAGACTTTTTGGGTAATCCGCTGAAGGTCGAAACCCCTTATATCGAGGCCTGGTTCGGCCCCGAAGTCGGCGCAACGATCATCGACTGGTCCGTCCCGTTGGCCATCCTGTTTGCGATCCCGATCATGCTGCTGGTTGGCTATGTGATGGAACGCGGGCTGATCAAACACTTCTATAAGCGCCCGCATGCAGACCAGATCCTGGTGACCTTTGGTCTTGCGATCGTTCTGCAGGAAATCGTCAAGTATTTCTTTGGCGCCAACCCGATCCAGACCCCGCCGCCCGATGTGCTGAGCGGATCTGTCGATCTGGGCACCATGGTTGGTTTTGATCCCAATGCAATCATCTACCCGATCTGGCGATTGGTTTATTTTGGCTTTGCCGTAGGCATTATTGGCGTAGTGTTTTCCTTCCTGCAGTTCACCACCTTCGGGATGGTTGTCCGTGCTGGGATGGCTGACCGGGAAACGGTGGGCCTGCTGGGCATCAATATTGACCGCCGGTTTACCATTATGTTTGGCATTGCTGCCGGTGTCGCCGGACTGGCCGGTGTGATGTACGGGCCGCTCAACCCGCCGAACTACCACATGGGAATGGACTTTCTGGTCCTTAGCTTCGTCGTGGTTGTTGTTGGCGGAATGGGGTCATTGCCAGGCGCCGTTCTGGCAGGCTTTTTGCTGGGCATTCTGGAAAGCTTTGCCTCGACCACCTGGGCCACCACAACGATCCCAGGCATCAATCAGATCATCATCTACCTTGTCGCCATCATCGTGCTGCTGACGCGTCCGCGCGGGCTGATGGGGCGCAAGGGCGTGATGGAGGAATAATCAATGTTGGGACTGAATAAAAAAGACACCAGCCTGCTGATCGTCGTCGCACTCCTGACCTTGCTGGCGCCTTTCATCCTGAACCCGTTTCCAGAGGGCAGCGCCATGGCGCAGTTCAACGCGGGTTACCCGGATTTGATGCAGAGGTTCGTGATTTTCGGGATCTTTGCCATCGGGTTCAACATTCTGTTTGGCCTGACCGGGTACTTGTCCTTCGGTCACGCGGCCTTTCTGGGCGTAGGATCATACTCGGCAGTTTGGATGTTCAAACTGCTCAGCTACAACGTCATTCCAGCCATCGCGCTGAGTGTCGTCGTCGCGGGCCTGTTCTCGCTACTTATCGGGTTCATCAGCCTGCGGCGGTCGGGGATCTATTTCTCGATCCTGACGCTGGCCTTTGCACAAATGAGCTTTGCGCTGGCCTACTCGGTTCTGTCAAACCCCAAGTTTAACCTGACGAACGGGGAAACCGGCCTGCAGGTTTATGCGGACGATCCGCAGATCCTGCAGGGCGCTAACGCGCCGGATTTACCGCATCTGTTTGGATTGCCAATGCGCGCGACGTACACGATGGATGTGGGCGCGTGGAGCTTTGACTTCAACGCGGGTTACTACTTGTGCGCAATCATAATGATGGTCGTGTTTTACCTGTCTATCCGTATTTTCCGGTCGCCCTTTGGCATGATGCTGCGGGCAGTAAAATCGAACCAGCAGCGGATGAACTATACGGGTCTGAACTCCAAGCCATATACGCTCGCGGCCTTTGTGATTTCTGGCATGTACGCCGGTCTGGCCGGTGGTCTGATGGCCGCAATGGACCCGCTGGCAGGTGCCGAGCGGATGCAATGGACCGCTTCGGGCGAGGTGGTTCTGATGACGATCCTCGGTGGTACGGGCACGTTGATCGGGCCGGTTCTGGGCGCAGGTTTCATCAAGTATTTCGAGAACATCTTCTCGAAGATCAACGACAACGTCCTGCATAGCTGGTTCGCATTCCTGCCTGACGGGTTGGAGGACGCCGTGGTGTTCGTGATCCACCCGTTCATCGGCAAAGGCTGGCACCTGACGCTGGGCATCCTGTTCATGCTGGTTGTCATCTATCTGCCGGGTGGTCTTGTTGAGGGTGGACAACGTTTGCTCAAGCGCTTCAAGCGCAAGAAAAAAGACACCGACGATGCGCCGTCGGGCAAAACAGAACCGGCGGAATAAGGGGCGAGAAATGGCAATTCTAAGAGTCAAAGACGTCAGCAAACGCTTCGGTGGCCTTAAGGCGCTGACAGATGTGAACCTCAATATCGAAGAGAACTCGGTTCATGCGATCATCGGCCCCAATGGCGCGGGAAAATCGACGCTGCTGAACTGTCTGGTGGGTAAGCTGATGCCAGACACCGGGTCGGTGTTGTTCAACAACAACTCGGTTCTGGGACTCGAGCCGTTCCAGATCAACCAGATGGGCATTAGCCGCGTGTTCCAAACGCCTGAGATCTTTGGCGAGCTGACCGTGATGGAGAACATGCTGATCCCGATCTTCGCGATGCGGGATGGGGCATTCCGGATGCATGCCTATGAGACCATCGCTCGCGAACGTGAGGTCGTCGAACAGGCCGAAGTCATGCTGGAAGAAATGAACATGGCCGACAAACGCGAAATGCACGCGGCGTCGCTGTCCCGGGGCGACAAGCGGCGACTTGAGATTGGCATGTGCCTCAGTCAAAATCCGCGGCTGTTGTTGCTGGACGAACCTACGGCGGGCATGGCGCGGGCGGACACCAACAACACCATTGATTTGCTAAAACAGATCAAGGATGAGCGCGACATAACCATCGCCATTATCGAGCATGACATGCATGTGGTCTTCAGCCTTGCGGAACGCATCACAGTTCTGGCGCAAGGGACGCCGCTGGTCGAAGATACTCCAGAGAAAATCCGTGGACATCCCAAGGTTCGTGAAGCCTATTTGGGCGAGGCGGCGTAAGGAAAAGCTATGAACGAGAAACCCGACTTTTCAAAAAACGCCAATAGGGCAAGCACCGCGCCTGCGTTCTTGTCTGTATGGGACATGCATTCGTATTACGGAGAAAGCTATATCGTGCAAGGCGTCAGCTTTAACGTGCACGAAGGCGAGATTCTGGCCCTGCTTGGACGGAACGGCGCTGGCAAAACCTCGACACTCCGGTCGATTGCGCGGGTAGGCGATCCTGAAGTAAGGCACGGTGAAATCTGGCTGGATCATCAGCCGCTACACAATATGACAAGCTACGAAGCGGCGTCTGTTGGCCTTGGCCTTGTGCCGGAAGACAGACGAATTATCCCAGGGCTGACCGTTGAGGAAAACCTGCAGCTTGCCCAGATTGCCCCGCCTGTCGGTTGGTCTCTGGAGCGGCTGTATGAGTTGTTCCCGCGCCTAGGCGAACGCAGAAAGCAAGAGGGGATTACCTTGTCGGGTGGCGAACAGCAAATGCTGTCAATCGCAAGAGCCCTTGCTCGGGATATCAAAGTCCTGCTTCTGGATGAGCCTTACGAAGGTCTGGCCCCGGTCATTGTCGACGAGATTGAAAAAACACTGGCCCACGTCAAGCAACAGGGCATGACCACGATCATCGTCGAACAGAACGCCGTTCGAGCATTGGAGTTAGCCGATCGCGCGATCATTCTGGACACCGGCACTATCGTATTTGATGGGACGGCGAACGAGGTGCTTCAAGACACCGGCCTCCGCGAGGAGTATTTGGCCATCTAGGGCAGGCTCCAAGTCTTAGGTACATTCTGGTTGCAAACGCCTTAGTTATGGTGACGCTCGAATTCTTCGGACGCTTGCGCTCCTACACTCATGATCAAGGCAACTAACTATGATCCGCCATATCGTTCTGACAAAATTTCGGTCCGACGTGACCGAAGAAACCATCGGGAAGATTTACAGGGGCCTGTCGGACCTGACCGACGCCCTGCCGGGCGCAGGTGGGTTCACCGGTGGCTGCAGCGAAAGCCCTGAACAGATCGAACGCGGTTACAAGCATGGGTTTGTGATTGATTTCGATGATTGGGCCGCATTGGCAAGCTATCAAAGCAACGAGAGGCACAAAGCGCTGGGCGCGCAGTTGGTCGAAAACGCCGTGGGCGGCATCGACGGAATTCTGGTCTTGGATATAGAGGTTTAATACAGCGAAACAGCTTCAACCTGATCCGGAACGGCAGTTAGAAGCTTATGCACGTCGCTTTTCCATGCATTTCCTGATCAACGAAACCCGGCAAAAGTTGAACCTTTGGAATGGCAGTGTAGGAACGGCAAGGGCGTGTTGGCGGCTTGTCGTTGCGTGTTGGTTTTTCGTGAGAATGGCTGAATATGTGCCTAAAACACCTGAATGCTTGTCTTCCGGCGGTCAATTTTCTATACTATTTTTCATATTTTCTTGAGTTTTTTGATGTTAACGAGTGTATTTGGTTCGCCCGAGTTGCGGCAGTGAAGTGCGTGTTCCGGCGACCAGTTCGGGGGTTTGATGACAAAGGCCAGCGATCCGAAGGCTCGCCCGAAAGTTGCCAAAAAAGACACTGACGATGTATCGGATGTCTATTCTTTTTTGGAATCTCCCGAATGGGAGGAGATGCTTGAAAAAGCTCGGAAACAGAGGGCGACAAACTTGGCGGCCCGGAAGGCAAATGGTGTTGCTTCGCAGCCGCCAGATACTGACTCCAAAAAGGACAAACGCTCAACCAATGGTGCGCGGCTGCCAAGCGCGTTAGACAAAGCGGCGGGGCGGTTTGAAAAAGCAGGTAAGGCGACCCCAGCAACCGGCTCTCATCAATCTGTTGAGTCGGTTCAAAAAACGACCGCGCGGCGAGCGGACAGCCAAACCGTCAACAAATACGACCGTGCGACCAGAAACGTCGCACGCGAAGAGCGAGATGGAGCGCGCGCTGTTCCACCACATGTCGGGCCTGTGCCGGGCATCCACCCCACCAATATACCGGACGATTTGGTCGCCCCGGAGTCAGGCCAAAAGCTATCCAACGAAGGGTTAGCGGATCGTCTGCATCAAAGCTTTATTGAAAGGACAGTGGATCAGAGCCGGACTCGCCTCAGGATGCGGTTGGGACTGGTCGCGGCGGGATGCGGCATAGGTGTTGCCGCTTCATCTGTGATATTTCTGTTCCTGTCTGGATTAAACGCGTCCGGGCCAACCGAAAATGCGGGACAACTTAGCCAAAACAGCACAGCGGTAGGCGCGCTCTCACGACTGGACGTAGAACCGGCCGAAGGCTCGGTGCCGCTGCCCGATGTTGAAAGAGGCGAGCCGGACCTGGCTGTAAATTATGCGTCTGAATTCAATACGTCATCTCAAGCGATTCTGCCTGAAACAGACACAGCTGATTCACAAGTCTTGGCCTTGCTGCCATCGCCCTTATCGGACGCATCCGAGCAATCGGGCGGTATCGAACCAGAATTGTCTCGCACGGCCCCCAGTTTTCCGCCATTAGTGCCAACGCTTGTCCAGCCGCCACTACCGATAACCCTGCTAAGCTATCGGCCGCGGGAAGAGGTGAACCTGGGATTCGTACAGTTTCAATCCACGCCGGAAATTTTCAGCACTTCTGTCGCTTTGCTTGAAACAACTGTGACTGTGGTAAAACCCGAAGAGTTTTTGAAAGGTGTAAACGTAGCTGCAACCTCAAAAACAATGCGTCCGCCTGTAGTTCCGATCCAGCCCGGTGTACTGGACTATACAGTGACGCAAGTATCTTTGGATGTCCTCTTGACCGAGCCCGAGAATGGTTCTCAGCCGGAACAGGGTCTTCAGACAAGTGATGCAACAGGTTCGGACATTGCCGTGCGGCCAGAGGGAACAAACCTTGCTGCCGAGATTGCGCAACCGTTGCCATACGAACCCCAGCCCGAGCCTGTCGAATTGGCGGCATTGCCAATCGCGCCAAAGCCAATCGATGCGCCGGCCCCATTGATCACACCGGCCGCTTTCGAGACATCATTGGCTTTACGGGCACCGGTCCTTTCGGTGACACCAAGCCCGCTGGAATCACCGGTCTTGCCTCGGACACCGGCCCTGCTGAATGATGTAATCACACCCCCGGAACCAGAGCCTGCCCCGGCAAACATGTCCGTGGCCTTCCGGATTTATGCGCCGACCAACGTTCCGCAGAGCGTTGTGGATTCTGTTGTGTCCAACCTGACTTCGACCGGACATGAGCTTAACGGGCAAGCCCGCGTGGGGTTTAAGATCACCCAGTCAAACGTTCGCTTCTATCACAAGCAGGACGAGGAAAGAGCAGCCGCCCTTGCCAGAGACTCAGGTGCATTGCTGCGGGATTTCACAGGGTCCAACACCAAAACTCCTAGTGGAATCGTAGAGTTATGGTTGGCAGGAAAAGGCTCTGGCGTCGCCAGTGTCAAGCGAACCAACACACGCAGCACGGCCAGAACCCAGGCCCCTAACCGCGTCAATCAACTGAAAAGTCAGGTCCTGAGCAAACTTAAGAAAGCGACGACCCAATGACTGTATTTTTAAGCTATACTGAGAAGGACTGATTCAAGATTTTGTACTGTTAATTGTTTCCGACGAGGTATCCAAAATGACGGATAGACGACTTATCGGCATCGTAACTGCTCTGCTATTCTTATCGACGACCCAAAACGCGCGTGCCGAAATTACGCTTGAGCATCTGCTGGCCATCGACCAAATGCTGTCCACCAATGACATTCAGGCACTGTATTCCTACCTCGACAAAAACCCGGAGCTATTGACCGGCGAAGATGAACTGTCGCTGGAGCTGCGGAGCTTTCACGAGGTCGCATCTGTTGGCAATCTGGATTTCAGTTATGCCACCAGTGCACCGGCCAGCAGCGAGAACCGTGCGGCTAACGAGGCATTCGATGCCTCGCGGCAACACTGAGTCGGATGTCAGAAATGCTTGCCTTCGGGCGATCGAACACACCAACGATCGCCTATGTCATCGAGCCGCGGTTCTCTGGCGGGACTTCTGCGGCTGTGGCGGCCGAATTGCCGGTGGCCGCCGAATGCGGGCAGGTGGTCGTGCACGCGATCACTTCCAGGACGTTTGGCACCAACCAACACGTTTCACCGGTTTTGCGGCAGGTGCTGGACGAGCTGAACATTCCGATCATTTGGGATGCACCCCGGATCAGCGCGGATTTCGTGTTTTTGCACAACCCGTCTTTTTTGAAATTTCAGGACACGCTTGGCACAAGGATCATTGCGCGCGAGCTGTACGTGATCACGCATGAGAATTTTCTGCGTCCGGGCGGGGCGGAAGGGTTTGATGTTTCAAGCTGTCTAAATCAGATCGAAGCCTCGACAATTTCGCTGAGGAAAACACTCGCGCCGATATCACCGTTTAATCGAAGCGGTGTCGTAGACTGGTTGGCAACCTCTCGTGTGGCGCGACAGTGGGAGGTTTTGAGCTCTGACTGGTTCAACATTTGCGAGACTGAGATGAGCGCCCCATGTGAAACACCACAGGACCGCCGTGGGCGTCATTCACGACCCGGATTCGAGAAGTTCCCGGTTGTTGCTGATTTGGACAGCTGTTTTCCAAGCCATTCGCAGTGCAATGTAATCCTAGGGGCGGATGCTTTGTTGAATGCCCGTGTTCTTCGCGCGCATTGGACCTTGCTTCCCTTTGATGCCATAACTGTGCAAGAGTTCTTTGGAATGATTGACTTTTTTGTATATTTCACCGCGCCGACCTGGCAGGAAAGTTTTGGTCGCGTTGTGGCCGAAGCGGTTGCCGCGGGTAAGGTGGTTCTAACCAACACTGATACTGGCGCTACGTTCGGAAATGCTGTCTTGGCTTGCCAGCCATCACAGGTGGACGCAATCATTGCCGACCTGATCGCCCAACCGCAGAAGTATCATGATCAGGTGGCCAGATCGCAATCGGCGCTGCAGAACTACTCTGCAGGGAAATTCAAGGCGATGCTGTCGGGGGTTTTGTCCGCCGATAGCGGGGTGAACAAATGATCTATGTCGAAGTGGGCACACGCTCATTGCGGTCGTTTGACACGCAGTTGATCTTTGCTGAGCAGCTTGCCGCACGTGGCTTCAATGTTTGCATTGATGCCGATTATCTGCCCGAGGATGCAGGGCGTGGCAGGATCTACGAGGCAGCCAAGTTCCTTGTCGACCCGGGTGAGAACAAGGCGCAGAGTGTATTCGTACTGGGTGCAGAAGAGATCGATGATTTTCTTCTTGCGTCGTTGCGCAACAAACAGCTCGACCCGAGTGTCCCGGTTGTTGCGACGGGCCGCTTTATGACTCAGCAAAGCTATATCGCGGCCAAGGCCCGGCTGGCCTATGCGCTTGGGCGCGAAGCCAAGGTGATCGACCTGACAGATTTTCAACCGCGACCGGTGTTGCCATCTACCTCCAGCCCTTTGGTGGCGGATGTTCGGCCAGTATCGCGGCGGTCCAAACGGGTGGTGCCGAACGTGACCGTTGTTCTGGGTTCGATGGAGTTGGACAACCCCGAGACGCTGTCTTGTTTTTCCCGGATGAGCAGCCAGAGTGGCTATAACCTGAAACTCATTGTTAGCGGCGCACAGAACGAGGCGATCAAGGCGTCGCCGTTTCACGATTTGCCGACCTACTTGTATACCGGACTGTCGCCGCTGACTTTGGCAATTTCGACGGATATTCTGGCGATGTTCGGTAATGGAATTGCCGGAGTTCGCATGGCCGCTTTTGCGGTTGAGCTGATTGCAACGGGCGGCGTTGCCATTGACTGTACCGACGATGAGGTTCTGATGTCCTCGGGCGCACCTGCATTGCTGGGCCCCAAGACTCCTTTCGCATTGGATGGGTATCTGATCGGCAATGTGATCGGGAACGTGCCGCAAATTGTCGAACAGGCCTCGAAATCGCAATGGTTGCACACAGTTGATATTTCTCGTCTGGAAACGGCTGCAGGTCTGAAACCGAAACGGCGTCAGACGGAACAGGACAAGCCTAAAACCCTGTTTTTCCCGACAAACGGGGTGGGGCTGGGCCACGCGCAGCGGTGCAGTATCATTGCCCGTGAAATGCCGGACACCATGACAAAAATGTTCGCGGCCTTTCCCAGCTGTGTCCCGCTTGTTCGCCGTGAGGGTATCGGCTGTATCCCTCTGGTTCAGCGCACCGATACAAAGACCAATTCAGATGGCAATGACGTGCTGACTTATCGGCGTCTTGGTGGGGTGCTTCAGGAAAACGACACGCTGGTTTTTGACGGCGGCTACGTGTTTGACTCCGTCTATCGTGTTATCCGTGAACGCAAGTTGTCGGCGGCTTGGATCCGGCGCGGGTTGTGGCCCGAAGGCCGGTCCAGGCAGACCATGCTGCGCCGCGAAAGCGTGTTTGACCGTGTCATCGTGCCTTCCGAGGCATTTGACGAGTTGAACGACGCCTACAGCTATGGTGACCATGTCCATTATGTCGGGCCAATCGTGCGTCAGGTGGAACAATCCGCCGCGGAAAAAGAACAGCTCAGGGCCCGGCTGGCGGAACGTTTCGGGCGCGACTTCAAGCAACTGGTTGTCAGCATGTTAGGGGGTGGGGTTGCCTCGGACAGGTCTGCACAATTGCAGGCGATCTCGGGCATGCTTGAGGCGCGCAAAGATTGCCTGCACCTTGTTGTAACGTGGCCCGGAAGCACGGTTCAGCCTGCCACATTTGGTTGGAAAAACACCCACGTGGTTCAGACGTTAGAGGCGACCAAGCTTTGTCTTGCCGCGGATGTGGTTATATCTGCAGCCGGTTACAACTCGGTCCTTGAGATGCTGTACCATCGCATCCCGGCGATATTTATTCCGCAGTCAGCACCCTATCTGGACGATCAGGAACGGCGCGCCACAGCCATGGCCGACCGTGACTTGTGCGCCGCCATCACCGAGCGCGAATTCATGAAGCTTGAACGCACGGTCGCAGATTGGTTGGATCATGACGGAGCCGAATTGTACCGATCCGCTTTGAATGATTTTGAGCTGCCAAAAACGGGGGCAGTCAAGGCCGCCGAATTGTTGACCGAATTGGGGGTCGGATATGACCAGTGATCTATGGTTCGAAATCCTCAGCCGAGCGTCGCCAAATCGGCCCGTGCCGCTGGACGATCTGATCAATGAGGATCACGGCGCCAAGCCGCTTGGCAAGGTTGTCTTTCCGAACATGCGGCTGGCACCGTCGCTTATGCTGTGGGACCGCGAACCCGGTGGTCCGGTGCATATCGGCGTGCGGGTGCATGAACCGCCACAGATACCGTATCGCATCGCCAGGCTTTTGGCCGCCGCCGCGATGGAGCGGGAGGTTTTTCCGGTCATTCTCAGCCGCGTTGATTATTGCGGTCTTGAACGGTTCGGGTTTCGTGTCGAACGCGTTCCCGAAGAGGCCGCTGCAGCCCAGGCCGCCGAGGAAGAAATCAGAAAATACTGGGACCTGGCGATTATCATTGACGGGCATGAAATCGGTCTGTTGGGCTAGCAAGGCGCCGGTTTAGGGTAAGGAACGTCTTGTGAAAATCATAACCGGCGGACAAACAGGCGTTGATATGGCGGCTTTCCAGTTCGCTTTGGAAAACGAGATCCCCTATGGCGGCTGGGTTCCGAAAGGCCGCTTGAATGAGGCGGGCCGCATTCCGGATCGCTTCACCAATTTGTCTGAAACGCAGTCTGAAGATGTTGCCGAGCGCACAAGGATGAACGTTTTGTCCTGCGACGCGTTGCTGGTGTTTTTGGATGGATCGACCAGTCCGGGAACGCAGTTGACCGTCGATTTCGCGCAAGAGATCGGAAAGCCTAATCTGGTCGTTGATCTAGGGCAGGGGCTTGAGGCGTGCGCGCGCCAAGTAAAGCATTGGGTTATGGCGAGACCCAATGCGGTATTGAACGTCGCGGGTCCCAGAGAAAGCGAAGCCCCCCAAATCGGAGCCAAGGTGACAGCAGTACTACGTCAGTCGATTTTGTATAAAAAAAGGAATGTTAACTAAGCATGGGTTCCGGGTATACGACGTTTCGCCAGTAGGCGCGGCACCTGCTGGTTGCTAGGGTTGGGACAACCAGATTGCGAAGGCCAAGTTTCATGTTTGCAAAAAATGCCGGACAGATTGATTTTGACAAGGTCCTGATCGTCGATGACCATCCATTGTTTTGTGATGCTTTGTCGATGACGTTGCAAAGTGTCACTCGTATTGGTGAAATCCACACCGCAGATCGATTGGAAAACGCGATTGCTCTGATTGCTGGTGGGTTGCGACCAGATGCGGTTATACTGGACCTCAACCTGCCGGATGTGGACGGGCTTGAAGGTTTGGTGCGCGTCAAAGCGGCCACCGATGCACCGGTCATCGTGGTGTCGTCGATTTCAGAGAACCGTGTGATCAGTCAGGTGATCCGCGCGGGTGCCTCAGGCTATGTCCCCAAGCACAGCCAGCGAGATGTATTTCGTACAGCTTTCGAGACAGTTCATTCCGGGGACGTCTTTGTGCCGGACGGTTTTGCACTGATTGACGACGATGCGGAAACCGAACACAGCGACGCCGCCAATCGGCTTGCCACATTGACCAATCAGCAATCGCGCATTCTGCAGCTTATTTGTGAAGGCAAACTGAACAAGCAGATTGCGTTTGATCTGTCCATTGCCGAGACCACAGTCAAGGCGCATGTAACTGCAATCATGCGTAAACTCGGCGTGCAAAGCCGTACGCAAGCCGTGCTGCTTGCCAAGAAGGCTTCTCTTGCCAGCGTCTTGCAAGAATAAGCCCTCGCGCCATATCATATGAAAACGTTGCGCTTCAGGGAGGAGGGCAGGATGAACCAAGCAGTCGGGTGGGCGACAGCTGCTGCCCGTGCGCCAGGTATCGTCAAAACGGGCTTTGTACATCGCGACACGGATCAGGCGATTGAAAAACTCGCCGGATCCTTGGGCGATGATCTTTTGTCCTTGGTTATTCTGTTCGTGAGCTCCGGCGCGGATGCGGCGGCGGTTATTTCCGAGGCAGTCGATGCTTTTGCGCCAACGCCGGTAATCGGATGCACCACAGCGGGCGAGCTTGCAGATTGCGGTTACGGCGAAGATCAGATTGTCGCCATCGGATTACCGTCTTCGCATTTCGAGGTGCGCACTCTGTTGGTGCCCGACCTTGGGAATTTCTCGGCGCAGGACATCATTGACCAGATGATCCGCAACCGTAACGAAATGGCGGCGTCCGCACCGGATTGGAAACATGAGTTTTCCTTTTTGATGATCGACGGGCTGTCGACGAAAGAGGATGCGCTGACGTCGGAACTCGCCATTGGACTGGGGCCGGTGCCCTTGTTCGGCGGGTCCGCAGGGGACGGAACCCATTTCGGCGCGACCTATGTGTTGATGGACGGTCAGGCCATGCAGAACGCGGCGATCCTGACACAAGTTCGCACGCGCTGCCCGATCAAAGTGTTCAAGACGGATCACCTGGTGCCAACGGCGCGGCGTATGGTTGTCACCAAGGCCGATCCGGCAAACCGCATTGTGCAGGAAATCAACGCCGAGCCAGCCGCGCGCGAATATGCCCGTCTACTTGGAAAAGACCCTGAACAGCTGACGACCTTTACCTTTGCGGCCCACCCGCTGGTTGTGCAGATTGGCGGCCAGCATCATGTGCGGGCCATTCAGCGCGTCGCGGGCAATGGTGACCTTGTGTTCTTTTCCGCGATTGATGAGGGGCTGGTGCTGACGCTGGCCGAACCTCGCGACATGGTTTCGCATCTCGAGGAAGAAATCGCTGCGCTGACACAGACCACCCGTCCGGACACGATCCTGGGCTGCGATTGCATCCTGCGCCGGCTGGAGGCACAGGAAAAGCAAAAGACGGGCGAGATCTCGCGACTGCTTGCTGAGAACCATGTCGTGGGGTTTTCGACCTATGGCGAGCAATTCAATTCGATCCATGTGAACCAGACGCTGACCGGCGTCGCGATTTACCCCCCGGAAGACGGGTAGGCGATGATTGAATCTCTGACCGACCCCAATGATCCGCTTGATCGGCAAAATGAAAAGCTGCTGAAAATCGTCGCGGCCCTGATGCGGCGGGTTGAAGAATCCACTGACGCCTCGGGCGCGGCTTACGCACAGTTTCAGCGGGCTGCCATGCTTGAACAGGAAGTGCGAGCGCGGACGGATGACCTTGAGCGGGCGTTGGACTTGCTCAACGACTCGAACGCCCGTTTGGCGCAGGCCAATCAGGAAACCGAAGCCGCCCGCGCAAACCTCGCCAATGCGATCGAGGCGGTGCAGGAAGGGTTTGCGCTGTTCAACCGGGATGAAGAAATGGTCCTGTGCAATAGCCGCTTTGGCCTGCATATGCCTGACATCCAAACCAAGCTGACACCGGGGCTGCGGTTCACCGATTATGTCGGGTTGGTCAGCCAGTCCAGGTTTCTGTCCCTGCCCGGGGTCGTTTCCCCAAAGGACTGGGTGCAACGACGCATGGCGCGCCATGCTGAAGATCACGTTGTCTTTAACATCCGCCTTAGCGGCAACCGCTGGATGCAGGTATCCGAACACCGGACGCCGGATGGCGGCACGGTGATCCTGCAGACGGATGTGACCGACATCATGCGGTTCGAGCGGCAGGAACGGGACCGTATCCTTGATGACAAAGCGCGCCTGATCCGCGCGACACTGGAACATATCGATCAGGGGGTCTGTATCTTTGACAGCAAGCTGCGTCTGGTCGGGTGGAACAACCGCGCCAGCGAACTTCTGGCCATTCCCAACGCGCAATTTCAGATGGGCGCACCGTTCCAGACGTTGTTTCACCGGTTAAGCGCGACAATCAGTTTTGAGGGCGGCGTGAGCGACGCTGACCTGCTGGCCTGGGTCAATCGCTCGACCGAACGTCCGCCGCTGCAATTCCAGATGCACAGCGGTCGTGCCAAGATTTTGTCAGTCTTTGCGCAGGAAATGCCGGATCAGGGATTTGTGATTTCTTTCACTGATGTGACGGAAGACAGAAAATCCGCGCAAGCCCTGGTCGAGGCCAAGGAACTGTTGGAACAGCGCGTTGCATCGCGGACAATGGAGCTCGCGGACGCGCTGAACGAGGCAGAACGCGCGAACGCATCAAAATCGCGCTTTGTTGCGGCGGCCAGCCACGACCTGTTGCAACCTCTGTCGGCTGCAAAACTCTACGTCTCGACGCTGGGCAGTGGATTGGACAAGGCTGACGCGCGGGATGTCGCTGCGAAGGCGGAAAGCGCACTCAACAGTGTAGAACACATTCTTGAGGCGCTGCTGGACATATCGAAACTGGATTCCGGGCGGGCATCGGTTCACTTGTCTTCCGTCCCGGTCGGAGAGCTTTTTTCCCAGATGGAGGACGCCTTTAGGCCTATGGCGCAAGCAAAAGGGCTTGGATTGGGATTTGTGGGTACCGATGCGGTTGTTAGAAGCGATGCCAGTTACTTGCGGCGTATTCTGCAAAACCTTTTGTCGAACGCGATCCGGTATACGGAAACGGGCAGGGTTCTGGTCGGTGTAAGACGACTGGGGAAAACCATATCGATTCAGGTCTGGGATACCGGCATTGGGATCGCACCTGACCAAAGAGACGTTGTTTTTCAAGAATTTAAACGTATTCATTCAGACGCCAGTGCGGCCGAAGGGATGGGTTTGGGCCTTGCCATTGTGGAACGCGCCTGTGGTTTGTTGAAACATCCGATACGTCTGCAGTCCGAACTGGGGCGCGGAACCGTTTTTTCAATCACGGTTCCATCAGCAGGCCAGGCACGCGATGCGCTGAATAGTGGTGAGCCGTCGATACAATCGCGCTCGGACGTGCTGCACAGGACGGTTGCCTTGCTGATTGAAAACGATGACAACCTGCGCGGGGCGCTGTGCATGACGATGGAAAACTGGGGCGTTCAGGTATTGGAAGCGGCCAGCAAAGATGAGGCGGCAAACCTGCTGCACGAGATCGGGATTTTACCGGATGTCATTGTCGCCGATTTTCAACTGGACGGCGGAAAGGCCGGTACCGAAGCCATTGCCGAACTGACACGCGAATTCGGGCAACTGCCCGGTTGCATCATTTCCGCTGATCGTTCGACCGAATTGGCGACCTCTTGCAAAACGGCAGGCTACCTTTTGCTGCAAAAGCCGATTGATGCACAAAAGCTAAAATCCGTGTTAGAGGCTTCGGTCAGTTGACAGGTCAGGGCGTTCGTCGCTTACCTACCGTCCGCATCATCTGACGGAAATAGAGCTTTGGTGCCAGACGGTTCAGCAGATTGGCGATCTGTGCGATCCGCCCGACAGGGATGTAGTCTTTACGTCGCCGGTAACCTTGCAAGATTACTTGCGCCGCCGCTTCCGGCTCCATGTAGTCGATACCATCCGAGGCAGAGCCGGGACGAACGAACCCAGCGTCTGCGGCCTCCGGTCGCCCGATATTGGTCGCCACAAAGGATGGCGCGGCGATGGAAACACGAACCCCGTGGGCGGATTCCTCGGCGCGAAGGGACTTAAAGAACCCCTCCATCGCGTGTTTGCTGGCTGCATAGGCGGTTCGATGAATGAGGGGTGCAAAACCTGCAACGGAAGAGATCGCGAGGTGCGTACCCTTGGCCTTCCTGACCGCGTCCAGAAAATCCTGAGCGCAAGAAACCGCAGCGAAATAGTTGATTTCGAACAAGTTTCGGTGCGAGCGCATATCGCTGTCCGAAAACGCGGAAATCTGCGAGACGCCTGCATTGTAGATCACCAGATCTATGGAGTCCCTTGCCGCAATGATCCGGGTGCAGGTGTCTTTGCATTGATCAGCGTCGGTCAGATCACAGGCATAGATGCTGACGTCATCCTGATTGGCAAGCGCGTCAAGCTCTGGCCCCGGTAAATCGATCAACGCCGTGTGCCAGCCGTCGGCCCTCAGCGCGGCGGACAGCGCACGGCCCAAACCGCCAGCGCCTCCGGTGATGACAGCGGTTGGTTTCATTGGGCAGCCTCCCACCAGCGATCAAACGCCTCGGCACTTGTGAATTTGGGGTGATAGCCGAATTCGCCTTTCAGCGCGGCATTGTTCAACACGGGACGGTATAGAAGGAAACGCACTTGTTCTGGCCCATAGCGCGACAGACCCAGCGGGCGGGCAATGGACAGGGCGATCTTGACCACCGCAGGGGACAGCCAACGCACCGATTTGCCCATTTGTGACGCGATCTGTGAGATGGTCAGCGCGCCGTCACCCGCAACGTTGAAAACGCCGGCAGGCCCGTCCGTGGCCGCACGAACCAGTATATCGGCCAAGTCTTCGTCCCAAATGAACACGAAAGGGCTGTCGGAGCCTTTCAAGCCCAGCAGACTGGGCTTGTGGAACAGAGCCGTTATCTGGTTTTCGACCTTGGGCCCCAATACTGTGCCCACGCGCAGAACAACCTGTTCGAGGTCGGGCGCGCTTTGTCTGGCTTCGGCCAGCATTTCTTCGACCAGCCGCTTGTGCCAGGAATAGGCAAACTCCTTATTGCCTCGTATCGTATCCGTTTCGCGCAAGGGAACCGGGTTATCGGCATGATACCCATAAGCGGCCCCCGAAGAGGTAACCACCAGACGCTTGACCCCGGCGGCAATCGCCGCATTCAGCACATTTCGGGTACCTTCGACATCAACCTGATATTCATGGTCTCTGGTCGAGTTGGGACCGGGGGTCACGATGGACGCCAGATGAACGATGGTGTCCGGTTCTTCGGCCAGAATGACGTTGAGAGGCGCGTTGCCGGTGACATCCATTCGTACGAACCGTGCATTTTTCGGCAAGTTGGCGGGTTCTTGAATATCGGTTGCGGTGATCGTGATGTCGGCACGATCGCCCAACCGATGCAGCAGGGCAGTGCCCACCGAGCCCGCAGCTCCGGTGATCAGGATGTGGCGCATTCGGGCACCTCTCGTCTTGCGAAGAAGGCGGCCAGAGCCAACCCCGAGATTGCGTGCCAGATGCCCCAAAGAGCGGCGGCCACCGCCATGCCGCCAAGCCCTCCGAAAAAGGCGAAAATCAGGATGAGGCCAAGGCCCGAGTTCTGAATCCCAGTTTCGATTGTGACAGACCGGCGGTCGCGTTCCGACAGATTAGCTGCCGTCGCGGTCAGATACCCGCCCATAAAAGCCAGCGCGTTATGCAGAATAACAATCCCGATGATCATGGTCGCAAAATGCTGGAAAATTGCCCAGTTCGCGGCGAGCGCAACCATGATGAATGTGATGAAGATCGCCATCGAGAGCCACTGCATCGGGCGGCGGATTTTATCGGCGACGGCTGTGAAGCGCGCATTGACCAGCATGCCAAGGATCAGCGGTAGGATCAGCATGAAGCCGACCGTAATGGCCACTGCGACTGGGTCGATTTCTGTCCTTTGCAGGATTTCTCGTGTTGGGGCGTAAAGATTCCCCCACAGCGCAACATTAGCGGGCGTGATGATGATCGCGCCGACGGTTGCGAAAGCTGTCATCGACACCGAAAGCGCCACGTTTCCGCCTGCGCGATGGCTCATGAAATTCGAGATGTTCCCACCCGGGCAGGCCGCTACAAGGATCAGCCCCATCGCGACCGACGGTAGTGGATTGACCACCAGCAGCATCAGAAAGGTGAGTGCGGGTAGAACCAAAAACTGGGACGCCAGCCCAACAAGCAACGGTTTCGGTCCGCGCAGGATCCGGCGAAAGTCATCCATCCTAAGATCCAGCGCGATTGAGAACATCACGACGGCAAGGATGACGTTCAGCAGCTTTAGGTTACCTGCATCGAAGTTCAGCGCGACATCGTCGATCCCGTTCATGACTGGGCCGCTTTCAACGCCGCGATCTGCCGGGTCACTTCACCGCGGTAGGTCGCTTTGTCGACATAATAGGCCATCCGGGGCAGGTCGATATAGTTCATGCCGCCGGTCGCACGTTCGAATTTTTGGGATTTGGCCGCGTGAATGGTCTTTGCGGCAGAGTTTCCGGATCTCAGTCCCGCGATATAGCGCGCCACCATCTCGGCCTGTTCGTGCCGTCCTTGCCACCCAAGGCCCGACGCCTCGATCATTCCCAGAATGAACAGATCATCGCGGGTTGGGTGCATGCAGTTCAGGTACAGGTGCGGGGCGTCGCCCTGCCAATTCAAGTGTGACTTATCGATGAACGGGTAGTGCAGTTTATATCCGGTCGCGGCCAGAACCATGTCGTATTCAGCACTGGTACCATCACGGAAATGGACCGTCTTGCCGTCAAATCTTTCAATGTCAGGGCGCACCTTCAAATCGCCATGCCCGGCGTGGAACAGGATCAGCGAGTTGACGACGGGATGGGACTCGTAGAGGGCGTAATCCGGTTTGGGAAAGCCATATTTCTGCGGATCACCCACGAACCATTTCAGGATTGCACCGTCGACCTTTCGTTTCAGCCACATGGGCAGTTTGATCTTCCCGCCCATCGTGTCGGCCGGAACGCCGAAGACGTATTTGGGTACGAAATAGTACCCCCGGCGCATCGAGATGTCACAAGACTGCCCGTGGTGAATGGCGTCAACCGCGATATCGCAGCCCGAGTTTCCGGCCCCGATGACCAGAACCCGCTTGCCTGTGAATTGCGTCGGATAACGATAGTCCGAGGCGTGGATCAGCTCGCCTGAAAACTCTCCCTCAAACTTGGGTAGGTTGGGTTCGGACAATGTGCCGTTGGCGATCAGGATACCCGCAAAGATCTGGCAGTGCTCAGTGCCTGCCTTGTCACGCCATTTCACCTCCCATCCGCCTGCATCCAGCGGTGTGGTACTCAGGACCTCGGCACCAAAGTGATAGTGCTGGTACAGGTCAAATGCGTTTGCGAAGTCGTGGAAATACGTCTTGAGCTCGCGATGTGATGGATACTCCGCCGTTTCTTCCTGCATAGGGAAGTCGGTGAATTCGGTCATTTTCTTGGACGATATGAGGTGGGCGGTCTCGTACATCGTAGACCGAGGGGCATCGATGTTCCACAGGCCACCCACATCATCAGCCAGTTCAAATCCCTGAAATGGCACTCCCTGCTCGACAAGTGTCTTGGCCATCGCCAGACCCATGGGCCCAGCTCCGATCAGAGCAAAACACTCTTCCGGGCGGGCCTTCACCGTGACCGGCTGGCCCGCTCCGACTTGCACCTGTTCCATCCGTCTCTCCTCCTGCGACATTATTTATCTTGAACGATCGTTCGAAATAAGGCAAATTAGTTTTTGAAATGGCACAACACGCTGTAAAAGAAAGAAAAAGGGCGCCCTCGCAGCGATCCATTGCGGCACGAGAACGTATTCTTGACGCTGCGGAACTTGTCTTTGCCGAGCAGGGATTCGACGGTGCCTCGATTCGCGACATCGCCGAACGGGCGCAGGTTCAGAAGGCCAACGTGAACTTTCACGGTGGTCCAAAGGATGAGCTTTTTGAACGCATCGTGGCACGCCGCGCCAGCGAGCTATCGCAAGAGCGTCGTGAAGCCATCAGCCGATTGGAGGATCGCGGCGATTGGGACGCCGCGGACCTGATGTCAGCCTTCATGCGGCCGCTGTTGACCCGCGCATTCAGTAATGACCCGCAGTGGCTGGCGTACGCGCGCATTGTGGCGATTGTTTCCGCTGATGCGCGCTGGCATGCGCTGGCCAAAACCCATTTTGATCCCGTCGCTTCGCTGGTCGTTCACAAGCTGTGCACAAAATATCCCAAGGCCGACCCGGCGAACGTTGCCGGGGCGTTGGTCTTTTCAGTGTCGTCCATGCTGGCGTTGTGCACGTCGGAGTGGCGGATTGGGGCACTTTCCGGCCCTGACCAAAAACGCGACGCCGAGGGCGCAATCGGGAACCTGTTGCAGTTCTGTCATGCTGGGCTCGCCGGTGTTTTGAACCCGTCGCGGTAATCCTGGAACGATCACAACACTTCGCCCCAACCCGCTCAACTTGAAGTTACGCATGGGACCAAATCAAATGGTCGCATGCGTTATTATCTAGTGATTATCCAAGTTTATCGATTGGGAGCGTGGGGTGACATGACAGAGAAAAGGGACCGCCTGACCGCGGAGGAGGCGAGGGGGCTGCGGACGGCCAAAGAGCTTGAGGCGCATCTGGCCTGGTTGGACACGTTCACGCCAGCCGCTTTGGGTGTTTTGGCGATCGCTTAGGGAATCTACACTTACCTTGGTGTTTCGTTACTGTTGGAAGACAATGGCGCGGTAATCTTTTTCGCAGCGGTCGCATACTCGATCGCGGTGTCCGTCGGCATCTTTTTGTTCTGGAGCCATATGCTGCGGTTACTTCCGTCGATTTGCACGGCCAGCGGTTCGTTGGCCTGACGTTGTCGACGATCGTTGGATCCGTTGCAATTATAGCCATGTCCAGCTGGCTTAACGCCACTGCACTGGCTGGTGCCGCAGCGGTCGAACAGCACTTGGAAAACACCGTGCGCGACTACCAGGCAGCGCTTGAGCAAGCGCATGACATTGCACTTAGCGGTCAGGCGCTGGGGCAAGAGGTCGAGCGCGCGCGTCAAAGCTTCGAAGATCTGGCTGAGCTGGAGTAAGCCGGTGATCTGCGGCGTGTCCTTCTGATGAGTGGTCAGATCGAAACGGGCGATGCCGAAAGGTTCGAAACTTATTTGTCCGAGATGCAAGAACAACCCGACATGGTCGCGCTGCTCAGCCCGGGCGGCCACGTGTCCGAAGCTTTGTTGATCGGCGCGCAGATTCGCGAGACCGGGTTGTCATCGGCTGTACAGCCGGGCGCGGTCTGCACGTCCGCCTGTCCATATGTTCTGGCCGATGGGGTCGCGCGTATCGTGTCATTGCAAGGCATTGTCGGACTTCATCAGCATTACTAAGACCAACCACGCCTGATCCCCGTGGTCTTTGCCGTTGAAAGCATCCAAAAGGGGCAAGGCGAAGCAATGCAGCAACTGATCGAATTGGGCGTCGATCCTGCTTTGATGCTTTATTCTCTGAACACGCCGCCGGATCAGATCTAGGCCCTTGTAGAAGATGAGCTGGCAAGCACCGGTATTGCAACGCAAATTCTGGAATAGAGCAGAGGCCCGACCAGCGGGCCGTTCTTATCAATTCTGCAAGGCAGAGATGAGCGCCTCGGCCAGCGGTAACGAGGAATATCCGTGCCGGGAGGGCGTCAAACCCAACCGCACAACGACCATGTCTTGGGATGGGAATACACCGATGAACTGCCCGTCATGCCCCTGAAGCCAGACGGCGTCCTCATAGGGCGGCAACCCTCCCGGAGAGTCCAGCCACAGATGACCTTTGGCATACATCCCGTCAGATGCGGCAACCGGCTCAAACATCCAGTCCGTAAAGCCCTCGGGCAGGATTTGTTGGTCGTTCCATTCGCCTTTCTGCAATAGCAGTTGCCCAAAACGCGCCCAGTCACGCGCAGTGGCATACATATAGCTGGACCCGACAAATGTGTCCGCCGCGTCGGTCTCGAGCACGACGGATGTCATGCCCAATGGTTCGAACAGAGCCTCTTGCGGATAGGTTAGGCTGCCATCGGTCAGCTTGTTCTGCCAGACGCGCGACAAGGCTGTGGTCGTCCCCGATGAGTAGTTGAAGCCCGCCCCAACCTCACTTTCCGCCGGACGGCCCGAGACAAAACCTGCCATGTCATCATTAAGATACAGCATCTTGGTCACGTCCGAGACGTCGCCATATTCCTCATTCCATTGCAGACCGCTGGACATGGCCATCATGTCCTTAAGGGTGATGTTTTTGCGTCCGTCCTGTGCCCAGTCCGGATAACTGTCGGTCAGCGTATCCTCCAGCGACATCTGGCCGGATTTGATCAGGGTACCGATCAAGCCCGCAGTAACCGTCTTGGTCATCGACCACCCAAGCAAAGGCGTGTTTTCGTCAAACCCCTCCGCATAGGTCTCGCCAACGATACGCCCACCCCGCACGACAACCACGGCGCGGTATCCTTCGCCCAGAAGGGTGCTATCTGCCAGGATACGCGCAACTTCAGGATCTTGTGACAGTAGAACTTCGTTACCGACGGGCCAGATTCCAGTGGGCAAGGGCTCAATCGCGGTCAGGGTCGCGTCGCTGAGCGTCGCGTCATGGACATTGGTGCAGCCAAGCCCCTCGCGATATTGCGAGGTCGCGGGGGCAAAGAACCGGAAAATACGTGCCGTCACGGTTTGGGCTTCGGCGTCCACGTCGATCGAGATCTGCCTAAGCAGTGGATGCCCCGGGGCCTGAACATCGACGGTCAAAACCTCTTCCGGGTCGCGCCCGGCTATGAAGACGTTGGAACAGACGATCTTGGCCGAATAGTTCGTCCCAACCTTCAAGAGGTCAGGCGGGGCGATCAGCAGATAGCCCACAATTGCGACGACACCCAGAATAAGCGTGCCTGCGATGATTTTCAGCGCCTTGATGATCAATCGATTTTCGAACCGGTCGTACCGGCCCCCTCCCGTTTCTCTCCGGATTTCGTCCGAGTTAAGAGCGTATCGGCTTTGGTTACCACCATTCCGTCGCGTAGGTTCCGGCCAAATGCGCCCGTCGGCCCGCCCCTGTCGTAGCACTTGGCCAAAGCTTTGGTGTCGTCCTTGATGGTGACATGCCCCGTCGGTGACGCCGGTAACTGGACCAGCAATTGCGATTTTCCGGGCGCAAATAGGCGACTGTTTATGATGCGCCGACCTTTAACAACATCAGTGGGGTGCGTCAGACGGCCGAGGCCTGGTGGGACAGTGGTGCAAGGAACTACAAACGGTACCCGTTGATTTTGATCGCCAAGCTGATTTTTTAAGGCCGGTGATCCCGAGGGCGCCCAGCAGGTGTTGATCGAGGCGCGCCAGCACCAGAAACTAACAAACGAAGGCTGGGCGCAGGTCGAAACGGACCGGGTTCAGGCGTGTTTACTGCTGCTGCAAGAGGCCGCGAATTAGCGGACACGCCAATCAAAACCCGCTGACGCGTTCAACTAACCAGTACAGCGACACGCAGCCGATGGCATATCCGGTGACGGGTACGGCGACGACGCCAGCCTTTTGCGAAATCGTTGGCAGCGCAAGACGCCATAACAGGATCAGGGCCGACAGTGCGGCGATGAACAGAAGCTGACCGGCCTCGACCCCGATGTTGAAGGCCAGCAGTGCAGCGAAGATATCCTCGGTTGGAACTCCGATATCGGCCAGCGCGCCAGCAAATCCCAGTCCGTGCAACAATCCGAAGCAAAAGCAGACGATCCAGGGATATTGTTCGGACAGGCGCAGTTCACCATCCTTTCGGTTGAGGATTTCCAAAGCGAGGAACACGATCGACAAGGCGATCACGGCTTCGACCGGTGGACCGGGCACGTTCAGAACGCCCAGCGTGGCAAGCGCCAGCGTAATGGAATGCGCGACGGTAAAGGCTGTAACCGCCCCGACCAACCGCCATGGGTCGCGCACCAGCACAAATAAAGCGAAAACAAACAGAAGGTGATCCCAACCCTCCAGGATATGCTCGAACCCAAGGCGGAAGTAACTGCTCAGAACTGACCAGGTCGTTGGCTGTTCTGGAATGATCAATGCAGGTGTCTCGGGTGTGAACCGCAATGTGGATGGTTCTGACGAGATGGGTTGGATGCGCAGCAGAACGTCGTTTCGTTGTTGCTCCAGCCCTTCAATGGTGATGGTGTGACCGGCGATATCGTCCTCGCATTCAAGAACCCAGGTCGCGATCCAAGCTGTTCCGTCGGACCGTGGCTCGGGTCCTCGGTTTTGGGCACAGTGAGCGGGCAATATGGCATCGATACCCATGGGGCGGCCATTCACATCAGGCTTGCGCCATAGCACTTGCCAGGTGTTGCTCGCCAATTGCCGCAGGTCCAAATAACCGGGGTCAAGTGCATGTGCATGTCCCGCTTGTGCAGCGAACATCAGCCAGCCCGAGAATAACAGGCAAAAGAGCCGCTTCATTCGACTGCCTTGTCCATGTCGGGTGTTTCGACCTGGTAATTCGACGCCAGGCTTTCATATTGCGCCTGCGCCAGGTCCGACCCGGCTTCGCGGCGCCATTCCAGTAAAACGGTATCGCGGATATCTTCCAGCTTTGGCAATATGGGGTCTTGTTTGTCTGTAACGCGAACGACGTGGATGCCATATGCGGATCGGACCGGGCCGGACCAGTTGCCTGGCTCCAACGAATTCAGAGCCGCCGAAAAGCCAGTGCCAAAGTTTGCGTCCACCACGCGCACTACCGTCAGGGGCATCGACTTTGGAAGCAAAGTTGTCGATCCGATGCTGCTCCAGTCCTGCTGAGTGTTTGCAGCCTCAATCGCGTTTTCGATGGCATCCAGCTCAGCGTTCTCGTTCAGGTAGATCTGATCAAAAGCAATCTGTGCCGGTTTGGTAAACCGTTCCGGATTTTCGTTCAGAAAGGTTTGCAACACTTCGGGCTCGGGTTCGATCGAAGCCGCGATTGCGTCAGTTAGAAAATCCATCTTCTGCGCCAGGCGGGCACGGATGACCTGATCACCTTGATCCAGACCCAGCTTGCGTGCTTCGCGCACAAGAACTTCTTCGCGGATCGCCCCGTCAATCAGGGCCTGTAACTCGTCTTCCGTCGGTGGGCGGTTCCAGCTGTTTTGGAAACGTGTTTTCAGGAGGGCGACATCATTACCGTCGACTGTGATCGTGTCGGTTTCTTCAGCGACGTCCTGTTGCGGGGAAACCCATGCAAACCAAGCGAAAATGGCAACCCCGATCAAAATGAAGTGGAATAACGGCTGTTTTAGAATTTGCATTCGGGTTCTCAATGTCGTGTCGCAATATTGCCGGGCGGGGTTGACCGCCCGGCAATGTCATTAGTGTATTGTTCGGTTATTCGCTAGGTGTGTACCAGATTGGCGACGAATACGCGCGCTCTTGATGGATCAGCTGCGCCTCTTCCGGCAGGTCCAAACCAAACCGCAGTTTGTCGTACAAAACCCAGCGCGGTGTCGGAATTTCCAGCACGCGAACGTAGTAGAAGGCCCGCTGGCCGGGATCGAATTCCGGGTCGGTCCAGATGGTTACCAGCTCGGACGCACCGATCGTGTTGCTCCAACTTGCGGTTTCCAGATCAACCGTGTCGCCGACCTCGGGCAAGTTGCCTTCTGCGTCCAGCGCGCGGTCATCAGACCAGGCAACGTTGAACACTTTTTCCTGCAATTCACCATCGGCATCTAACCAGCCTTTGACCACCTGAACGCGGTCCAGATTGGCCCCGACCGGGTCACGCAGCGCACCGATCAGGAACGAAGGCGCTCCGTCCCCTTCACTGGGGCGCAGGTCGCCGCCCATTGGGACGCCCTTGGTATAGCCCACATCCGCAACAAGCCGCGTCAGCAAGTCGTCATCCTGAAAGTCCCAGCCGCCAAAGAAACGCAAGCCGATCCGCGGACCGGTGGTGGCATAGGTCTCACGCCGTTTGAACGCATCGAAAATGGCCGACCGGGTGTTGTCCGTGGCCCAGACCGCCGTGTAGCCGGACGCGACCAGAGTGTGCCCTTCGAATGCGCCCAGATCGCTTTCAACAAATGGATGCAGGACGCGGGTAGGCGAGGGTTCGGCACTGACGGATTTACCGAAATAGTTGTCCTCTTCCGCCGTGGCCAGGGATGTATGGCTGTCGGTTGCCCCGCCCATGCCGAACTTATAGGGGTTAACGCCGAATTTTTCCTCTAACGCCAGACCGCGTTTCAGTGCTTCGCGCGCGTATTCACCGGCCAGCATGTTATCGGTCTTAAGCTCTGTGATATCGAGGTTTCCGACATCCCAGTTTTCATAATCCGCGAACGGGTCATTGGGGCTGAGGAACGGGTGCGCTTCACCGTCGCCCTTGATCTGGGTGACTTCGTAGTGGGGCTCCCACTTGGCGCGGTTTTGCACGTACTCTTCGTCGACCTTGCCGCCGTGATAGGTGTCCTCGGTCGGAAACATCCAGCCGTTGGAGAGGTTTCCGTTATGGGCAAACGCAACAGCGCGGCCGCCAGTATTGGCTTCGTATTCTTCAAGCCACGCGTACAGCGCCTTGGGGTCCGTGTCGCCATAAGGGGGTTGGGTTACGGGTGGCACGACCTGCAGTGCGCGAATTGGACCGTCGCGCAGCATGACGTTGCGGTGCAGGTTGAACCCCTTTGGGACCGAGGTCCATTCGAACCCGATGAATGCGGTAAAGTTGCCGGGGTCGTTATGACGCTCGGCAGCCAGAACGATCTGCTCCCATGTGAACGCAAAAGCATCCGCGCCGGGGCTGTAGGATTCCAGCAAAACCTCGGGCAGGGTCATCTGCGAAAAGTTGGTGATGATGTCAAAAGCCGCCTTGGCCGCATCTTCACCGCCTGCTTTGTATCCCTCGTACCATTCCAGACCCTTCGGGTCCGCCAACACACCGGGTTTTCCTGCCTGCAGATCGGGTGCAAACCCCATGAGGTCTGTGTGATCCGTCAATACCATCCAGTCCAAGGGGCGCGCCAGCCGGACGGGTTGGCCGGTCGACGAAATAACCTGTTCCCCCTTTGCAAACCGCCATGCTTCGTCGGGCAACAAAGTGTTCCCGAACGCGCCCGCATCCAGCGACAATCCGGTGTGTAGGTGTGTATCACCCCAAAGCGGCCGTTCGGGGAACGATCGGTTGGCGTAGGGCGAATAAGGGCGGTCTGCAAAGGTGCCCTCGGCAGCCTCTTTGCTGGGGACCGCGTCTGCCCAAACAAGCGCTGGTAGTGTCAGCAAAGAGATCAAACAGGTTGTAAGTCGAAGCATTGAATCCTCCCCAGGTCTTCGCGCTAATCGAATATCGTAAATTCAGTATATTCATTTCTTATAATGTATTGAGCGAGTTTTGGTACTGATTTTTCTACCATGAGACCTGCGTCCAGTGCAGGCTGGTACCCCGCATGGCGGTACCCGCGGTCAGAGTACCTCACCGCCATCGACCGTTTCGCACGGCGGCCACATGCGTGCCCGCCCTCGACATACACTGCGCGAACGTATGCGCCGAAAAGGTAGTACGCGCCGGGATGGGTGAGTTTGTCCTGTTCGTTGAGAACGGCAACCTTCCCGTCGATCAGGCATTCCCGGCAAAATCCGTTGACTTAGAATGCTGGATGCGAGGCGCCAGTGGACGCAGCGGCGGACGCCGATATCCAAAGCGGTAAGGATTTTCGTACTGCAACATCATCGTAGCGGCGCAAAATGCGGATTGCCAAAAAAGGTAGGGCTGTAATCGGCGCGCACGGCACAAGTTTGAGGTTGCTGACTAGTGCCCATCGCGGGCAGATTGATTTCCAGGACAAAGGGACGGACCAGCCAATGACACAACAATCCACGGGCATGGCTGTCTTTTTGACCGGCAGTCTGATGCGGCATGTGACCCGAATGTCGCTGACCACCAGCATTGGTCTTATGGCAATCTTTGCCGTGGATTTCGTGGACATGGTGTTCATCTCAATGCTGGGCAATGACGCCTTGGCCGCAGCGGTCGGCTATGCGGGCACGCTTTTGTTTTTCACCAACTCGATCAATGTGGGGCTGTCCATCGCAGCCGGGGCTCTAGTCGCCCGCGAGTTGGGGGCCGGGCGGCTCGAAAAAGCCCGGCAATTTGGGACCAGCGTTGCCCTTCTTGGGATTCTGATTGGGTTGATTGTGTCTGCTATCGTCATGATCAATATCAAGTTTTTTCTGTCCTTGCTGGGCGCGCAGGGCGAAGTTCTGCAACTGGCCGCACGGTATGTCAGCATCATTCTGCCAACCATGTGGGTTATGGCAGTGGCAATGACCGGTATGGCCGTGCTGCGTGCGCATGGCGATGCGCGCCGATCCATGCAGGCCACGATTTACGGCGGGCTGGCCAACGCGATTTTGGATCCGATCCTGATTTTCGCTGTCGGTCTTGGCCTGGACGGGGCGGCGATTGCCTCGGTTATTGCACGTATCTGTATGTTGATAGCGGCGGTCCGGCCCGCAGTGCGCGTGCACCATGGATTTGCGCGACCGTCGCTGAGGCAAGTGATGGATGACCTCCAACCGGTTCGGGCGATTGCAATACCGGCAGTTCTGACCAATGTCGCCACGCCGGTCGGCAACGCCATCGTGATCCGTGAGGTTGCACAGTTTGGAACAGACGCCGTGGCTGGCATGGCGGTAATAGGGCGGTTGATGCCTGTCGCATTCTCCGTGGTATTTGCTCTATCCGGGGCGATAGGCCCGATTGTCGGGCAGAACTTTGGGGCAGGGCAGTATGACAGGGTGAAGGGCGCGTTCCTGGCGGGTGTAAAATTCACTGCCGTCTATGTGGTTCTGATGGCGGCGGTGCTGTTCGTCCTGCGTGCCCCCATCGCCAACTTGTTTCAGGCCCAGGGCGAGACGCGGGCGCTGATCTACCTGTTTTGCGGGCCGCTGGCCCTGGCGTCCTTCTTCAACGGGGTGATCTTTGTTGCGAATGCCAGCTTCAACAACCTTGGCTATCCCATTTACTCCACGTGGGTTAACTGGGGGCGACATACGCTGGGCACGTGGCCATTTGCAGTGGCCGGAGCCTATTTCGCAGGCGCTCCGGGTGTGTTGTTGGGGCAGGCGCTGGGCGGTGTGATATTTGCTGCAATCTGCTGGGTAATGGTGCGCCGCGTTGTCTCGGGCCTGACTGCGCCATCAGAGGTCGATCCTTTTGCCGGGCAAAGCCGGCTGCAATCCCTGTTCGGGCGCAGGGGGTGGTAAGCTCTCCCAGCGCGTTTGAATACCAACGTTTTTGGTCACCAGAGGCAGTTTTCGTCTCCTTTGTCGCAACAAAGACATCCTCATTTGCCAATTCATGAATTCGTTGTAAGCTGAGCTTATGATTGCAAAAAACGCCAAGTTATTACGGGGCGTTGATTTCAAAAAACACCTTTAACGACCGAGGATGAGCAATGTCCGGAAGTCTTTTGAAGTACACGCGTGTTCTTGAGATTGTTGGAGACACAATAAAGGTCAGGGTGCCTCTGGACGGATCGACCGACGCAGCGGTGCGTTTCAACGATCTGGCCGTGATCGAAACCGTGGACGGCCACAAGACACTGGCGCAGGCGATTTTCATTGACCGGGATGTTGTCACCCTGCAGGTGTTTTCCGGCACCAAGGGCATCTCGACCGAGGCGACGGCGACGTTCCTGTGTCATCCGATGCAGACGCCGTATTCGCAGAACATTCTGGGCCGCGTTTTTGATGGCGCGGGCGTTTCAATCGATGGCGGACCCGACCTGTCATCCGAACCGCGCGTGGATATTGGCGGGCCGACCGTGAACCCTGCGGAACGCGCCGTTCCCAACAAGATGATCCGAACGGATGTGCCGATGATCGACGTGTTCAACACGTTGGTCGAAAGTCAGAAAATCCCGATTTTTTCGGTCTCGGGTGAGCCGTTCAACGCGTTCCTCAGCAGAATTGGTATTCAGGCGGATGCGGATATCGTGGTGTTTGGCGGGCTGGGGCTGATCTTTGACGACTACTTTACTTTCAGGACGTCCTTCGAGGATGCGGGCGTATTTTCCCGGACAGTGATGTTCGTCAACCAGGCGATGGACCCGCTGGTCGAACGGCTGCTGGTACCCGATATGGCGCTGGCCGTGGCCGAAAAATTCGCGGTGGAAGAAGGCAAACGCGTGCTGGTTCTACTGACTGATATGACCGCTTATGCCGACGCGATGAAGGAAGTTGGTATCAGCCAAGAGCGCGTACCGTCGCAGCGTGGCTATATGGGCGACCTCTATTCCCAGCTGGCCCGCCGATACGAAAAAGCCTGCGACTATGCCAAGGGCGGATCGGTCACTGTGCTCACCGTTACGACGATGCCCGGCAATGACGTGACCCATCCGGTGCCCGACAACACGGGCTATATCACCGAGGGGCAGATCTATTTGCACTCGGGAGTGATTGACCCGTTCGGCAGCCTCTCACGGCTCAAGCAGAACGTGATCGGCAAGACGACGCGCGAGGATCACGGGCAGATCATGAACACGATGATCCGGTTCTATTCCGAAAGTCGCGACGCCGCGCAGAAACAGGCAATGGCGTTCGACCTTTCGGATTACGACCATCAGTTGTTGAAGTTTGGTGACCTGTTCAAGACCCGGTTCATGGACATCAACGTTTCAATCTCGCTGGAAGATGCGCTGGATTTGGGGTGGAAAACTCTGGCCGAGTGTTTCGCACCTGAGCAGCTACTGATGAAACAGGCCCTGATCGAAAAGTATTTCCCAAAGGATGCCGATGGCGCGGTTTCAGCTGAATAAATCGTCGCTCGCGCGCGAGCAGACGCAGCTGAAAAGCTATGAGCGGTTCTTGCCATCGCTGGACCTTAAGCGTCAGCAATTGATGGCCGAGCGCGCGAAGGCGCGCGAAGATGTGCAGCGCCTTCAGGATGAGGTGCAGGAACTGGCGCAAAAGGTTGGAGAAAAACTGCCGATGCTGGCGCAGCAAGGCGTTGATCTGGACGGGTTGGTCGCGCTGAAAGACTACAAAGTCAAAGAGGTCAACGTCGTGGGCGTAAAGATGCCTGCGCTAGACCGGATCGAGGTCGCGGTGCGTCTGTATTCCTATCTGGCCAAACCTCATTGGGTCGATGCGGCGGCCCGGTTGCTGCACGATATGATCGAGGCGCGTCTACGGGTCAAAGTGGCCGAAGAGCGGGTGAAGATATTCGATAGGGCTGTGGCCACCATCACCCAGCGTGTCAATCTGTTCGAAAAGGTTCTGATCCCGCGCGCCAAAGCGAACATAAAGAAAATCCGCATTTATCTGAGTGATGAACAGATGCAGGCCGTGGTCCGGTCGAAAATCTCAAAGCGCAAACATGCGCAGGAGGCGGTGTCATGAGTGTCGCGCGCCTCAAGAAACTGTCACTGGTCGGGCGATCAAATCAAAAGACCGAAACGCTTGAGGCGCTGCAGGAATTGGGATGCATGCACGTCCTGCCGCTGGTCCCGCCGCCCCCTGAACCGGAAAAGATCAGCGAGCGTGGTGCGCGGGACGCCTATAAGGCGCTGCGGTTCCTGCATGACGTGTCCGAACCGCGCCGACAAATCCAGCGCGACCCCGGTTTTGACATGGAGCAGTTCGTCAAGGATGTGCTGGACCTGATGCAACGGACCCGTGACATGACGGACCAAAGGGATTTTCTGGCCAACCGGATCGCGCAGGTTCGCCCTTGGGGTGACCTGGATTTTCCACCCGACGATGTATTAGCAGGGAACCGATTGTGGTTCTATCAACTGCCGCTCAAGCATCGCGATGCGTTGGAAGCCCTGGATATGCCCTGGGCTATACTCGAGCAGGACCATAGGTTCATCTATGCCGTGCTGATCGACCCGGATGAGCCGGATGACGATATCCTTCCAGTCCCGCGCACGCACACAGGATCGCTGCCCATTCACGAGCTTGAGGCGCAACTGGAAGAGGCTGAGATCGCCATCGAAGCGCTTGAGGCTGAGCGCGTCGCGCAGACCCGATACCTGACACTGATGCGCCGGAACCTGTCGGTTGCCGAAAGTGCGGCTGAGCTGGCCCATGCTACCCAAAAGGTGCGCGACGAAGAGGCGATGTTTGCCCTTCAGGGCTGGGTGCCCGAGGATCGTATAGATGCGGTTCTGGACATGGCAAACGCCAAGGATGCCGCTGTGCTGATCGAAGAACCCGGCCCCGAAGACAGCCCGCCCACCTTGTTAGAACAACCAGAAAAGCGCAGTGCTGCTGTAGACTTGGCACTGTTTTATCAAGTGCCGGGTTACAAGGATTGGGACCCTAGCGTCATCGTCGCCGTTTCGTTCGCGATCTTCTTTGCGATGATCGTGGCCGATGCCGGGTACGGGGCAATTATCTTGGCGGGGCTCTTGTTGTTTTGGAAACGCCTTGATCGCACACCACATGAGCGTTCCTGGCGACGCTTTGGCGTGATCATCTCGGGGGCGACGATCCTGTACGGCATATTGGTCGGCAGCTATTTCGGCGTATCGCCAACTGAGGGGTCGTTCTGGTCCAAGCTCAAACTGCTCGACCTGAACAATTTCGGCGCGATGATGATGGTTTCGATTGTCGTTGGCGTATTGCATCTGGTGCTGGCCAATGCGCTTGCCGCCCGCGCGGCTTGGGGGCACCGAAACGCCATTGCCAATCTGGGCTGGATCGCGGCGCTGATTGGAGGATTCATTTTGTGGCTTAGCTACATGAAGGGCAATTCTCCGGTGCCGGGTGCGGCCTTGATGGGGATCGGGGTTCTGGCCATCGTCTGGTTCTCAAGCGAGCGGGTCATCAAGAAACCAACCGACTGGTTATGGCGGCTGATCGAAGGGCTGCAAAGCCTTGCCGGGGCGATGGGTGCATTTGGCGATGTGCTTAGCTACATGCGGCTGTTTGCGTTAGGTCTGGCCTCAGCCTCATTGGCGATCACGTTCAACGATCTGGCGGGGTCGGTGATGCAGTCCCTCAAGGGGCTCGGCGTTCTGCTTGCCCTGCTGATCCTAATCATCGGCCATATTCTCAACTTCGCCCTCGCCATGATGAGCGGCGTCGTCCACGGATTACGTCTCAATTACATCGAATTCTTAAAATGGGGTCTGCCGGACGAAGGCGTTGTCTTTCGCCCGTTCGCCCGCAAGGAGGTTCAGGAATGAATGAGCTTGTTTTGACATTGGGTTGGCTGGGCATTTACGCGCCTATGGCGTTGGGCGCGGCCTCCAGCGCGATCGGGTGCTCCATCGCCGGCATGGCCAGTATTGGCGCCATGACAGAAACTGAAGGCGGCTATGGTCGCTTTGTTGGCGTATCAGCCTTTCCGTCGACCATGGTGATTTACGGCATCGTCATCATGTTTACCTTGAACCGAGATGTGACACCCGAAAACGCGGGCGGCTTGTTCGGGATAGGTATCCTGTCAGGCATCGCATTGATGTATTGCGGGATCTGGCAGGGTCGGGCCTGTGCTGCGGCGATCAACGCCACCAAGGAAAAGCCCGAGATCTTTGGCCTGGCACTGGCTCCGGCGGCGATCATCGAAGGGTTCGGCGTCTTTGCCTTTGTCTTTGCTCTGGTGATCAGCGCGGGGATCAGCTGATGGCGCAGGATGGCATGATTTCACACGGTGTGGATGCCCTGATCGATAAGCTGCGAAATGATGGCGTGGCGGCTGGTCAGGCTGACGCTGAAAAACTGCGGTCAGAGGCCAAGGCCGAAGCCGCCAAAATCTTGGCTGACGCGAAACGCGAAGCGGACGACTATCAGAAAAAGGCGCGCAGCGATTCCGACAAATACCGCGCGGCGGGAGAAGAGGCGTTGAATACCGCCATGCGTGATGCAGTTCTGACCATGAAAGGTGGATTGACCGACCGGTTTCGTGAAGATGTCGAACGTCTGGTGACCAAGGAAATGGCTGACCCGAAATTGCTGAAACAGATGATTTTGGAGGTCGTCGGTCAAGAGGCTGATGGCGTCAATCTGGATGGCAAGGTCCAGGTCATTCTGCCTGCCAAAGTCGCGACGCAGGAAGACATCAAGCAGAACGCGGATGACATCCAGTCTGGCAAGCTGACCAAATATGTTCTTGGGCTGACAGCTGAAATGTTGCGCGAACAGGTAGAGCTGCATGCATCGGACGACAACCAAGATGGTATCCGCGTTCGGGCCGAAGATCAGGGCGTTGTGCTGGACCTGACGGACAAGGCGGTCGCCTCACTGCTGATGGAGCATCTTCAGCCGCGGTTCCGTGCCGTGCTGGAAGGTGTGATCCGCTGAGATGTCAGACCCTGACGCCTATATCGCGCTGATCAGCAGCCTGCCGGGATCTGAACGGCTGTTTGTGGCCAAGCAGCCACCGCTGTCACGGCTGCGGTTGGATCGTCGCCTGACCGCGCTTGCATCTGAGGATGCGCGTGTTCTGAAAGCGTTGGAGCAGGCGCTGAACTGGAGTGCATATGACATGGATGTCACGGATGCGCAGGCAGTACAGCGATGCAATCAGGCGTTGGGCAAAATTCCGCAACCAACCTTGCGTAGACTGTTCCTTGAGCGGATGGACTTGCGCACTGTAGTTGCTGCACTGCGCCTGCGCGCGCGTGGAGGCAATCCGCCCTCGGGAGCGTACGGCATTGGACGTTGGAGCCGCCATATTCCAGCCAACTGGGGGGACCCGGATTTCCGACTTTTGGTGCCGATGCCGTGGATCAAGGACGCGCGTCAGCTGTTAGAAGCCGAGGACCCTTTGGGGCTGGAGCGACTGTTGTTATCGGTCAGCCATAAGCAACTGAAACGGTACGCCGCCCGCCACCTGTTCGATTTTGAGGCCGTGGCAATATACGTCCTGATCTGGAACATTTTTGATCGATGGGCGCAAAGCAACGCTCAGGACGCAGCCACAAGATTTGAGAAACTGGCCCAGCAGGCCATGGCCAATGTCGCAGAATTCGATTTTGAGAGAGTAAGCGCATGACTGCCCAAACACCTCCAGTTCAAACCGCAACCGCCCGTGTCGTCTCGGTCCAGGAAGGGCTGGTGCAGATTCAGGCCAACCAAGATGCCGCCGGAGTTCCGGGCCAATTGGTCAAAAACGAGGTGGTGTTCATCCTGCCGACCCGTGCTGGACCGGGCGGGCGTCAGGAACGGCTCAAAGCCGAGGTGCTGCGCGTGCGCGGGGACACAGCTGATGTACAGGTGTATGAAAGCACAGACGGCGTGGCCGTTGGCGATCCGGTGGAACAATCGGGTCAGTTGCTGTCTGTAGAACTGGGGCCGGGGCTGTTGGGTCAGGTCTTTGACGGCCTGCAATCGCCTTTGCCCAAAGTTGCTTCCGAATTTGGAACCTTCTTGCCGCGGGGGGCCGATGTAGCACCGTTGGACGATCAGGCGAAATGGTCCTTCACGCCCTCGGTTAAGGTTGGAGATACAGTCACGGCAGGCGACAGCATCGGAACTGTTCCGGAAGGCCGGTTCACCCATAAAATTATGCTGCCCTTCAATTGGGTTGGCGAATACAAGGTCGTTTGGGTTCAGAAAGGGGCCGCGTCAATCCATGAGATTGTTGCCCGACTTGAAGACGAGCAGGGGGGTGAGCACACTTTGACGCTGTGTCAGAAGTGGCCAGTTCGGCGGCCCTTGCCTGAAACGGTTCTGAAACGTGCCCTGTCCGAACGCTTGTACCCGACTGAACCTGTGCTGACCTCGCAACGCTTGATTGATACGTTCTTTCCCATCGCGCGTGGTGGTACGGCCTGTATTCCCGGCCCGTTCGGGGCGGGTAAGACTGTGCTTCAAAACCTTATCGCGCGGAACTCCAAAGTGGATATCGTGATCGTCGTTGCCTGTGGTGAACGCGCGGGCGAGGTTGTTGAAACGATCCACGAATTCCCCAAGATGACCGATCCGATGTCGGGCGGAAGTCTGATGGATCGGACGATCATCATTTGCAACACCTCTTCCATGCCCGTTGCGGCTCGCGAGGCGTCGATTTTCACCGGAATCACGCTGGGCGAATACTACCGTCAGATGGGGTATGATGTTCTGCTGATCGCGGACAGTACCAGTCGCTGGGCGCAGGCCATGCGCGAGACTTCCGGCAAGCTGGAGGAAATTCCGGGTGAAGAGGGTTTTCCTGCCTACCTGGAGAGTTCGATCAAGGGCCTGTACGAGCGTGCTGGGGCGCTGAAAACAAACGATGGCGACCTGGGTAGCCTGACGTTGATCGGCACTGTGTCACCAGCGGGAGGCAATTTTGACGAACCAGTGACGCAGTCCACGCTGTCAACGGTGAAGTGCTTTCTTGGGCTGTCCTCGGAACGAGCCTACAAACGGTTCTATCCCGCCGTCGATCCCTTGCTCAGTTGGTCGCGCTATACTGAACAACTCTCGGATTGGTATGACAAGAACGCCGAGGCTGGTTGGACAGGCAAGGTGGGCGATCTGCTGGCGCTGATCGAAAAAGGCGAGCAGGTCGATCAGATGATGCAGGTCACTGGTGAAGAGGGCGTCACGATCGAGGATTTCGTGATCCAGCAAAAGGGCCTGTTCGTGGACATGGTCTATCTGCAGCAGGACGCATTCGACAAAGTGGATGCCACCGTTCCGCTGGAGCGTCAGAAGATGACGTTCAAACTGGTCTACGATGTCACGCAATCGACCGCGGAATTTGCGGATAAGGGTGAAGTCCGTCAAGTCTTTACACAGCTTACCGGTTTGATGAAGAATTTCCATTATGCTGCAGAAAATACACCGGAATTCAAATCGCTGTGGGGACAGATTCAGGATCTTTGCCGCGAAAAATTTGGGGTGTAAGTCAGGGAAGTGGTAGCCCGTAGGGGAATCGAACCCCTCTTTCCAGGTTGAAAACCTGGCGTCCTAACCGATAGACGAACGGGCCATCTGCCAATGGCACAAGCACAAGTGGTAGCCCGTAGGGGAATCGAACCCCTCTTTCCAGGTTGAAAACCTGGCGTCCTAACCGATAGACGAACGGGC
>NZ_JBXWOX010000018.1:0-93946 GCF_059611125.1 Ruegeria sp. CDSB029
CGAAACCATCATCCCGATGGATCACAGACCGATCATGCACTAACAATCAACTTGGACCAGTCAGATGAGGCTGCTCATTGGGTGATAACCATGCACTGCAAGTATGGATGGAAGGTATCAACGCGCTAGCCGCGCTTCCGAACACGTTCATGAAGATTTCGGGTTGATCGCGAGCAGACCCACATTGGAGCGTTGATACTATCAGGCCTTTGGTTGAGCACGTGCTACATGTGTTTGGCTCGAAACGGTGCATGCTAGGCAGTAATTTTCCGGTCGAGGAGCTTACATCGTCCTATGAAAGGGTTTGGACCGCATTTAACGAATTGTTTGCCGAGTTGACCCAGGAAGAGCAAAAAAGCCTGTACTACGCGGCAGCACAGACCGCATATCGGTTTTCAGCGTAATCGCTTTTGGGTCGTTTTAGTGGCGTGTCCAAATGGAAGGCCTTTGAGTCACAAAATGACAAGATTGGTGCGTCGGAGAAAATTCAACCTGTTTAAAATCAATAAATTAACCAGGAAGAAATGAAAAAACTATGTGCCACCCGACATAAATGCTGAAAGTCACACGAGACCGACCCAACCGTCATAGTTGGACCAGAAAAGCAGTGAACATTCGACATCAGAAGGCGCCCCTAACGTTGGGCATCAGGTGAATTTGACCTTTGTGCCATAGACTAACCCGCTCCCCATTTCATACTCACGCAAACAGATTCGCTTGATCTGACTTCCCTTTCGGAAAATCAGGGCTGATTTGTAGGCCAGACAGCGAAGCTGCCTGTGCCGGCTAATCTGCCACGTGGCGAACGCTGGACGGGGTGAGGCATTGCTATTCGACAGGGGTGGTGCGGTCCGCAGGCGCAGCCAAGGACACGGCCCTGTCGAATAGGGTTCCCTGAGGGGGAGGGCAGCGTCCTCACGCTGACGGCCAAGGGCGTTTTGCTTGTCCAAATCCCGTTGGCCCACGAAAGGAATGTAGTGGGAACGACGGCTTGCCGCTTTTTGCGATTATACCATTCTGTCAAACAGCAAAAAGTAACAGTCGACCATAAACAGCAGACCTTAGCTGCGGTCGCAATGTCAGGCTCGACTAAGTGCGGCTTTGCGCAGATATGCACGGTGCGGCATCGGTCATTCTGGGCTCAGGGCAGACAATCAAAAGTCAACAAAAAGGAGTGCCAAATGTCCGCTCTGCGGACAAAGCCGACTTTGCCTTTTACCCGGCTCGGAGTTTAGTTGCCACAAACTTTAGGACTTCGGCACCCTCTGCAATAAGTTTGTTTTCGCAGACAGCCTCGTGAGCATTTGTGCAGATGAAAGACCAAACGGCATAAATCCCATCTGCTATCAAAATGGCTGCGTAGCATTTATTTTGACCGTCAGCGCAAGCCACATTTGCCTTGTTTTGAATGGGGTACATCTCATCAATTAGAGCCGCCACCTCTGCATTCGGCAGCCCTGCAAAATGATGGTGTTCAAATACTTTCAGACCCAATTCGGTGGACAAATACAAATCAGCAGGGAGGTTCTTCAGCTCCATTCGAAGCTGATTGTTGCATGCCTTCCGGCTCCACTCCGACGACAACTTTGGGCAAATTTCTTGTGATATGCCGTACTCGCCGTAGGTTCCGTAGACACCAAAATTTAGTCTAATATTAGATACTTCCGCGGGCTGTGTTGGCTCAGCTGCAAATTCGCGCATCGCAGTTTTATAGTTTTGGGTCGCAAACCACCGAGACTCACCGAATGGCCCGCTATTTCTAAACTTCGGAAGAGGATCAGTGTTGTTTGGCGGCTCGGTAAGTCTTTGCACCGATACCACTGGCACAGAAATCACGAAATCGCCCAATCGAAAATACGCGTCGGTCGCCAAGAACTCTGGGTCTGGTCGGTTCAAGTCGTTTTCGCGTGGGTAAAATGCCCAAATTAGGACAGCAAAAAAAGAGCGGTGGCAAGAAGTGTAAGTCTCTGCAAAATAGGTTGTCCAATCGACCGTGAATGCGAGTTGGTTAATAAACATCATCACTATCAGACTGCTCACACACTACCATTGCCAAAACGCAAAATAACAGACGCGAACACTATGGGCTCATTACGGACCTCGGTGCCTTTTCAGCGCAGGCTCCTGCCCCGCCGCCAGCTGATCACGCAGACGGCCCAATCCGGTCCTCCGCTGCTTTTTCTATACTGCGCTGCAACCGCGCCAAAGCGGCCCTTCAAAGGCCGCCTCCTTGAGCAGGATCCGCGATTCTTTCTTGATCAGGAAGTTTGACGACGACGAGCTTCCTCTACATCCCAGAAAGCCCAGCATTGGTATTCAATAGAAATTGGCGGAAAATTGGGCTGCTAGCCGCCCCAATGCCGCGAGCGTTTTCCCCAACCGCAGCGGCCTCAACGACCGGAGGAATCAAGCCGCGTTTGTCTTGATTGACTAAGTAACGGCGAACCCTAGACACCAGTTCTTCCCGAACCTCAGGCGGGAACGCGCCATCGATGAAAATGGCCTCAAAGTCGATGACAGCACAGATTGAAAGAGCGGCCTTAGCTAATTCTTGCGCCGTGTTGCCAATCCACGGCTCGACATAGCGAGAAATGCTGCTCCAGTCCTGCGGCTTCTCCCATAGAATCCCCGGGTCGACACCCGCTTCGATCAATCGGTCCTCGAGCAAAAACAGCGACGCCGTGTCGATCAGTTGTTGGCTTTCACCCAAAGGACCGGTCGTGCGCATGGCGCCCAATGCACCGGCATTGCCTTGGTTGCCTTCGAACACGGTGCCGTTCAATGCAACACCGCCGCCGATCATTGAGCCAATAAAAAAGTAGAAGTAGTCACGGTATTCTGCCCCACGTCCATAGAGATGCTCTGCGTGACAGGCGGCTGTCGCGTCGTTGACCACAAAAACCGGCAAATCGCTGAACTTGGCGACCTCGGAAAAAAAATTCACGTTTCTCCAAGACCTAAATTTTTTTGCAGCAAGCCCAGACAGATCGTGCCATTTCCAAAGTTCAAATGGAGTCCCGATCCCGATCCCACAAACACGATCACGAAGCCTCTGAGGCTCGTGGGACAGAAGCGTTTCCAAACCAGACTCCAAAAAACCGAAAATGACCTCTGGTAGCGGATAGTCATAAGTCGTGGAAAGTTGGCGACGCGGCGTACCTGTAAAGTCGATCAAGAGCAGATCGGCGCTACGCCGCCCGATCTTCATCCCAACCGACAAGATGCCTTCCGGGTTTAATTCCATAGGGATCGAGGGCTTTCCAACCTTCCCGCGCAGTGGAGTACCACGCTTGAGAATCGCGTCCTTTTCTAGCTTGCGCAGAATGATTGATACAGTCTGAGGAGACAGGCCCGTTAATCGCGCGACGTCGGCGCCTGCGGCGGGCCCATGCCGTTGTAAAACTGTCAAAATCAGACGCTCGTTGTGATCGCGAACCCCGCTTTGACTTACCCCACCGGTCAGTGTGTTGAGCGCTTCTCTCTCCATAAGCCTGAACATAAACACCTTGTTTTCTTATGAAAAGGTACTCCGGTAAATTAATAAATAAACTTTATTTATTTATTGACAGAAAGACTAGAATCACAGTTTCTTGAAATAGACCTTCATTGGAGGATGAGGGCGAGTCTCGTTGGCCTGCCATGCGGGGCATCAACAATTTTCTGGGAGGACTACATGAAAAATCTATTCAAGATTGCCGCATCTGCTACCGCGCTTACGGTGGCTGCTGCATCTGCTCACGCAGCCGGAGAAACCGTTTGTCTGATCACGAAGACAGATACCAATCCATTCTTTGTAAAGATGAAGGAAGGCGCAACGGCCAAGGCCGAAGAGCTTGGCATGACCTTGAAGGCCTTTGCCGGTAAAATCGACGGCGACCATGAAACTCAAGTTCAGGCCATTGAAACTTGTATTCTCGACGGCGCAAAGGGAATTCTCCTGACGGCCTCGGACACAAGCTCGATTGTCCCCGCTGTTCAGCAGGCGCGTGACGCTGGCCTGTTGGTTATCGCTCTGGACACGCCGCTAAGCCCGATTGATTCCGCTGACGCAACCTTTGCGACAGACAACTACAAAGCTGGCCTGTTGATCGGACAATGGGCGAAGGCAAAGATGGGCGACGCAGTGGCTGACGCCAAAATTGCGACGCTTGATCTGAACGTCAGTCAGCCAACCGTGGACGTTCTTCGCAATCAGGGCTTCCTCGACGGCTTCGGTGTGGACCTGGCAGACCCCAATGTCATCGGCGATGAATCTGATGCTCGTTTGGTCGGCAGTGACGTGACCGACGGCAACGAAGAAGGTGGGCGCCGTGCCATGGAAAACCTTCTGGCCAAGGACTCGACGATCAACGTGGTTCACACGATCAACGAGCCGGCGGCGGCAGGTGCCTATGAGGCATTGAAATCTATTGGACGTGAAAACGATGTGCTGATCGTTTCGGTCGACGGTGGCTGCCCCGGTGTACAAAATGTGCAGGCCGGAGTTATTGGTGCCACAAGCCAGCAGTATCCGCTTTTGATGGCTTCGCTTGGCGTCGAGGCTATCAAAAAGTGGGCTGAAGAAGGCGTAAAGCCTGAAAACACGCCCGGAAAAGACTTCTACGATACCGGAGTCGCGCTCATCACGGACCAACCTGTTGATGGCGTGGATTCGATCTCGGTCGCCGAAGGCTTAGAACTCTGCTGGGGCTAAAAAGACCTAATGAATGAGGCGCATGAGAGCGCCTCATCACTCCTTTCACCAGCAAACCGAAACTTCCTGTACACTGATCTCGTGGGCGTTACGCCGCCCGCGAAAAGGGGGAGATATGTCCGAAGCAAACCAAAGCGCCCAGGAATTTGAATCCGCTGCTAGCAGAACAGAAACTGTTGCGGCTTTTGAGGACCATCGGCGTGGCGTTCTGGGGAAGTTGCAGCATCTTCTTCACGTCAATCCATCCTTTGTGCCTCTTATTGTCTTAGTCAGTGCAATGTTGATTTTTGGCCTGCTTCTGGGCTCAAAGTTCTTCTCTCCGTTCGCAATGACTTTGATCCTTCAACAGGTCCAGATTGTGGGCATCGTGGCTGCCGCGCAAAGCCTTGTTATTCTGACGGCCGGAATTGATCTGAGCGTCGGTGCGATCATGGTTTTTTCTTCCGTCATCATGGGGCAGTTTACGTTTCGGTACGGTATTCCAGTGCCAATTGCCGTTATGTGCGGGCTTGCAGTCGGAACTTTGATCGGAGCCCTTAACGGGTGGCTTGTCAGCCGAGTTAAGCTCCCGCCATTTATCGTCACGCTTGGAATGTGGCAAATCGTTCTGGCTACAAACTTCCTGTATTCTGCGAACGAAACCATTCGCAGTCAGGATATTGAGGCAAACGCGCCGTTCCTTCAGTTTTTTGGAACCAAGTTCAGCATTGGTGGAGCGACCTTTACAGTTGGCGTCGTTTTCATGCTCGTCCTGATTTTTGTGTTGGCATATGCACTCAAACACACGGCCTGGGGGCGGCATGTCTATGCGGTCGGAGACGATCCAGAGGCTGCCGAGCTCTCCGGTGTCAACGTCCACAGAACTCTGATGTCCGTCTACATGCTGTCCGGATTGATCTGCGCCTTTGCGGGCTGGGCTTTGATTGGGCGCATCGGGTCGGTCTCGCCGACCTCCGGCCAATTGGCCAACATTGAAAGTATCACCGCGGTTGTGATCGGGGGCATCTCATTGTTCGGCGGGCGAGGATCCATTCTGGGATCGTTGTTCGGAGCTCTGATCGTTGGCGTGTTTACTCTGGGGCTGAGGCTTCTGGGCGCAGATGCACAGTGGACCTTCCTGTTGATCGGTCTTCTCATCATCGCAGCGGTCGCAGTCGACCAGTGGATCAGAAAGGTATCGGGCTAATGTCAGACACAACTCCAGTCGTCCAAGGGCGCGGGATCGTGAAGCGTTATGGCCACGTCACCGCCATCGACCATTCCGACTTTGAACTGCGACAAGGAGAAATCCTTGCAGTTATCGGGGACAACGGTGCGGGTAAATCTTCCATCGTCAAGGCGATTTGCGGGGCCACCATCCCGGATGAGGGCGAGATTCTGATCGAAGGAAAGAAGGTAAACTTTAGCTCTCCAATCGACGCCCGCAATATGGGTATCGAAATCGTCTATCAGCAGCTTGCCATGTCTCCTGCCCTTTCAATTGCGGACAACATGTTCATGGGGCGCGAGATCCGCAAAAAGGGTTTCATGGGCAAATACATGCGTCAGCTCGACCGGCCAGCTATGGAGAAGTTCGCCCGCGAAAAATTAACCGAGCTTGGCCTGATGACCGTGCAGTCGATCAACCAGGCGATAGAGACGTTGTCCGGCGGCCAGCGCCAAGGCGTTGCCGTTGCGCGCGCAGCCGCCTTTGCGACCAAGTTTATCATCATGGACGAGCCCACAGCAGCTTTGGGCGTGAAAGAGAGCCGCAAGGTGCTTGAACTCATCCAAGACGTACGCGCACGTGGCATTCCAATCATCCTGATCAGTCACAACATGCCACATGTCTTCGAAGTCGCGGATCGCATCCATGTGCATCGGCTGGGCAAAAGGCTCTGCACCATTGATCCCAAGGATTACACGATGTCCGACGCCGTGGCCTTTATGACCGGCGCCAAAGAACCACCAAAAGAAGACGCCGCGTGATCGAGCAGGACGCAAAGCGCGTGTGCGACCTGATCTCCTCCCGGAGGCAGGTTGGGGTTCGGACGATTGTCGCAATCGCCGGCCCCCCTGCATCCGGAAAGTCGAATCTGGCAGAAACCGTTGTGCAAACGCTGAACGCACAACAATGTTCTGCGGTTCCGTTAGCCTCGCTGGTACCCATGGACGGCTATCATCTGGACAATCGCGTACTTGAGTCGCGTGGTCTGCTAGCGAGAAAAGGCGCGCCAGAAACCTTCGACGGATTTGGGTTTTGCAATGCAATCAGAGGACTGCAGTCTACACAACAAGAGTCCTTTCACCCCAAATTCGACCGCCAAATGGATCTGGCCATTGCCAACGCGATTGCTGTTCACCCAGAAACTCCGACTATCGTCGTTGAGGGAAACTACCTTCTGATGAAAAGCGACCCGTGGAGAAAATTGTCGGATGTCTATGCCGCAACGGTTTTTATCAGTCCGACTTTGGAGGAGATTGAAAGGAGGCTGCAAAACCGCTGGATCAAGCATGGGTTTGACCCAAAAGCCGCCCTGCAACGCGCGACAAATATCGATCTGCCGAATGCTGAACTTGTCTTCAGAGAAAGCAAAAAAGCTGACCTGACATTGAACTAGAATTACACCGAATTCGGTATGCGTTACGCGTTTTGATCAGACACAACCGACGCAAAAGCGATCTGCTGGTACTAACGGTTACCGACGTTTTCCAGTGCAATTAACGTCGTCCTATACACGATGAGGGAAGCTTATGAAGTGCTTTGTGGACACCGCAGAAGTAAACGAAATTATAGACCTGATAGACTTCGGATTATTGGATGGAGTTATCACCAATCCAAGTCTAATCGCAAAGTCCGGCCGCGATTTCAAAGAAGTCATTGCGGAAATTTGCACTCTTACGGATACGCCTGTGTCGGCAGAAGTTACAGCTTTAGATGCCGCAGGAATGGTTGCGGAAGGAGAGCAACTCGCGTCCCTCGCAGACAACGTCGTTGTCAAACTGCCGCTGACCTTGGAGGGCCTCAGAGCCTGTGCTCATTTCAAAATGGAAGGTATCAGCACAAACCTCACGCTCTGTTTCTCACCCAATCAAGCACTCTTAGCTGCGAAAGCCGGCGCGACCTATGTGTCGCCTTTCATTGGCAGATTGGACGACATCAGTTTGGACGGGATCGATCTCATCCGCGATATCCGAAGCATATTCGACAATTATTGCCTTGAAACCGAAATCATTGCAGCATCCATCAGAAGCCCCAATCATATTACACAGGCGGCCCAAACCGGACATTCAATCCAAGACTTTGCAGATTGAGTGACACGCAAAGAACTGACCGCACATCGGCCAAAGCCGCGTGTCAGATTGCCAGCAGTTGCGTGCTTCATGTCAACAACCCAAGTGTCAGAGAAAGAACTCTGCCCGTTCTACTACCCAAACCATTGCGACCAGACTTGCGCAAGCGGCAACACTCGCAGCGAAGGTCTGCTTGGTGGCCTCCTATTGCTTTTTGCAGTTTGACAGAATGGTACAATCGCAAATGGCGGCGGGCGCTCTTTCCCCTTACTTTCCCTTCGTGGGCCAGGGTGAGGGCGCGGCCCTCCCCCTCGGGCAACGCTATTAGACAGGACCGTGTCCTCGGCTATGCCTGCGGGCCGCACCACCGCTATCGAATAGCATTGCTTCGCCCCCTCCCGCGTCCGCCACGTGGCAGATCGGCAGAAACAGGCAGCTTCGCTGTCTGATCTGCAAATCAGCCCAGATTTTCCAAAAGGGAAGCCAGATCAAACGAAACCCTCTGCGGGAGAATTAAAATGGGAATTTTGGATCAGTTTAAGACGCAGAGGCCAAAATCAATTGATGTCCAACATCGGGGGTGCCTTCCGATGTCGAACGTTCACCCCGTTTCTGGTCCAACTGTGACGGTTGGGTCAGGTTCGTGTGACGTTCAATAGTAAATGTGGAACGTCACTGATATTTGACTCAATCGACGGCCAAAACCTCATTAAATCGGTCAATCACGTCATTCATTTCTGACCCAAACGTCAAGCATTTGTGACCCAATAAGGATAGGGGCCATTAATTAACGCTGCAGCTAAGGTCAACGGAGAGCCCAGAGCAGACTAAGAGATATTCAGTCTTAACCTAATATCACTCATCCCTGAGGAGTGTACCAAATTGGTGATGTGTAAGCCCGCTCCTGTATCGAGCGCGGTGCTTCGTCTGGGGTCTCCGTTCCGAACACCTTTGCATCGTATGTCGTCCAACGCGGCGTTGGTATTGCCAGCACTCTGACATAGTAAAACGCGCTTTGCGTCGGGTCGAAGTTCGGGTCTTCCCAATATCCGGCGAGAATTGCCTGGCCGATGTCATTTGTCCAAGACGCGTTTTCTACATCCACCGTATTGCCAACCGGGCCGTCACACGCCGCGTTTAGAAGTTCACGCCCGCCACAGGCAACATCATAAACACGTTCCGACGTTGTGCCGTCACTGTTCAGCCAGCCTTTGACAATCTGAATGCGGTCGAGGTTGGCCCCATCAGGGTCACGGAGCGCACGGATGAGAAATCGCGGAGACCGACCGTCACTGTCCGCTTGCAAATCCGCCCCCATCGGGACGCCATTTTCATATCCATACGCGGCAAAATCCGCACGTGGCAGGTCGGTTTCGTCGAATTCATATCCGGCAAAAACGCGAACACGCATGCGCGGCCCCGTGGTCGCAAAGACCTCTTTCCGAGCAAAAGCATCCCAAATGGCCTCGCGGGTGTTTTCCCTTGCCCAAACGGCCGCCAAACCCGACGCCGAAGTCTGCCATGCATATTGGGCAACACTCTCGTCACCACCAATACCGCCGACGACCTCTTCAAATCGGATCGGGTCAGCAGTAGGTTCAACAGCCGCGACTTTCCCGAAGAAATTGTCCTCGCCAACCGTGGACAGCGATGTATGAGCGTCAGTTGAGCCGATCACGCCAAACTTGAACGGGTTTGTCCCAGTTTCCGCCTCGTATCCTAGTCCACGACGCAATGCCGCGCGTGCGTATTCGCGCGGAAGCATTTCAGGTGTCTTCGGTTCTGGTCCGAGTTGTCCTTTGTCCCACGTTTCGAAGTCAGCAAATTCATCGTCTGGTGACAGCATGGGATGTGCTTCGCCGTCACCTTTCATTTGCGTGATTTCGTAGATCGGTTCCCACTTGGCACGCTGTTTGAAATACTCAACATTGAACGGTTCGCCCGACAAGCGCACTTCGTCAAACATCAACCCGTTGGACAAATTGCCATTGTGCGGGATCGCAAGCAGCTTTTGGCCTGTTGTTTTTTCGGCTTGCTCCATCCATGCCCAAAGGTCTTCGGGGTCGAAGCTATCAAAGTTCGAGAACGGGATAATCTTGTCGGCGCCCTCTTTGCCACCGTTGAATATGACATTCCTGTGCAGGTTGTTCCGCTGTGGGTTTGAGGTCCACTCGAACCCGATAAGCGCAGTAAACAAACCCGGTTGATTGTGTGCTTCCGCGGCAGAGGTAATGTCGCTCCACGCTGTCTGGTAGATCTCCTGATAATCCGCCAATGGGTCTGTGCCAGTGGACTTGGCTTGGCTCCAAATCGACCATGCGCCAACGGGATCACCGGCCTCGACAGCCGCGTTCAGTTGCTGGCCAAACTCCGTGGAGAGCAGCGTGGCATCCTTGGCTGAGAGCAGCGGCGCAAGACCAAGGTTTTCGGCGTGATCGGCAATAACCAGAAAATCCAATGGTCGGCGCAACCTCGCTTCGACACCGGTGCTGGATTTAACGACTTCGCCTTTGGCAAACCTGTACGCTTCATTAGGGCCAAGTACATTCCCGATCATACCGGCATCGGCAGAGTATGATGTATGCAAATGGGTATCGCCGAAAAAGACCTGATTAGGGAAGTTTTGTTGTGGGTAGGGGGAATACTCTCTGTCGCCAGGTTGAGTGCTTGGGACGTCCTCGGCGTGCGCACCAGCCGCAAGCGCGATAGTCAGAATAGATGCTAAACGGATCATTTCCTAACCTCATATTTTGTTCAAACCTAACAACGCTCAATACAAGTAACTATGACGCATAATCTGAACTCTATTCGTTCAGCACAGCCGCCGCTAAATAAATCTCTGCGAACGATGGCTGCGACCCCAAAGCGGCGTACACGCAATAACTAAAGCACACACCTGTATCGAAGTCTCAAATTAAAAAGGTATTTTAGCGTGGTTTGCTTGCGAACGTTGAGGTTTCATCAACTTTTTGCAGTTTGACGACGCGCAATCTCCTGTCGAACTAGGTCTATGTGCAAACGTGCATCATATGCTCCCTGGCGGTATGCGAGCGGCAGATTCAGATTTGCAAGGGCGGTGTCCACGTTTTCGATATTTTTGGCGACTTCTTCAACCTCAGTTGAGGTCTGTGCCTTGCTGAGTTCCTCCTCAAGCGCCATGATACGCTGATAAAAACGCCAGACCCGGCGCTTTTGAAACCACACGTAACTGGACGGGACTATCCGCAAAAACGGTACTAAGAACAACAAAGGCAACAGCAATAACAGTACGCTGCCAAACTGCGCTGCGATCCAATATGGCAAGACGCCATGCAAAAAGTTTGGCCCAGAGTTTATGAGTTCTGTGGCAATTTTGTTCAGTGGTACAGGCGGTGAAGCCGTGTTCGGGTACTCGCGCGCACTTTGCAAAATATTAGGTTCGCTATGAATGTTCTTTGCTGCATTCACTAACCTATCGGTTACTGCAGGGTGCAGATCGGATGCGGCGATAAGTGAAGCTCGCAATGCTAAGATCTTGACGTCCTCTGGTGGTCTCGGAGGGTCAAGTGTGATTGATCCTGCCGGTACAGTTACCGAATTCGCTCCGGAAAGTTTCAATGCAAGGGCATCGACCAAAGCCATAGGGACGAAAATGATTTCTGGATCAAAGATCGCATCCATAAGGTAAGGTGCATCGAGTGGAGCGACAAACAACGCTGCATCCGCTTCGTTGGCATACAACGCCTCTATCGCGTCATTGCCCCCGAAATCGACGAGGTCTATGTCGACATTTTGCAACCCAGCGGCCTCAATTAGCGCTAAAGCGGCGGCGCGAGTACCGGACGCCTTGGTTCCTGCAGCTAAGCGAATGTCTCCCCATTCTCCTGCATTGGCCCCGACTGGACTCGACTTTCCGCGGAACACCACCATAGGTTCAAGAAAAATGGCGCCCAAAGACTGTAAGTTTTCGTCCTGAGGTATTTCCAGACCACCCTGAACAAATGCGGCATCCACTTCGCCAGAAACAAGTTTCTGAATGTTCTCAACGGACCCCTCGGTTTCAACTAAAACTACCTGAATGTCGTCACGTGCAAGTTCTGCTTTGTAGAGCTGTCCAACTTGCCAATATCCGCCGCCGCTAATGCCAGCAGCCAGCTTAATACTGTTGGGCGGTTTCAAGCCAAAGATCAGAAAAACAAGCAACCCGATAAACATAATCGGAAAGAGAATGAAAAGAGCTAAGCGCATTTATTCTCACATTCAGATGATCGGAACCGATAATTCGTTCTCATTTGATAGCAGTCTTTTTGCCAACGAGAAACCGATCACAGTGGGTAGCACTCGAAAGTTCGAGTTCCTCGGTTCAAGTATCCCTGAAGATTAAGTTGGTCGCGCAAAAAACCAAGAGCGCTTGAACAAGGTTGAGCTCAAAAACTGGCCGTCTAGGCAACGGTTTATCCTATCGCAAACCAGAGTTTTAGTTTTGTCTTTTTTGTCGGCAATGTCCGCAGAGCAGACGTTGAGGTGAATTCAAACAACGACTGCTTCGAGCCCAAACTTGCGTTCAATTGCTGTTTTGTCCGCACAGCAGGCATTCATAAAATTTTACCGAATGGCGGCTTCGAGCCCAAAGCGAACGCTCGCTCAAACTTGGTTTGGGGGACATTATTATCCCAAAACCGTCTATTTGACTGACCGGTTGCCAGAATCGCAGTCTTAGGTGATCCTTCAAGAAATCGAAGGATCGCAATATGTTTAGGTTTCTATTAATTGCATTCGGTATTTGCGTATCTACTTTCGCGTTAGCGCAAGAGTCGTCCGAAGATGTGGCGGGAAAAGATGATACCTCGGCAACCTCGTCCAGCCTGCTAACTGATGCTGAGTTGCAGACATTGGTCGCCCCGGTTGCTCTTTATCCCGACACGTTACTCATACAGATATTTGTCGCGGCCACCCAGCCATTGGAAATTGTTAAGGCTGAGCGGTATTTGCTGGATAACGCCGACCGCGACCCCGTTGAACTTGAGCCGGAAATCGAAGCAATGGGATGGGATCCTTCTGTCAGCGTATTGGCGACGGCGTTTCCCGAAGTTGTTGGTCAGATGGCCACCCATATCGACTGGACCGAGACAGTCGGCACAGCCATGTTGGCCCAGTCCGATGATGTGATGGATGCGGTGCAGGTCATGCGGGATCAGGCAATTGACAGCGGCGCTCTTGTTTCAGGTCCCGAGCAAACTGTCGAAGTGTCTGACGACGACACAGTAGTAATTACACCGACAGAACCCGAAACGGTATACGTCCCACAATACAATCCCGAGACGGTTTATACTGGCCCGTCAACCGGGGATGTTGTGGGCGCAGCACTACTAACGTTTGGCGCCGTTGCCCTGATCGACGAAATTTTTGACGACGACGATGATTGGTATGACTATTGGGGGTGCCGAAATTGCGGTGGCTGGGGCGGTGGTCCGATTTACAGAAATCCAAACATCGACATAGACGTCGATGGCAACGTCAATATCGGCAATGATATAGATTTAGGTGACCGAACGGATATCGGATGGAACCCCGATCCTGACCGGCAACAGGAGGCCCGGAACAAAATAGCGGACCATAAAAGACCTGAAGGTAGCCGCGGCGACTTGCCGGTTAGCCGTCCTGACGGTCGCACGGATGAGCTGCGTGCAAAGTTGAGCCGAGAATCTGGTGCTGCAGATATTAGCCGGGACCGCGGGGCGGCAGCAGCTGCGGTCGGTGCCGGTGCGGGGGCTGTAGCAGGCGGGGCATTAGCGAACCGGAGCAACGCAAATCGGGATAAGGCCGCTGCAAAGCAACAGGCCATTGATCGTACCAAACGTCCAGATGCGGCGAAAAAGCCAGTCGCACAAAGACCGCAGACCGCCAAAAAGCCGCAGGCGAAGAAAGCCGCATCGACGCAGCGCAAGCCCGCGGCATCCAAAGGGCAAGCGATGAAGAAAAAGGCGTCCGGCAGCAGAACTCAAAGCGCGTCCAATCGTGGACACGCCGCTAAAGGCAAGCGGAGACGGTAAGATGCGTAGATCAGTATTTTCAATTTTGTTGCTTGCCGCGACCACAAGCCCGGCTCTCTCTGAAGGAGCCAGATTTGATACGCCGCAAACCGCACTGGATGCTTTTGTTGATGCCTTGAAGGCTAATGATCAGAGCAAGCTGATCGAAATTTTCGGGCCTGAAGCCGAGGATCTGGTTGGAACGGGTGATCCGGCGGAAGATCAAGAAAGAAGGCAGGAAATGCTTGGCATGTATGCCGAGGGGTATCGTTTCCGGCCTGAGGACGATGGCGTTGTACTTCTTCTGGGTGAAGACGGTTGGCCTTTTCCTATCCCAATTTTGCGAAAAGATGATGGTTGGCGCTTTGACCTGGAAGCTGGGATCGAGGAACTTTCAGCTCGTGAAATAGGCTTGAATGAGTTGGAAGTGATCGAATTGCTTGAGGCCTATGTTGATCTGCAGGCAGCTTTCCGGCTTGTGGACCATAATGGGAATGGCGTTATGGAATTCGCTCAGACGATCATTTCTGATCCCGAAGAGCAAAACGGTCTCTTCTGGCCTGGAAAAGACAGCTTTGTCGGTGCGGCGCTTGCCCGCGCCGCAGCTTCGGGGTGGAGTGACGGTCAGGCTGACTATGAAGCCGAGCCGTTTCTTGGCTATTATTACACAATCCTGCAAGAGCAGGGCCCTAACGCTCCCGGGGGTGCCTACCCTTATTTCGCCGGGGATCACTTCGTTGCAGGACATGCCTTGCTGGCAATACCGGCAGACTACGGAGAAACTGGTGTCCATTCCTTTCTGGTTGGCGAAAACGGCATAGTCTACGAGGCAGATTTTGGCCCGGAAACACTCAGTATTGCTGCTGAAATTACTGCCTATGATCCAGACACTAATTGGTCACCGGTCGAGTAATGTTTGGATTGACAGTGGCGATTAAGCTCTGATGCTTTGCTGAGGCCACTATTTGCGGATCGTGTAACAAGCTTCAGTTCGATGGTTACGTGTACCCGAACAGGTTCAGCCTGGATCGCTCTTGCAACACACATTGTAACGGCCAGCAAATTGCCCATCTTACGGTTTGATCCATTCTTCTGCCTTAACACGTTTCGAGTCAATGACTGAAAAGTCCGCAGAGCGGTCTTCTTCGATCGGATATCGAATGGCAGGTTTCGCGACCACCGCATGAATTGCAGCGACGTAACAATCCACGAACGTCGCAGTACGGGTGTTATGTGAAGCGATCTCTGGTTGAGTGGTCCGTCCGTCCACAGCCTACCGGCCCAATCACCTAACACCACATTGAGCGGCTTTTTTCCGCCCCATTGATCTTGTTCGCCCAGTCCGATATTCAGACCGGCTGCGTTTTCGGCCGTCTATCCGAGCCCAGCCCAAAACCAACGAGCCAACCGATGGAGGGTGCCATGTAGTTCAGAAACTGCATGAAAGGCCAATGACATGGCCCATTACAAACGCAAACGTCCCCGTACCGTGCTTGGGAACGGGTACTCACGCCTAGGTCTGAGCCGTCGTCTCGGAAAAGACCTTGATGATGTCCGGTGGCTTGGCAATTGGCCACGCTATCACGACATCACCTGTCACACGCGTCCAACGAGACGCAAAACCAAGGCTCTTGCGTTCGGCATCCTGAAAGGCGCTGATCCTGACGACCTAGTCTGGCCCGATGGGCGCAAGCCCCACCACTATTATTGGTGAGTATGTGCGGCGGAAGCATTCCATAACTCCGCCGCGCACTTTGGCTCAGGTGGCCGTTGAGACGACCGAAGCAGTTTGGCCCGTTGCGGCCATCGTTAGATCACGAACCGATTCCCGCGTCTTTTCTCACTATGTGCCGCAGCAAGTCATTGCCCTCGGCCCTAAGGTCGAGGCGATCTTCGTTCTTTTTCATCACAGTTGCCCACGCTATTTGATCGTGTATGAATTCATCAATGACCGCTATGCGCTGTCCACGACCCATTTCCTTGGTTTTGCTTTTTAAAGTCAAAAGCCTGTCAATGTGCCCTACTAGGTTGGGAGACAGGTCCTGATATTTCATGAGATCATGCAGGTTCATGGGCGGTGGCGTGTCGGGTATCTGCCGGATCCACGAGATCGCCAAAGCGGGTCGCAGTATGTAGAAATACGTTTTGAAGCTCACCTCCCGGCTCTCACCAACATGCTTGTCCCACTGTTTCTGTGCCAAGTTGCGATAGTGGTGCAGACAGGATTCTCCAAAAGTCGTCTTGGCTGCGAAGGCAATCAGCCTTTCACATGCCGCGTCACTCCATCTGTACCTAATAGGGCTGGACAACCATTCCAACATCACGGGATTAGGTTTGATCAACAAACCAAGTGCTTTACGAATATCCCACCCGTTTATGTCCCAATCGCCCTCAAGGGGCAGTTCGATGACATCGCGACCGGGCTCAATACTCAGATACCAGTCTGGCCGATGTACATAGATGAAGCGTACATCGTAGTCGCTATCGGGAGACGGGAAACCCCATGCACGGCTGCCGCTTTCAATGGCGAACAGCACTCGGACATCATGATCCGCTTCTAAAGCGGTAAGCTTAGATTGGATGACCTGCTCGATCTCAGGCGAAACGCTGGGCGCGAAAGTTAGACGGTTCATTGGGTTTCTCGCAGTATCAAGACGGCCATCTGGAAAGGTACATCATGGTTTTGTTAACAAGACCTGGGGGAGCAACCACGGCGCTGTGGCTACTGAAACCGTCGGATCAGATTAACTCGTAACTCTGTTCGCCAGTTCACGAACTATTCCCTGTGTCTCTTTCGGATAAGCGCGAACAAACCCGGCGTCACAGGGGATCGTCTCGATTTCTCTTCGGTCCAACGCCCGAGCCAAATGGATCGCTGCGAGCTCAATGTGCTCTGCCATTTGGCCAAGCGTCACATACACCTCTGCAAACGCCTGAATGCTCTCTTCAGTGATGTAACACCGGTAGTGCTGCGTGTCCGGGTTTCGTGCTTTTATCTGCTTCAGATATCCACCATCCCTTAACCGTCGGATAGAACCGACGCTAATCCTCAGGCGTGCCGCCGCATCCTTAAGCGACAGATCGCCGGAAAACACGCGCTCCGATTTTTCCAAGGTCTCAGTGTAGTCGATCAGAATTCCTGCCAATCCGTCAACGTCCGGGTCTCTCGATACACCGGTCAGTCGGCCTGCTGCCCAATCAGCAACAACGCGAGCCAGGGGCAACCAGCTCTGTTGGCAGTATTCTGCGAGGGGCAGCCTATGACGCGTCGGTGATGCAACGCGCAGGCCTTCAAGCTGAGTCAGCAAGGTCTGCACAGAGGAGGATGTCACATAGCGCAGAGACGTTCCAAAACGATGGGCTTCCAGAACATTCTGCCGGATCAGCGACTTCACCTGAACCGGATGGATATTGAGCTGCGTCGCGATGGATTTGATATTCTGCAACCCAGACCAGAAATCGAGCACGGCAGCCAGATCCTCATGGCTGACATCCTTCATGTTTAGCAGGTCGCTCGCGTTTTGACCGCGAAGATGGGCGAGAATGCCTCGCACCCGAACCTCGCCGACTCCATATAGCTCCCGTACACGTTCAAGCGTGATGAGTTTGGGTGCTGAGATTTCCGTACCCAGGACTTTCGCGCCGGTCTGCAGCGGATAGTTCTCCCGTACGAAATCCTGCACGCAAGCCCTGAGCTCCGCTGTTGCCGGGTCCTCTTCAGTGTCTTTCAGCCAAGTATAGAATTCGCCCATATCTGTTGTGAAATAAGACCGCTTGGAGGAAGGTCGGCGCCTGGCACGCGCCAGCTCAGAATTCAGGGTGTCCGGTCCATTCTTCAAAACCTCGAAACCAGCCGACATGGCGGTACGCTCCTGGTCGAAGTTCAAATCCGAACGACTAACGCCTCGACCCATGGCAAGTGTCATGCCTAATGTAAGAGCGGCTTGATGAAGATGTGTCAGGTCCAAAGAGTCTAACCAGTCACCACAAACTCCATTCTTGATACGGCGGCTCAGGTAAGTTTCAAACGAGGATCGCCCATGTGTTTTCGCGACCTGAGCGGCCTCCAAGATCAGATCCCTATGACGCTCCACTTGTTCAATCACGTCATAGGTGAGATGTGCATGCGGTGCATTGGGAAGCTGGAGTAACGGAACGCCGTGTTTGGCACAGGTCCCGATCGGCAGCACCAACCACTCGAGAAGTTGAAACGCGCTCCCGGGACCAGAAGCCTCCATAGCCTCCACAATACATCTCGGACAAATGCGGATGGTTGCACGCCGTGGCGTACCATTGGTGGCTGATGACAGCCCGACGAGATACCGGCAGGGACCAATCAACCTGGCCGCTCCTTGATCCAGTGTGTTAAGCGGCACACTGGTTAGCAGTGACAACGTCTCCAACTGGTCCAAATGCGCCGAGCAGATATGGGGCCATCGCATTCCAAGATCCGAGCAGAAATCACGGGGCGTGCTCGTGAACAGTCGGGCCAACCGAGCAACGTAACTTGACGGGGTCTCCCCTTCTGTGAAGGGGAGAATTGGGTTCAGCAGGGGCCTCATGCATCTTCTCCATCTTCAGGCCTGTCTCCGTCGTCCAGAAGCTTTCTTGGATTGATGCGCCCGTAGTCCTCGGCGATGAAGACGTTCATCCAGGCCTCTGCTCCATTCCTTTCGCTGTAGACCTCAGCAAAGTGCCGAATGCTCAGTTTTGCTTCGAACCCTTCTGTAAACAGCGCATGTGAAACCGCGAGGACAACAATCTCGGCCAAGAGTCCAAACTGATAGTCCGCCGCATGAATCAACCGCATGGCAAATGCTTCGTTCCTAACCGAAGCATCTACATTGATCTGCTCCCGATCAGCGTATCTTTGAACGATCTTGATGACATGATCGACATCGCGCACCGCGTGCAATCGTTTGAATTCGATTGGATCAACCCGCCGAGCGAGCTGTGCATCCTGATTTACGATTTTCTTGAGATCCGGCATCCCGGACAGCAGCAGTCCTACCGGCCAGACGGAGTTCTCCATCAGGGACTTCAGGGTGTTGACCACTGACTGGCGCTCTTTTTCGGTTTGGTAACGGGCCAAATCTTGCGCCTCGTCGAAACCAAGAAAGAGCGTCCGCCGCAATTTGAGTTGCACTTTGACCTGATCCCAGATCGCCGGACCTTGCTTGTTGCCAGCGTAGGGGTATCCCAGCGCCCGTAGCGTAGCCGCACCAACGAACTTCATAGTTGCCGGGCTTGGCACCTGAAGGTCAACAAACTCGCAGAATTCCTTCTCCGGGTCCGTCGCCAGCGCGTGCCTGTATTTATGCTTGAGATACCGCACGGCAGTAGTTTTTCCGCTCCCGGATGGCCCCACCAGCATGATACTTCGAGCTTGGAATGCGACACCATCGGCCTCATCAGCGCGTCGCTGTTCAAGAATGCTGCCAAAACGCGCATCTAGCTTGTCGTATTCTGATAGCGGGATGTAGAGCTGCCTCAAGCCTTGCACGGTTTTGCGAATGATCTTGTCAAACTGAAACTTTTTGCTGTGCTTATTCATCGCCCTTCTCCTCGGTTTCCTGGGAATCGTCTGATCCGCTCCGATCTCCATCGTCGTCCTCGAGTTCATCACTGAAGAGCCATTCCCTCTCGTTCTCCTCTGTCAGTATTGGCTCCTCCTCGGGCAGCGGGCCGGGAAGTTAGGGAATTTCATCTGATAGGAAACCAACGTCCGGATCAGGTATTGCCGCCTTTTTGTCAGAGGCAATGTCCGGATCAGAACCTAAAGACAGACCCCAAAACGTCTCTTTCTGCGCACGTCTGATCTGATCGCTGGTGAGCTTGATCGGGCCAAGCTGCCGCACTGCGCATTGCTCAGCGTCGATCTCCTTGATCCTGCGAATGGCACGGTCCACCACACTCTGAGTCAAACTGGCGGCCGCGCGATTGTTCTGACGCAATTCAAAGACTGACCGCTCCCAGGAGGCGAACGATACCCCTTCGAGCCCTTCGATTCTTGCGCCCAGCGTAGACCACCCACTGTATTTTCCGCGCTCTAACCAGACAGAAATGTGCCCCATATTTTCGGGATCGATACTGACTTCGACACTCTGCTGACCGTATTTTTGGAAATGTTCTGCCAGACGTTTGGAATGATAGTTCACGCCGTTCATCAGGACACCGTGCCGGCCAGTCTCACGATTGAATTTCAGCCCCAGGATATGACGGAGCTTGTGCTTGCTCATCGGGGGAGACCAGCCGAACTGGCTGACCAGCTTGTCCCACATGTTGTTTGGTGTTGCGTACTCCAATCCCCGGTGATTGCGATTGTGGTAGACATCGACGGTGAACCGCACCAGCAACTCCAGGATACTCTCGGCGGTATGCACCGCGTATTTTTCCGATGGATAATCCCCCCTTTGCTGCGGCTTGGAAAAAGTGCGCCCCGTCAAATATGGCATCAACAAAGTCGCCATCGAGCGGAACAAACGCTCGATAACCCCTCTCAATTTGGGAACCCCAGCAGGTAGGACAGAATAGTCGATCGCCAAGTCCGAAAGCGCTGCCTTGAAATCTGCGTTTACAAAAGCCGGACCGTTGTCGACAACAACATGACAGACATGTCCATGCTGCGACCAGGATGTTTCACACCCCAACTGGGACGCGAGCATGGTCTTGTCTCGCATGGCCATCCAGACAACTGCTTTCGCATCTTCGGCACTTGGCTTGGTCGAAAGTTTGAGACCGAGTATCGAGCGGCTAGCGACATCAATGGCGGCGCATACCCAGTAGCGGCCAAGCTCAAGATCACGCAGGCTCGGATGGGTGATATTGGCCCCTGCACCTTGCAAGATCGACATGAGATCAATTTCCCACTCATCCATTTCGACACGAAGCAATGGTGCATGAAGCTTGATGCCCCCCTCATGGGCTCCCAGCTTGTTCTTGGCATACGCGACTCCCTTGCGCGCGGCCTCGACTTCAAACCGATCCAACTCATTGATGCGCCGTTCAATCGTGCTCTGGGAGGCTTCCAGAAGAAGGTCTTCGCCAGCGAGGCCAAGAGCGGTGTTCTTTCGCCGCACTTCAGCATTTACAGCTTCCAATACCTGCGAAGTGTAGATCTCGTTAGGATGAAGGTAGTTCGCGAGCTCAATCTGAATGATCGCTTCAACCTGGGGGTGGACGCGCTTCCCGTTTTGACCATTAAAGATCGACTTTTTGACAAAGATCATCGGATCTCTGGTCTTTTCCCACTCACGGTATTTTTTCATGATGCTGCTGCGACCGGGCACATAGGAGAGCAATGCGGGATCAACGCCCTCGCCATTCATGCTTTTAAGCAGCCCATCGTGGAGCTTCTGCTGTACGCGTTCCTGCAGTTTCGGCAGAAATTCAGACCACCGCTTTGATGATCTATTGAACCACTTTTTGTCTTCACCGTCACTCATCGATTCACACCAGGCTTCGCCAAGAAACGCATTAAACTGAGTTTTGAGAGACAACCGCGAGAGCAGCGCACGCCCAGCCCGCGCACGGCGGGCGGCCTGTCGATCAGAGAAGTAGCCATATTCGATTGAGAAATGCCCATCTTCGAGCAAACTCGCGAGCTCCGAATGGGTAAACGTGAGAGGCACAGCACCCGCTTGCTTTGCCAGCAGAGTCACCGTGCCATCCGTGACCTTTTGAACAAAGTGAAGCTCACCTTTTCCGAGCACCGCATCTTCATGGCTGATGTTGAGCTGAAACTGGATATCTTTCATGGCCTGTCCTTTCGGGGGGCAACGATTGTGTTGATGGAGATGAGTTCACGCGTATTGGCCTTCAGAAGCCCCGCGTAGATGGCTCGGAAAGCCGCGCGGAACCCGCGCGTGCCAAGGCCCAGAGGTTTTATGAGACCACTGATCGAGAGTTCGTCTGTGAGACCCGAAACAAGCTCAGCAACTAGAAGATCGGCCTCTTCGTCTGGGCAGCGCCGAAAGAAGTTCAAAAGCTCTGCGTTTTGCACTTCTTTTGGGTGGTGGTTGTGCTCAGTGATGAGGCAGACTTTGTCAGCAAATCCCTTCGGCAGATCGCGGCGGATTGCAGCGAGCGTGCTTCTGAAGTTCAGCCTTTCAACCCGTTCAGCGGGTTTGACGGCCATCGCAACCTTGGATCCGTCCCGGTACTCCGCCAGATAATCAAAGCGATGCGTGCGCTGACGCCCTGAGGCATCAATATAGCTGACGGGACGCGGCTGATCATGCAGGTTCCAAAGGTTTGGATCCGCGAGTGCGAGTAGGCAGGTTACCCGTTCATGTTGACTCGCTGAAATAAACTGCCGCCAGTACATTTCGGCAGGTGTCATAGCCAAGGTAAAACCGCGTGCAGTGAACTGTGAGCGCGCAGGAAACATCAGCCCGGCCGTGGTTGGTTCAGGGGGACGATAGAAATCGTCGTCGTCATCTTTAGACATATCTCTTGCCGTGGCTGCGGACCTTATCCGCGCCATTCGGCCCCTCTTCATTTGTGGAGACAAAAGGCGACCCGCGCGCTAAAGCGATCAGCGCGGTTGACGGGTCACAAATTTTGGGTCATGAATGAGGTGCAAAGAGTTCCTATTCATTTGCACCAAGCCCCTTGAGAGCTGCAACTCTCGGGGGCTTTGCTTTTTCTAGGGGCTCATTTGTTATTCTCCTCTATTTGGAGTGCTTTAAGAAGCTTTGAGATGCGCACGCCGACGCATCCGCCGACGCCTGTTCAATCCGCGCATTCTGCAAACTGCGCAAACTGGCAAGAACGATTGTAGTTCTGAAGGCAGCGAGCTTACGAGTCAGGACTGCTAGTCTGGCGCCGCTCACCCGCCTGATAGAAGGAAAGTGGTCTAACATTTTTCATTGTGATGGACACAATCCAAAGAGTCTTGACCAACGAATTTTCGAGCTGGCCTTGGATTGCCGCTCAGATGGTTTCTATCTTCTCTGCTCCGTTCCCTTTTTGACTTTGATGTCATATGCATAGCATTCACGCTTTCTTTGAAGGATACCGCTCAGGGTACAGAACTTCGACCGGCACTCCGAGCTTACCGGCAATGGCAGCTTCAATGCGCGCCGAACGTCGATAGCCCTGTGAAACAACAGTCACAGATGAATGGCTGACCCCAACTTCTCGCGCGACGTCGGACATTGAAGACTGCGCTATCTTCAGCCTTGCTTTCGTTAATTCGTGCCGAGTCAGGTCAATCGTCATGGTTAGTCCAACTTTGTTACCTGAAAAAAGACCCTAAGACACTGATCGGTCAACATAGGTTCGGATTTAGTAGATTGAAAACAAGATATAAATATGGCACATGTCTAAAATATTGAGATGCCAATTAGTGAGATATCATGTCATATTTTTGTGAACACGTACTAGAAAGGCATCTCGAAGAATATCGGGCGGCTTCGATAACGGAGGAGGCAGCCAAACCGCCTTCCATAGGGAAGATCAACCATTGCGGGTGCCCCGACCTTTTTCCAGAACACATGCCTAGCCAGGCTTCACGACGATCCAGCCAAAGAAACGAAATCCACGCAAAACTGAAGAAGTGGGTCCGCTCGGGACGTGTCGTCTCCCATGCTGACGTCTATCGCGCGTGGAAGGCGCACAATACCTTGCGAGAGTTTGCAAAGCACTTTTCCATACGAACCCCGTTCGCTGCCCGCGTCCTTGATACGTATGGTATTTGCTTTAGCGAGTCACTTGCTCAACGGTTTCGTTTGGGCGAGCTGTTGCCGGACTTAGCCAATGAACAAGGAATATCGCAAAAACTCCTCGTCAAAATAATTCAGGTGACCGGAACAACAGTATCCAAGGGACGCCGCCGCCCCATGTACGACGAAGCAAAGGTTGCACTTCGATACGCCGAAGTAAATTCCGTTCGCAGAATTCAGATCGAATTTGGAATGTCGTGGGCGACCGCGGATAAAGTCGTAAGAGAATTTGGCCTCAAATAGACGGATACAACTTCATAGGTGCTCGCGCGATTTCGTGCAGTTAGGAGAGGGCGGGAAGCTGACATTCGCGGTGAATGCGAACCAATGAGGGCGCTGGCAAGAAAGCCGACATTCAGATGGTGAATAATTCGGAATCTACGCTGCACCATCGTAAGTCGGCCCTGAGCCCGAATGCGTGCAAAAATTAGCTAATGATTGACTTGCTGTTTTTTGCGGAGGAGTTCATCAACACTAAAATTTTTAGGTTTGCGGCACCGAAACGGCTCCCGAAAACAATCGAAATGACTCTTTGATTGATAGGCATTCGATTAGCTTGCATTGTTGCATGGCAGCTCTTTATTCGGAAAAGGACCACCCATGTCTCGACTTTCAGAACGCAGAGATTTTGCCATCGAAGTTTGCGAGGAGGCTGGGGTAATTGCCGAAGAGTATTTCGCGGATCGAGGTAATCTTGTCGTTGATCAAAAAGGTGCTCAGGACTGGGTGAGCGAGGCGGACAAGAATGTTGAAACCTTTATTCGTCAGAGGATTGCAAAGGCGTGGCCCAATGATGGAATTCTCGGTGAAGAGCACGGGGCTACTGTTGGTAAGAGCGGTTTTGACTGGGTGATTGACCCAATTGATGGGACAACGAATTTCGTCAACGGCATACCTGCATGGACTATTGTTCTGGCTAGTGTCACGGAAGGACATACTGAGGTCGGTGTGATACGTGATCCAAATGTGGATGAGACCTTTGTAGCGATGCGCGGAGAAGGTGCGACGCTTAACGGATCCCCAATGCGCGTTGCGTCAGGGGTGGCGCTGCGGGACGGAACAGTCGCCGTGGGGTATTCGAACCGGATTAAGACCCGGCATGTTTTACCTATTGTCGAGAACTTAATCGAGCACGGGGCTATGTTTCACAGAAACGCCAGTGGAGCGTTATCATTGGCCTACGTCGCTGCTGGGCGACTCTTGGGATACGTGGAAGAACACATGAATGCCTGGGATTGTCTGGCTGGGCAATTGCTGGTCTCGGAAGCGGGTGGCATTGTTGAGGATCAGAACGCCGATGTGATGATCCGCGAAGGTGGGCGCGTAATCGTGGGTACACCAGATGTGTTCGAGACCTTGGTTGAAATCGCAGAGAACGCTTGGAACGACTAACGTTTATGCCAACGAAACCCAACCTGAATAGGGTTTGAGCGTCAATAGATCTGCCTGCCAGAAATGGCCTTGTGATGGCTGATCGTGCTTGCGGTCTATCGAACAATCCGAGAGTGCGCACCACAGCAATGTGCCGACCGCCCCATGTGTCACGATTGCAATATCTCCGGCGTCGTGCATTTGGATAATCTCGGTGATTGTCCGATGAATGCGTTTCTGCGCCTCGACAGCTGTTTCCCAACCGCTATAGCTAACTTCCGGCTGGGCAAAGAAGGCATCAGCCGCTGCCTCGAAATCGTCTCGAGGCAAATAGCCGGTTGCGCTGCGGTCGTTTTCACCGAGACCCAAGTGACAATTCACGGGCAGCGTTTGTGGTGCAGCAAGAATCTCACCCGTTTCGCGGGCCTTTCGCTCGTTACTGGTCCAAATCTGCGTGACATTCGACAACGCCTCGCAGGAAGCAAATTCAGTCGCGCGTTTACGGCCCGTCACACTCAGGCCCCAATCTGTTATCTGGATGGCCGGATCGATAGAGACTTCGGGGTGTGTGATGATCGTGAGATTCGGCATTTAGTCAGGCAAAAGCACGGGCCCTTTGTCAGCAAAACCCATCATGATTTCAGTGCCGGGTTCTAGCGGTGCGTCGACATCATCTTGAACGGCAAAAACCTGACCGAATGCACCTTTCAATGTATATTCCATCCGAACGCCAACATAGGTCGCCTTGGCCACTGTGGCTGGAATACCTTGATCTGAACCGATCACCAAACGTGAGGGTCGCACGGCGATGGTTGCCGGTCCTTCGGACAGACCGCGACGTGGCAGCGTGTGGCGATAGCCTTCGACTTCGATGGTTGCCATGCCGCCATCAATATCTACGATTTGGCAGCTCAGTAGGTTTGCCTCACCGATGAAATCGGCAACAAACCGGTCATTTGGGGCATCGTAAAGCTGGCGCGGTGTACCCATCTGAGCGATCGCTGCATTGCGCATAACAACAATCTCATCCGAGACCGCCAGTGCCTCTTCCTGATCGTGTGTGACGTAAACAACTGTCAAGCCAAGGTCTTGCTGTATCGCCCGAATATCCTCACGCACCTGACGGCGAAGCTTGGCGTCGAGGTTGGACAGCGGCTCGTCGAACAGCAGAACTTGCGGCTCAAGCACCAGTGCGCGTGCGACGGCAACACGTTGTTGCTGGCCGCCGGATAGCTCTGAGGGAAGGCGGTTGTCAAACCCCTGTAGGCCAACCAACTCCAAGCCATACAAGGCACGACTGCGCGCTTCATCCTTCGCAAAGCCCGAGAATGTGAGGCCATACTTCACGTTCTCTAACACGCTCATATGAGGGAACAGCGCGTAAGACTGAAACACCATAGATACATCGCGGTCGGTGGCTGGGAGTTTGGTCACGTCCCGATCACCGATCAAGACCTTGCCCGAACTTGCCATCTCCAACCCTGCAATCATGCGCAGTGTCGTTGTTTTTCCGCAGCCTGACGGACCAAGCAGCGTAACGAGCTTTCCTGCGTCTACGTGGAGGTTGATGTTATCGACGGCGACCACATCCTTGCCGAACACTTTCGACACGTTCTCAAACCGTACCGGGGCGGCCTTGGAACCGATTTTGGTGTCGGTCATGGCGATGTCTCCGTTCCGTGCTGCGTGCGTCGACCAATCTGGACCCGGCCAACGAGAAGTTGCAATAAGCCGACCGCCGCGAGCATCACGAAGATCAGCGTCGTCGAATAGGCGATAGCAAGGCCATAGTCGTTATTCTCGACCCGACCGATAATATAGCTGGTTGCCATGTCATACTCCGCGCTGACCAGAAAGATGACGGCCGAGATTGCAGTCATGGCACGTACAAAGCTGTAGACAAGCGCAGCAAGTATCGCAGGGCGCAACAGCGGGAGGATGACACTGCGGAACGTCTGCCATGAGTTTGCGCCAAGGGTCAGCGAGGATTCATCAAGGCTGCGGTCCAGCTGCGACATGCTCGCGATGCCGGCGCGAACGCCAACCGGCATATTGCGGAAGATGAAGCTGACAACGAGGATGACACCTGTGCCAGTGATTTCGATTGGCGGAACGTTGAAGGCAAGGATGTAGCTAACGCCGATGACCGTGCCGGGGATGGCGAAGGACAACATTGTTCCGAATTCGAAAGCGTTCTTGCCTGCAAAGCTTTGCCTGGTCAGCAGATAGGCCGTTACCAGCCCAACGGCGGCAGTCAATGGTGCAGCAATGGCCGCGATCGTGATGGTCGTCCAGAAACTGTCCCAGGCGGCTCCGGTCCAGCGAATTTCCTCTTCTTCAAAGCGGACTGAGAATGCAGTGATGTAGTGCTTGATCGTCAGCGAATTATCGACCCCCCACAGCTCAACTACACTGCCGTAGATGATCATCGCATAGACAATAATTGTGAATAATGCCCAGCCAAAGGCGATGAGCAGTACAGGCACCGAAAGGCCGGTTGGCATCAGCGGATGCACGCCCGCATCGCCTTTGCCGGTGACTGTTGTGTAGCTCTTCTTTCCCAACCAGACGCGCTGCGCGTAAAAGGCGGAAAGGGTAAAGAACAGCAGCACCATTGCCAGAACCGCAGCGCGCCCTTGATCGTATTGAGCGCCGACGATGGCAAAGAATATCTCGGTCGACAGCACGTCGAAATTCCCACCCAAAACAAGCGGGTTGCCGAAGTCGGCCATGCTTTCGATGAAGCCCAGAAGAAAGGCATTGGCAAGACCGGGCCGCATCAGGGGCAAGGAAACCGTCTTGAACGTCTGCCATCTGCTGGCCCGCAGGGTCTGGGCCGCTTCCTCCATCGAGGGAGAGACGCCTTCAACCACGCCAATCAGCACGAGAAACGCAATCGGCGTGAACGCGAGTGTCTGCGCGATCAGGATGCCTGGCATTCCGTAAAGCCACCGCGTCGGCTGTGTGCCGAGTAATTCGGCAAAGAACCGGGTGACAGAGCCGGACAGTCCAAAAAGAAGGATGAGCGCGAGGCCGATCACGAACGGTGGAGTGATTATCGGGAGAACGGTCAAAGCCCGTAACGCGCGTTTGTAGCGGAAACCCGAGCGCGTCACGACCAACGCGAAGCATAGGCCGAGGATCGTTGTGATGAAGCCAACGAGGATGGCCAGGAAAAGTGAGTTCCAGGCCGCACCGCATCGGGCACCTTGAAAACACCCCAGTCCCCACAACCGGTCGTCGAAGAACTTCGAGAAGAAAACCGCAATGGAATAAGCGCCGTCTTCGGTGATGAAAGCAGCGAAAAGCATCTTGGCGATGGGGAAAAAGACAAAAGCGGTGACGATGGTAATCACACCGCCAATAGCGCTTACGACGAAGACATCACCATTAATGGCACCCCTCGCCGCGATACCTTGAGTGAGCAGGAACAGAAAGCTCGAGGCGCAGATCATTGCGCCGTAGCCCATGCCGAACTGACGGTCGCCAAAGTCGCCAATCATCGTTTCCAACCAGTCGAAGTTGAATCCTCTGATGCCAATGCTGAAACCCTGAACGATCAACCAGCCGAAGCCGAGCGCTCCGGAGAGTACCAGAATGCGGGCATAAATCGGGTCAGATTTGGCGCGTTTCAACACCAAAAGCGGTAGGGCGAGAGCGATCAGGAGTGGAGCGAGCCATAGTTTCTCACCTTGTCCAATCAGAAAAGCTGCAGGGGCATAATCCTCATCGAATGGGTAGCCGTCCAAGAGCCATTCGAACGACCACAGGCCGCCGTCGACCATGTACCAGGGCAGCAGGCAGAATCCGACCCACCCGGCGATGATCCAGAAGATCAGGACCGGATGGGTCGTTTTTGATGTAGTGTCAGTCATTTACTGCGGCAGAACCGAAACCTCTTCGTCCCATTTCTGCAGCAAACGCTTCCGTTCGTCTGATGAACCATATTTTTTGAAGTCATAGTCAATCAGCTTGATCTGATTCATATCAGGTGCGCTTTCTGAGGTCTCCGAACCCTTGTTCGATGGCACCTGAAACGCATTGACCTGAAGGGCAAGATTCTGAGCTTCAGGCGACAGGGCCCAGTCAAAGAACTTCTTCGCCTCTTCTTCGTTGCGGGCGCCGTCGATGATCGACATTGAGCCAATTTCGTACCCCGTGCCCTCGCATGGTGCGACGACCTTGATCGGGAACCCCGACACGGCCTGCTTTACGGCGTCATGCATGAAGACGATACCAATCGTGTTCTCGCCACGACCGGCGGCCTTGATCGGCGCAGAGCCGGACTTGGTATACTGGTTGATGTTCGAATGCAGGCCTTTCATGAACTCAAAGCCTTCATCCTCACCAAAGATCTGCACCATTGAGGCCAGCGTTGTATAGGCCGTCCCTGAAGAGTTCGGGTTCGCCATCTGAACGTGTCCCTTGTATTCGGGCTTCAAAAGATCCTTCCAACAGGCAGGTTCGGGCAAGTTGTTTGCAGCGACAAGGTCGGCATTGTAGCCATACCCAAGCGCGCCTGAGTAAATGCCGATCGTCTTGTTGCCCGCGCTTTCAGCCTGGGATATCGCCCAATCGTGAAGCTGGTCGCGCATCGGCGATACGTATTCCATCGTCAGGCCTTCTTCGGCGGCCTGCAGATGCGGGTCGCCCGTACCACCCCACCAAACGTCACCTTTCGGGTTCGAGCTTTCGGCACGGATTTGTGCAAATGTCTCGCCCGAGGACTTTCGGGTCATGTTCACGTCGATGCCAGTTGCATCTTCGAAGCTACGTGCCATCAGCTGACACCAATCCTCTTGAGCTGAGCAATAGAAAGTCAGCTTTTCAGCATGCGCCGCGGACAAAGACGCGGCCAAGGCAATCAGAGATCCGACGGCAGTGGATGTTAGTTTCTTCATTATTTTTCCTCCCTTAGGGTTTAATTCGCCCGGGTTTCCCGGTTCTTTTTTGCCCTTCCTCATGCAGCCTTACGAATTTTCTTTTAGATAGTTGGGGCTTCCTGATTATCTGTCAAAACCTTTGGAAAATGCGTCAGGATTTTTTTGCAACCACCAACTTCACCAAGAGAAAACCAACGATGCGCCCGGTCTTTCATTTTGAAATTGATCAGCCTGCGTATATTGCCCTGTCCCGTGAAATCTTTGATGTCATGTGAATTTTCACTACGAAATGAGGATTATGCAACAAAAATTATTGCAAAATGCCCGAAACCCCACAAAATTGAGTTCTGAAAATATTCGAGTCGTTGAATGTCCAAAACCAAAACGCGCGGTAAGAAATCTGAAAAAAGTCCTGGTCGGGTAAAAAAGTCCGACAGACGCCAGCAAATCCTGCTGGAATTGAAACTACGCCCTCACGTTCGCATCAACGAGTTGGCACAGCGTTTCAACGTTTCGAATGAGACCGTTCGCCGGGATTTTGAAGCCCTGTCCAATGAAGGCCTGATCGCGCGTGCGCACGGTGGGGCATCAGCCCCAGTGCAAGGGCATTATCCAAGTCTGGAAGAACGGACCGGCGCACAGATCGAAGAGCGCGAACGGATAGGAATCAGCGCGGCCGAGCTTGTTCAGGACGGTGAAACGGTCATGGTCGATTCCGGCTCGACGACTGTCGAGATGGCACGCGCGCTGGCATTTCTCGATATCCATTGTACGGTGATCACGAATTCAATCCCCGTGGCGATGACCCTTGGCCATGGTGCTGCCCAGGTCTTATTGTGCCCCGGAGAATACCTGGCAACTGAATCTGCAACGATCGGAACCGAGACACTGGAATTCCTGTCTCGTTTCAACGTTGACAGGTGCATGATCGGTTCCTCGGGTTTCTCAGTAGAAGGCCCGTCAGAGACGGTAAGGGGCTTTGCGGCGATCAAGAGGATGATGCTGGCGCGTGCTGCGAAACGCCATCTTCTTATCGATTCCGGGAAATTTGAGCGCAAGGGTCTGTCTCAAGTAGGCGATCTTGCCGAATTGGATTCCATAGTCACCGACACAAAACCAACCGGGGAACTGCTCGATGCAATAGGTGGTGCCGAGGTCGATATTCTCGTTGCCGGTTGAGAACGAAAAGGAATGACTAACTGCGGCTGATTAAGGCCGCACATAACTGGGAGGAAAACATGAAGATCAACATCAAACTATTGGTTGGGGCATCTGCAATTGCGCTACTGTCGCTTTCGGGGACAGCCTCGGCGCAGGATTGTCCGCGCGGTGACTTGGACGAGCGTTTTTGTGACTCCGACGGAGATTTGATCGCGGATATCCCAACAGATCCCTCCGAGCAAATAGACCCTGACACCTTGATTTTTGCATATACACCAGTCGAAGACCCCGCCGTTTACAAAACCGCATGGTCAGACTTTCTTGAGCATTTGAAGGCGGAAACCGGCAAGGACGTCGTCTTTTTCCCGGTTCAGAACAACGCAGCTCAGATCGAAGCGATGCGTTCGGGGCGTCTGCATATTGCGGGCTTCAACACTGGTTCCAACCCTTTGGCTGTAAACTGCGCCGGGTTCCGGCCGTTCACGATCATGGCCTCGAAAGACGGTAATTTTGGCTATGAGATGGAAATCATTACCTTTCCTGGTTCGGGAATCGAAAAGGTTGAGGACATCAAAGGCAAGCAACTGGCCTTTACCTCCCCCACATCCAACTCAGGTTTCAAAGCGCCATCAGCAATTTTGAAGAGCGACTTTGATTTGCTGCCGGAGCGTGATTTCGAACCTGTCTACTCGGGTAAACACGACAACTCGATCTTGGGCGTGGCCAACAAGGATTACTTGGCGGCTTCGATTGCCAACTCGGTAAAGTCGCGGATGATTTTGCGCGACGTGATCAACGAAGATGATGTTGTTACGATCTATAAATCGCAGACTTTCCCGACCACTGGGTTTGGCACCGTTTACAACCTGACGCCCGAGCTGCAGGAGACAATCCGCAATGCCTTCTTCAGCTTCGACTGGGAGGGCACGACACTTGAAGCTGAGTTTTCGAAATCGAACGAAGGCCAGTTCCTTGAGATGACCTATCAGGAATTCTGGGATGTCATTCGTAAAATTGACGCAGCAAATGGCGTCTCCTACGCCTGCCAGTGACCTTTGGCCAATACTGCGGGCCCGAAAGGGCCCGTTATTCAACCTAATCTGGGGCATTTTATGCTGCGTCTTCAAAAGCTGACGAAAACATACAAGACCGGAGATCAGGCGCTGAAGGCCATCGATCTTGAGGTGCCCAAAGGACAGGTGCTTGCATTGATTGGGCCCTCGGGTGCGGGCAAATCGACCATGATCCGGTGCATTAACCGGTTGGTTGAACCCACAAGCGGTGGTGTCCTTTTGGATGATGTGGACCTGACCAAACTCGGATCGGGCGCTTTACGTAAAGCGCGCCGTGAAATGGGCATGATCTTTCAGGAATATGCCTTGGTCGAACGTCTCACGGTGATGGAAAACGTATTGTCGGGACGGCTGGGATATGTGGGATTCTGGCGCAGTTTCCTGCGGCGATATCCGCAGTCGGACGTCGACGAGGCTTTCCGCCTGCTTGATCGGGTGGGGTTGTTGCACATGGCTGACAAACGAGCGGATGAACTGTCGGGTGGTCAACGCCAAAGGGTCGGCATTTGCCGCGCATTGATTCAAAACCCGAAACTGCTGCTGGTCGATGAGCCAACTGCCTCGCTGGACCCCAAAACCAGCCGTCAAATCATGCGCCTCATAACAGAATTATGTCAGGAGCGAGGGTTGGCGGCCATTATCAACATCCATGATGTGGCTCTCGCCCAAATGTTTGTTCCGCGAGTCGTCGGCCTTCGCTTTGGTGAGATTGTGTATGACGGCCTTCCAACAGGTCTTACCCCAGAAAAGCTGACCGAGATCTACGGCGAGGAAGATTGGGAAGCGAGCATCGAAAAAGTGGACGAAGATGAAGATGAAGATGTCGAGGCCGCAGAATGAGCCATCGAGAACTGGACGACATGCTCGGAAAAGGCTGGCGTAAACCTGCCTTTGTCAAAAACCCTTTGCTCCGCTGGGCATTGTTCCTTGGGTTTTTTGCCTACCTGATCGCCGCCTATATGACCATCGAAGTTGATTGGGGTCGTGTCTATGAAGGACTGGATCGGGGGTGGGCATTTGTACTTGCGTTTACCAGCCCGGACTTCGTTTCGCGGTGGTCAGACATTTGGAGCGGTCTGCTGGAGAGTATCATTATGACCGTGGCTGCGTCGGTCGTGGGCATCCTGATTTCGATCCCGATAGGGTTGGGCGCGGCACGCAACATCGCCCCTTTGCCAATCTACATGATTTGCCGGGGCATTGTTGCCATCAGTCGAGCCTTGCAAGAAATCATCGTGGCCATTTTGCTGGTGGCTATCTTCGGTTTTGGTCCGCTGGCCGGATTTCTGACCCTTTCCTTCGCCACCATTGGATTTCTCTCAAAACTTTTGGCCGAAGACATCGAAGCGATGGACAAGGTTCAGGCCGAGGCAATCAAGGCCTCTGGCGCGCGTTGGCCGCAATGGATCAACTATGGCGTTCAGCCACAGGTTATGCCGCGACTTGTGGGCCTTTCCATGTACAGGATCGACATCAATTTCCGAGAAAGCGCAATTCTTGGCCTGGTGGGCGCCGGCGGAATTGGTGCGACGTTGAACACTGCGTTCGATCGATATGAGTACGACACAGCAGCAGCCATTCTCATCCTGATCATCGGGATCGTCATGGCACTTGAATACCTTTCGGGAATTATCCGCGCGAGGGTTCAATAATGCCGGTTCTTAAACAAAACGATACTCAGATCTGGCGCCGACGGACGACGGGTCAAAGTCTTGTTCGCTGGTTTGGCTGGCTTTTGGGTGTGGCTGTCTTTGTTTATTGCTGGCAATTCATCTCGGAATCGACGACCTGGTTTTTCGTCTGGGATGCACCCCGCATTGCCAACGATATCTGGACCCGCGCAACGCCTCCCAAATGGGACTACATCACACAGCTGGGCCGCCCGATTTGGGACACACTGAACATCGCCACCCTGGGTACAATCATCGCCTTGTGCATGGCAGTGCCGGTTGCCTTCTTGGCCGCGCGCAATACCACGCCGTCGACATTGTTCATCCGCCCTGTTGCTTTGTTGGTCATTGTCTCGACTCGCTCTATCAACTCGCTGATCTGGGCCCTTCTATTGATCGCAATTATTGGCCCAGGCGTCTTTGCGGGTGTTATTGCAATTGCAATCCGTTCTATTGGTTTCTGCGCAAAGCTTCTGTACGAGGCCATAGAGGAAATTGATCACGCTCAGGTCGAAGCGATCACGGCGACTGGTGCGTCGCGCTGGCAAATCATGGCTTACGGGATCGTTCCGCAGATATTGCCTGCATTTGCCGGCATTGCCGTTTTTCGTTGGGACATCAATATTCGCGAGTCAACGGTTCTGGGCCTAGTTGGTGCCGGAGGCATAGGGTTACAGCTGTCAGCTTCGCTCAACGTGCTGGCCTGGCCGCAAGTCAGCCTCATCCTGATTATAATTCTCGTTGCGGTTTTGATTAGCGAATGGGTCTCGGCAAAGGTTCGAGGGGCGATCATTTGACCGGGTTCTCTGCGCAGGACGCTTTCGATGCCTATGAGGCTGTACGCCACCGACTTCCCGAAGCTAGACCTACTGAAGTGAAGTATCGTCAGGTTGAAACGCTTGATGACATAGCTCATGAGTTCGACGTGTTCCTCCTCGACGCATTCGGGGTTCTCAATATAGGTGATACGGCAATCCCGGATACACCGGATCGGGTCAGGTCACTGAAAGCCGCCGGCAAACATGTTTTGGTCGTTTCAAATGCTGCTGGGTTTCCTCACACAACTCTGTTGGAAAAATATTCCAGGCTTGGTTATGACTTTGCGCCCCGAGACGTGATCACCAGCCGGGCGACGTTGCTATCAGAAGTAAACGGTCAAAGTGGGTTGCATTGGGGCTTGATGGCGACCCCCAGCGCCGGTCTTCGCGATTTGGAGGGGTTGAAACTATCCTATCTGGAGGATGACCCAGAACCCTACGGAACTGTCGACGGATTCCTGATGATCGGGTCAGCGGTTTGGACTGAAACGCGTCAAGCCATGTTGGAGACCGCCTTGCTAGAGCGTCCCCGCCCGGTAATGGTCGGAAACCCAGATATTGTTGCTCCTCGCGAGTACGGATTTTCCAAAGAGCCCGGTCTTTTTGCGCACCGGCTGGCAGACCGAACGGGTGTCGCCCCTCAGTTCTTTGGAAAGCCTTTCGGCAACATCTATGATCTCGCTTTCCAACGCCTCGGGCACATCGACAAGTCCCGAATTCTGATGGTTGGCGACAGCCTGCACACTGACGTTCTGGGCGCATCCAGCGCAGGCATAGATTCGGCACTCATCTCAGGATATGGATTCTTCGCAGGGCATGATGTTGAAGCAGCGATCAAGAAGGCGGGGATAGTACCAAACTTTATAGTAGGCCGGCCTTGAGTTTAGAGCATTCATTTTCGATAGATTTTCCGTTCAACTCGAATGTCCTGTAAGCCCGCATAGTGTTGAATAAGTCGACCTTGGAGCTGCCGATGGGCGAAGCCCAAAGCAGCTGGTCCGTTCCTCTCAGCCTGTTGGTTCTGGTTGCGGAACCAGTTTTGCGAGTTTCCGAAGGTTTTGGGCCGTGGCTGCGAGTTGGAACTGTTCATATGCGCCCTTGGGTCCTCTCAGCCGCATCATCGACACGCCTATGTATCGCTTTAGATGTGCAAACAGCATCTCGACTTTCCGCCTCTGAATGAACGACGTCATGTAGGCGTCGGTTTTTCGGATATCGCGGGCAACGTCGCGAGCCGCTTCGTGGACGGATCGCATCACGCGTCGCCCCGGATCACCTGGGCAGCATTGCGGTTTGAGCGGGCATACATCGCAGTCGTGTTTTGAGGCGCGGTATCGGATGAAACCATCTTTGCCGCCGTTGGGCTTTCGTGGTTTTGAGAAGTTCCGGCGATATGTCCGCAGTTCCTTGTTACCGGGACATGTGTAGCTGTCAGTTGCTGGATCGTAGACGAAGTCTTCACGAGAGAACGTGCCGTTCGTTCGTTTCGATTTATCCCAAACCGGGATGTGTGGGGCGACGCCACGTTCCTCCACCAGCCAGCCCAGCATCTCAGCTGAACCGTAGCCGGTATCGCCGGCGAGCTTTTCCGGGGTCATGTCAACCACCGAGGCAGCGTTGCCATGTTTGACGATATATTTGAGGCCCTGACCCGCAATTAAATTAGAAAAGCTTGGGTGTAGGCTTGGCGCAGCATTGGACTGCGCCGACCGAAAAGCGAAGCGGACACCGCCGAGCCAGGCAATTCCCATACTCCATATTCCGGCCCAAGCCGGTAGTCGCCAAGACGGGTCATTCCCAGGTCCTGACACACCTGAGCCCCACCTGGCGAACAGCTAATAGAGCCGAGTCCATGCAGAACAATATCGCGACGAGCCAATTGTTCTAGGTAGGTTACAAAGGACGACAACAACAAAGGCGCAGCACTTTCGTGACCACGGCTAACAATTAAGGCAGGGCAATAGCCGAAGTATGTGCCCGGCAGGATAGGCTGTCGTACTCGCTCGACGGATAGATTTGATTCACGCAGTCTACACGCACGAAATTCGGCTTCATCTTCAGGGAATAGCAATAGCAGAGCCCATTTTGCGACCATCCGACCATCCCTGATAACCATTTGCCAATGATCGTCGTAGGTTTGATAGATCGGCAGGAAAACTCTCTCATCGGCGGCCAGCTCCTCGGGTAATCGACCCAATTCCGTGTCCGCGGTTGAGATCATGTGGCAGATCGCCTCCCGGTATGACCCGTTAAAATGCCTGTCCACCAGCGCATCGTCCAGCAATTGGTACTTTGTATCGACAAAATTACCCTGTCGTGCCTCCCAATCCAGCCGACAAGCTAGTATCTCGTCAATGCTCCACCCCAACCTTTCCGACAATCTGCTCTCCAGGTCGCCTCGAATGAACGACAGCGAGCGTTCATATTTGCCGATTGCATCTACACTTACATCTAACAACGCTGCCAATACCTCTTGTGTGATGCGACCGTGGGTGCCGTTGTCGGAACGCCAGCGGCGTAGCTTTTCAGCAAACAGAGAAGGTTGAACTGGCATACAGACCCACAAACGTTGGAGGACTTCGTGATTTAACATGCCTGTTGAGGTCTATTGTGCCAAGAGACTTACGGATGACTTACGGGTAATCCGGATCATGTCAGTGGTTGGTTAGAGATGAGGTGAGCAGGGTCGATCCATATCAATTACAAATGGAACCCTACCAATGTCTCGACGTATCTCCTCGCTTCCAGGGGCAACAGAACTTCTGTTTCCCTGGTTCTGGCCAAGAAAAGACAATCATAAACCCGAACCGCATTTCGACGATGGCCAACACAATCGTTAAGGCTATGAACCTGGCCCTGCAGCCAGGCCCCGCCGATGGTTTTCATTCGACCGTTCAAATTGGCTCTGAACCAGTAGCGAACTCAAATTTAATTGCGCAATCTATGAGTTCGACGAGTCGTTGGCTTTGCGCCTGCGGCGAATGTCTGGAATGACGGGCCGCAACGCGGCATCGCGATAAAGGAACCAAGGTCCGGTAAGGGCCGCGAGCGCCTGTTACCTATGCCAGCCAAATTTGACTGCGGCTGCATTTGTCTCAAATATCTTTGGCGAAATAGTGCAGATGTGGGCGTAACGTGGGTTGATCCTTGTACGTTGTCGTTTCTATCGGACCGTCCAACTCTACAAATCCTAGCTTGGGATACAAGTTTCTCATTTCTATATTGGGTGTGAGCGTGTCCGCAATCAGCCTTTTGAGACCCATATTGCGCGCAGCATTCTCACGCGCCTCAATCAATGCACGGCCAGTGCCCATTCCTCTGGCTTGTTCGGTAACAAAAACTCTTTTGAGCTCGCCGGTATCTGGCCCGAGACACTTCATCATTCCGCAGCCGACAATCTCACCGGCTTCAGACCGTGCAACAACCAGACATCCCTTCGGAGGCAGATAGTCATCCGAGTTTTCCCAGAATTCAGCGAGCGCACTTTGGGGTGCCGCAGGATCAATATCGAAGCCTATGGCCCGCATCCTTTGGACGATGAGTTCATAATACTGCGATAGGATCTTATTGAGCTCGCCCTTAGCTGGCAGCTCCTCACAGTTCTCAATTCTTACATCTTGCATGGGTCATCCACCTGTCCCGAAAGAACTCAATGCAAATAGGATAGGCCGGAAAAGAGGCGACGTCATCTTCGTCCGCAGTGCGGCTTTCTTTCCAGATCAGTTTCTGCATTCGGTAGCCGATGTCCGCTTCGGGGAAGCTGCATCGCGGCGTCCAGCGGATCGGCCGATGTCTCCTACGGGCCGCAAGCTCCACAGGATTTGTGAGGCTACCTCGGTAGTGCTGCATCGCATCCGGCGACTGCACTGAGCCCAAAGCAGTTGTTACAAAATTGGCTTTGAGCAAAGGACTTCATCTGGAACTTAGTCCAGCGTGTTCTTGTAGACTTTGCCGTCTTTCATGATCAGATCGATATTTTCATGCGGGTCTGCGATCAGGTCGATATCTTGCAGCGGATTGCCGTCCACCAGGATCAAATCTGCATAAGCGCCCTTTGCGATCACACCCAAGTCACCTTGTTGATAAGGGTGGCGCGGGCCGGAGAGTTTGAGCAGTTCAGCATTGGTTGAAGTCGCCATTTTCAGCACCTCGTATGGCGTGTACCAGCGCTGCAATTTGGCAAGGAACGCGCCTTGACGTTCGGCCAGTTTGGGATCGAACAGGATGTCGGTGCCGAAAGCGACTTTCACGCCAACTTCTTTCGCCGTTTTGTAGGTGAAATCTGTACCGTTGGTGACGTCGATCCATTTCTGCTGGCTAACAGGGTCGTCGAAAGAAAAGCCATCCTCGTCATCCAGCAGGGGCTGCACTGACAACCAAACTTCATTGTCGCGCATCAGTTCCATCGTTTCGCGGCTCATCAAAAAGCCATGCTCGATGGACTTAACGCCAGCGGCAACGGCAATTTCCACGGCCTCGTCCGTGAAGACATGAGATGCAACATAGGTGTTGTAGGTGTCGGCCACCTCTACGAAAGCCTCGATTTCGGCCTTGGTGTATTGGCGTACATCCAGAGGGTCATAAGTGGATGACACCCCGCCACCGGTGGAAATCTTAAGCTGGCTTGCGCCCATGCGCATGATTTCACGCGCGCGTTTGACCACTTCCGGAACACCATCAGCCTGCGCCATCAAACCAACGCTGTACCAGTACCATTGCGAATCCGCGCCGTTCGTCGGAACCGCTTGGTAGGGGCGATAGTCAAAGTGGCCGCCGGTTTGTGTCACGGGTGGGCCGGACGGCAGGATACGGGGGCCTTCGATCTCGCCTGCGTCAATCATCCGTTTTATGGCAAATGAATTGCCGCCAACGTCGCGCACCGTTGTAAAGCCGCGCATTAACGTGCCTTCGGACCCGATGGCACCACGCACCGCGACCTCAAGAATATCGCCGGTCACAACCACACTCTGCGGATTGCAACAGTAAAGCGTGTGCCAGTGTACGTCGATCAGGCCCGGCATCAACGTGCGCCCGCCGCCATCGATGACGATACCATTGGCGACGGCGAGGGGTTCTGAGGACACATCTGTGATCAGATTGTCGGTTACAACGACATTGGCATTTTCAATCATTTCCTCATTCACACCATCAAACACGTTGACGTTTGTGAACAGTATCGGGCCCCCATCCTGGGCGAGCGCTTGCGAACTGGTTATTGCAAGAACAATCGACGAAACCGCCGCAAGTTTGGGGAAATGCATTTTCAATTCCTCAGAAAATTCTGTCGGAGACACCATCCCAGCGGAAGCAAGCTTTTTCAAGGATTCCGTCACTTTTCCGCAAGGTCGGCTTTGTCCGCAATCTGTGAATTCGTCCAACCACAGATTTTGCGGGCGCGGCGAATGACCGGAATGCGGGCTGCAAATGCAGAATATCGGTACCGTGTCGAGTGACCGGTATGGGCCGCTGTCACTTTTGCGGTTTGACAGAATTTAACAATCGCCAATTGTGGCGGGTCATCCTCCCCGCCGCTTTCCTTTCCTAGGTCAGCGGGATTTGGACAAGCCAAACGCCTCTGGCCGTCAGGGTGAGAGCGCTGCCCTCCCCCTCGGGCAACCCTTTTAGACAGGGTTGTGTCCTCGGCTGTGCCTGCGGGCCGCACCACCCCTGTCGAATAGCGTTGCCTCGCCCCCTCCCGCGTTCGCCACGTGGCAGATTAGCAGGAACAGGCAGCTTCGCTGTCTGACCTACAAATCAGCTCTGATTTCCCAAGAGGGGGTCAGATCAGACCAAATTGTCTGCGGGAGTATGAAATGGGGGCGGCGTGTTAGTTGATGACGCAAAGGTCAAATTCAAGTGATGTCCAAGGTTGGGGTCGTCTTCTGATGTCGAACGTTCACTGCTTTTCTGGTCCAACTATGACGGTTGGGTCAGGTTCGTGTGACGTTCAACAGTAAACCAGTGGCGGACCGAGGAGGATTCGAACCCCCGACCCCTTGATTCGTAGTCAAGTACTCTATCCAGCTGAGCTATCGGTCCGCGTTGGTGAGGCGGTATTTAGACCCGGTGTTCGGGACACGCAAGTCGATTCTTCAAAAAGTTTTCAAAAAGTCCCATCGCCCCGCGGAAGCCTGATTTCAAAGGTCGTCCCCTCGGGCCCGCTATGGGCCAATATCAGGTCCCCGCCGTGCCCACGCACCAGTTCCTGCGAGATGGCAAGCCCCAGCCCAGAGCCTCCCTTACGCACCCCGCCCTGAAATGGCGTAAACAGGTTCTCGCGTGCTTTGGGCGGCAATCCAGGTCCGTTATCCCTGATCTCAACACACCAATCGTCTTTATACTCGCAGCCGGCGATCGTGATGTTTCCCGGCGTCCCGGATGCCACCAGGGCCTGCCGCGCATTGCGCACAAGGTTCATCATGACACGGAATATCTGCTCAGGGTCTGCCCGGGCCACAAGGTCTTTGGGCACATCGTTCACGATCTCGACGCAGGCATCCGCAACAGCCAGCTGTTCGCTGGCCACGACGTCGGCCGCGATATCGTGCAAGGGTACCATTGTCAGGGTTGGCGCGGGCTCTTCCGCGCGCCCGAAGGCCAGCGTGCTTTCGCACAGTGACACCGCCCGCGTGATCGAATTCACCAGCTTGGGCGCCATACGCCTTACCAGAGGATCATCGCTGGTTTCGATCCGGTCGGTAAACAGTTGTGCCGAAGTCAGTATGTTCCGAAGATCGTGGCTCACCTTGGCCACCGCGCCGCCCAGTTGCGCCAGGCGTTCACGTTGCTTCAGGGCCTGAGTCAGTTCGGTCTGCAGCTGCTGCAACGCTTCTTCAGCCTCGCGCAGTTCTGTCACTTTGGAGTTGGGAGAGATGATTCCCCTCGCGTCTTCGGGTGCCCCTGCATAGCGCTGCATATAACCAACAACACTCTTGATCGGTTTCACCAGAACAACGCGCACGGCCAAGAACAAAAAGAACGCGGTGATAATGGAAATTACGAAAGACAGCCCCAGAATGCGCAGGCCATAATCGGTCATCGCCATTCGCAGTGGCATGCTGTCTATGGTGACTTCAATCAGCAGACCTGCCCCTTTGACCGGCTCGCCAATAACGCGGATGACTTCGTTCTCTGTGGTGAACAGTCGCGCCAGCGCGTCGCGGATCAACACCCAAGGCCCTGCGTCGCGCAGATCGTAGGTCTTGGTGATCTGTTCCGGGATTGGCGAAGACAGCATAAGCTGGCGCACCTCATCGCGACGCAACACGACGTTATAGACACCGGCGTTGGCCAGCAGTTCGGCCTCAAGGTCTTCGGCCAGCATATCGTCAGCCAGCAGCGCCAAGGACGCGATCTGCGCGCGCTCAAGTCGGTTCAGCAGAAAGTCTTCGCGAAAGCGCGCGATTGAAGGAACAAAGATCAAAATCTCGGCCAACATCACGAAGACCGTCGTCAGGATCAGAAATCGGCCCGACAGCGAATTCAATCTGCTCTCCCTTCTTGGCTAGGGCATCCAGCGTTGGACGAACCTGACCACTTGTTTAACCATCTGATTCTCAAACAGCCTTGGCGAGAAATAGGCACCCGCCACCCGTTTGTTAAGCTCTCCAATCGTCGGATAGGGCGAAACCATCGCAGCGATCTGCCCCATCTTCAGGTTATTGGCCAACGCAAGCGACCACAAGTTGATCAGCTCTCCGGCCTGATGCCCTACGATTGTGGCCCCCACAGGCCGACCCTTTACGACCATGACCTTAATGAACCCCTTGGTTTTCCGCTCAGAAATTGCGCGGTCGTTATGGTGATAGTCAAAGCGCGCGATTTCGATCTTGTCGCCATGGTGTTCGCGGGCCTGAGCCTCGGTCAGGCCCACCTGCGCCAATTCCGGGTCGGTGTACGTCGCCCAAGGGATATGTGCGGTTTTTGCCTTCGAGGGCAGGCCAAACAACGCAGAACGGATGATGATCCCTGCGTGATATCCAGCGACATGAGTGAATTGCAGACCACCAGCGACGTCGCCAATGGCGTAAACTCTGCGATTCGTCGTGCGCAGCGCGTCATCGACTTTGATCCCGTTGCGGGTTGGTTCAATCCCGGCAGCCTTTAGGTTCAAACGGTCTGTGTTGGCCTTACGCCCAACCGCCAGCAACAGATGAGACCCCGAATAGATCTCACCCGTCTCGGTCACAATTTCTATGGCCCCTTTGTTGTCGCGAATCTGGGCGACCATGGCCTCTTCATGGACAACCACCCCTTCGGCGCGCAAGCTGTCCAAAACGACCGCGGCGGCCTCGGGGTCATCCTTGCCTAGCGCCTTCAGGCCTTCGACAATCGTGACCTTACAGCCCAGCCGGACATGCGCTTGCGCCATCTCCATCCCGATCGGTCCGCCACCAATAATCAAAAGATGTTCGGGCCTGTCGCGCAGGTCAAAGATCGTCTCATTGGTATAGAATGGCACCTGATCCAATCCCGGAATCGGCGGTACCAACGGTGACGAGCCCGTCGCGATCACCACGCGCCGTGCGGTGATCAGATTGTCGCCCGCCTGCACTTGTGTCGGAGACACGAAGCTGCCGAATTCCCGGATCACATTCACGCCAAAACCTTCAAACCGTTCCTGGCTGTCCATCGGCTCGATCTGAGCGATCACATCGTGAACGTGGTCCTTGGCGGCGGCGTAGTCGACCTGCGGTACCACGTCAGCCACGCCCAGCGCGGCAGAATGTGCCTGGCCGTAAGCTGCCTTGCCGCTGGCAATCAGAGCCTTGGAAGGGACACAGCCGAAGTTGAGGCAATCTCCACCCATCTTGTGACCTTCCAGCAAGATCACATCGGCCCCCATCTGGCTGGCGCCCGCAGCGACTGACAGCCCCCCAGACCCGGCGCCAATCACCAGGATATCGGTTTTCAATTCTTGCATGATTTCAGCCGCCCTTTCGGCCACGCAGGGATTTGATGACAATTGGCAGCGTGGCCAGCACACACAAGCCGATGATCGGGCCAATCACAAATGGTTCCCATAACAGCGATACATCAGGTGTTTCGCCCCGATCGAACACACCACCCAGCCCGACGCCGATCCATGTGTAGACGATTCCGCCCGGGATAATGCCCAGCGCGGTGGTGATCAGGAAGTTGCGGAACCTCACGCCAACCAGCGCAGGCACCAGGTTGGCCACAAAAAACGGCACAACGGGAACAAGACGCAATAGAAACAGCACCGAGATCTCATTCTCCCGCAGCCCGTCTTTCAGTTTCTTGATCGTCCCTTCCGAGGATTCAAGCCGTTTGGTCAAGGATTCGCCCAACCCCCAGCGCGCCGCCAGAAAGATTGCAGAGGCTCCGATGGTTGCCGCAAACACGTTGAATACGGTTCCGGCGAACAAGCCAAAAAGAAACCCGCCGGTCATTGACGCCACTGCGGCACCTGGCAGCGAAAACGCGACGATGACAATGTAAATGCCAACGAAAGCTGCCGCCATCGCCCAGTAGTTGGCGTCGCGCCAGGCCAATAGCGCCTCACGATTGTCGCGCAGGGTCTCAAAAGTCAGGTAGTCGCCCAGTGTGAAGAATCCCACCGCAGCGACGGCGAGAATCACCAGCAATGGAATATGCCGCGCCAACCCGTTGCGCGGTGCCTGAGTCGTTTCGCTCATAAGGCTGTCCGGTTTGTTACGTTTCATTCTGACCCCAACATGCGCTGCTTGCGCCCTACGCAACAGGGGGCTCACGCTGCCTTGATGTTTTTGGTAGGGAATGTGAGGGTTTGGGGCGATAATCCCGCTGTTTTGAAACCTTTTGCCCGACCCGATTACAGAATTGTTGCAAAAGCCGCGAAAACCCCCACCTAAGGGTTTGACTTACCACCCACTACCCAGTAGAGGACGGGCTTCGAACACCACGGGCAGGCGAATCCGCGCTGCACCCGACCGCATAGATTGGAGACGGAGCGATGAAACGCACCTATCAGCCTTCGAACCTGGTTCGCAAACGCCGCCACGGTTTCCGCGCGCGCATGGCCACTAAGGCCGGCCGCAAAATCCTGAACTCGCGCCGCGCACGCGGTCGCAAGTCGCTGAGCGCGTAGACCGCTCACCGATCAGGTTTTGAACATGACGCCGCCGGAGGCCCTCGTGGATGGTAAGAACCAGCCCGGGGAAACGCCCCCGGCGGCGTCCGTTTGCGCGCCTGAATCTTTGACCGTTCTCAGGAAACGATCTGATTTCCTTAAGGCAGCGCGTGCCCGCAGGCAGGGCACATCCTCGATGATGGTGCAGGCTCGCAAACGTACCCCAGATGAAGCAGCAGGAATTCGGGTTGGCTTTACCTGTTCCAAAAAGGTTGGCAATGCCGTAGCACGCAACCGCGCCAAACGCAGGTTGCGCGAGGCCGCCCGGGCTGTTCTGCCCGTCAATGGCAATGACGGGTGGGATTACGTCCTGATTGGTCGGGCCGAAACCACAGCCGCGCGACCCTATGAGGCACTTCTGGACGATCTGCGCTATGCGCTTCGCAAAGTGCACAACTCGCGGAAATGACTCTCTTCTCTCATATCCTGGCTATGCCCGTCAGGGCCTATCGGCTTGTATTCAGCCCTTGGGTTGGCTTCAATTGCCGATACCAGCCCACCTGCTCGGCCTATGCGCTGGAAGCACTGGAAAAGCATGGGGCCATCAAGGGAAGCTGGCTGGCGGCACGGCGGATTGGCCGATGCCATCCCTGGGGCGGTGATGGGTATGACCCCGTACCCAACCACAAGAAAGACGACAGCTGATCTTTATGACCCTCCGTCAGCCTTGACCCATTCGGACATGCGCTGAACACTTGAACCCGTACTGCCCGAGGTTCAGATGACATCCGACGCCCGCCATTCCCTGCCGACACATGACGTATTGAATCAGCCGCCTGTGCGCGGGGATTCTAACCTCTGGTCTTCAGATCCCGTCCTGCGAAACGCCGTGCATTTCACGGGCGGTCGCGAAGCGCCTCTGGCGGCATATGGGGATACCTTGGGTCGGGTGAAAACCCGTGAGCTGGGGCGTGAGGCCAATCGGCACCTCCCCGAACTTCGATTGTTCGATCAGGGCGGTAGGCGCCTGGACGAGGTACGATTTCATCCCGCCTATCATGATATGATGCAGATCAGCCAATCTGCCGGCTATGCCGCCTTGGCCTGGGACGGTCAGTCGGGCGGCCACACGACCCACGCCGCGATGATGTATCTGGCCAGCCAGGTCGAGCCCGGCCATTGCTGCCCTTTGACCATGACCTACGCGGCCATCCCGGCGCTTGCCGCAAATGAACAGATCGCCTCCGTGTGGCGACCCAAGCTCATGGCGCGCAGCTATGATCCGGCGACGAAACCGATCGAACAAAAGGCCAGCGCCACATTGGGCATGGCAATGACCGAAAAACAGGGCGGTTCGGACGTGCGCGCCAATACCACCATCGCTACTCGAGACGGCGAGCACTGGCGTCTGCGCGGGCACAAGTGGTTCTGCTCGGCCCCCATGTCGGACGGATTTCTGACCCTTGCGCAAGCGCCGGGCGGGCTGACCTGTTTTCTCGTCCCACGCTGGCTGGACGGTGAACGCAACGCCATTCACCTGATGCGGCTCAAGGACAAGCTGGGCAACAGATCCAATGCCTCGTCCGAGATCGAATATCACGATGCACTGGCTTACCAATTAGGCGACGAAGGCGCGGGTGTTCGGACAATTATCGAGATGGTCCATCACACCCGGCTGGATACGGCCGTGGCCCCGGCAGGCCTGATGCGCGCAGCACTCATCGAGGCGCATGATTGGGTCACCCATCGCAGCGCCTTTCAGCGCCGGTTGATTGATCAGCCCTTGATGCGCGCTGTGCTGGCTGATCTCGTGTTGGATTGGGAAGGTGCCCTGACTTTGGGGATGCACGTCGCGCAAGCGTTCGACAGCCAATCCCCCGAGGATAGGGCTTTTGCCCGCATCAGTGTCGCCTTGGCCAAGTTCCTGAACAACAAGCGGTGCCCTGTCGTTGTGGTCGAGGCGATGGAGGTGTTGGGCGGCATGGGCTATGTCGAAGACACGCCCATGCCCATGCTTTATCGCGAAGCCCCTCTGAACGGCATTTGGGAGGGGTCGGGAAACGTGATCTGCCTCGATATTTTGCGAACGTTGTCCCGCGACCCGCTAGCCGCTGAGGTTCTGCAGGCTGAACTGGATTCAGCCGCGGGCAGCGACCGAGGTTACGACGTCGCTCTCAAGGCACATCGCGACCGGTGGCCCGGAATTCCCCCGGAAGGCGAGGCCCGTTGGTTTGCTGAGAACACAGCACAATTGCTAACGGCCTCTCAACTGCTGCGCCACGCGCCCCCGGCAGTTGCGGACGGCTTCATTGCAACGCGCCTGTCAGGCCACAGCGGCCGCATCCCCGGATCCGTGTCCAGGCTGGATACGGACGCCTTGCTGGCACGCCTGGGCTGACCCGGCCACTTGCCCGGTTGCCTCAACTGCTGTAGGGGCTGCGCATGTTTGACGAAGCTGACGATATCCACCCGCTCTTTGCCGGCGCGCCCTCGACCACCGAGTTCAAAAAGCTGCGCAAACGCATCGTGCGCCAGACCCGTGAGGCCATTGAGCAGTACGGGATGGTGGACGCTGCAGCGCATAACAAGGACGGAAAACCACCCCGCTGGCTGGTCTGCCTTTCGGGAGGCAAGGACAGCTATACCCTGCTGGCGATTCTGTACGAACTGAAATGGCGTGGTCTGCTGCCCGTTGATTTGCTGGCTTGCAATCTGGATCAGGGTCAACCCGGATTTCCGGCTACCGTTCTGCCCGAGTTTTTGGAACGCATGGGTGTTACGCATCGCATCGAATATCAGGACACCTATTCCATCGTCATGGACAAGGTTCCGCAGGGCCGCACCTTTTGCGCCCTGTGTTCGCGCCTGCGCCGAGGCAACCTGTACCGCATTGCGCGGGAAGAGGGATGTTCGGCCGTCGTACTGGGCCATCACCGCGACGATATCCTCGAGACTTTCTTCATGAACCTGTTCCACGGCGGGCGCTTGGCCACCATGCCGCCCAAGCTGGTGAACGAAGAAGGCGATTTGTTCGTCTTCCGCCCCCTCGCCCATGTGGCTGAGGCCGATTGCGAGAAATTCGCGACCTCGATGAACTATCCGATTATCCCCTGCGACCTCTGCGGCAGTCAGGATGGGTTGCAACGTCAGCAGGTCAAACAGATTTTGGATCAGTGGGAAAAGAACAGCCCCGGACGCCGTCAAGTGATGTTCCGGGCCCTGACAAATGCGCGTCCGTCGCATCTTTTGGACCCAAAAATGTTTGATTTTCAAAATCTTGCACTCAGACCGAATGAAAATGACGAAAATTCGGACGAAATTCCTCAGCTCCGTTAACGAGTGACTCAGATTGGTTTCCTAGGGTCGACCTGAGCGTTTCAAACGCAAGGTAGAGGCCCGAAGATCCGATGTGGAAACATATCTCAGTCTGCAGAATTTTTGACTCTCTTGCCATGGTGCTAAGCGGCCCGCCCGCCTTAGCCTTCGCGCCTGCGATCAGTCTGGCCGCGTATTGGATTGGTGGAGAGCAGGCATTGGTTGTCGTGGCACTTGCCCTGCCGCTTGTGTTTGCCGCGGTTTCAACCGCGCACAAGGCCAGCAACCGGGAAAAAGACGATAACGGTCTCATGTCTCTCGACAGGTTTGCCGCCGAGATGGAATTGCTGTTCGCGGAAAACCAACGCACTGGTCACGAAGCTGCCTGCATGGTTGTCGAATTGGACGGCTTTTCTGAGTGTCTTGATCTGCACGGCAATGCGGCAGGAAACCTGATGGCGGAGCAGTTCCGCGACCGCGTTCTCTCTGTCATCCGCTCACATGACATTGCCGCAGGTCTGGACCAGGGCAAGATTGCAATCGGCCTGCGCGCCGCACAGAATTTGGATCTGGAGGCTTGCATTCAGATGTCCGGGCGCATTCAGGCCGCCGTTGATGAGCCGATCATGCTGAATGGGACCAGCGTTTACATGTCATGCTCTATCGGGTTTTGCCTGCAATCCACGGTGCCCGAAATCACCTTTGCCGAGTGGATCGATGCCGCCAACGCGGCCTTGGCCGAAGCGCAAAGAAACGGTCCTGCAACCATCCGCGCCTTTTCATCTGAAACGCAGCGGCGGGCACGCGTGCGTGCCAACCTGCGCAACGAGTTTATTGCGGCCTTGGATAGTGGTGAAATCCGCCCATGGTTTCAGCCGCAGATTTCCACCGACACCGGCCACGTTACCGGGTTCGAGGCGCTTGCCCGTTGGGAACACCCACAGAAAGGCGTGCTGGGACCGCCGGTTTTCCTGCCTTTTGCAGAACAAGCCGATCTGATGGAACGCTTGGGTCAGGTGATGCGCCATCACGCTTTCGCCGCCATGCGCCAGTGGAACCTTGCCGGTGTCGTCGTGCCCCGGATTGGCGTGAATTTCTCATCAGAAGAGCTGCGCGATCCGGCGTTGATCGACCGTCTGAAATGGGAGCTGGATCAAAATGACTTGACGCCCGACAGATTGACCGTCGAGATTCTTGAAACAGTGTTTTCCAGGCGGCCCGATGACGTTATCACCCGCAACGTAATAAGCATGTCCAAGCTCGGCTGCTGCATTGACCTCGATGATTTCGGCACCGGCCACGCCTCCATAGCGTCGATCAAGCGCTTTGACGTCTCACGCATTAAAATCGATCGGTCCTTCGTGGCAAAGGCGGATCGGGACGCAAGCCAGCAGCAGTTGGTCAGCGCGATTTTGACCATGGCGGAGCGACTGAATGTCGAAACCCTGGCCGAGGGGGTCGAAACACAAGGCGAGCATGCCTTGATGGCGCAACTGGGCTGCGACCACGTGCAGGGGTTTGGAATTGGCAAGCCCATGCCCTTTGAAAAGACGTTGGACTGGATGGCCGCACATCAAAACAAACTCAACGGAATGCCAAAAATCGGGCGTCAGGCACGTCCTTAGGCGCGAATTAACGCCACAGAACCCCAATCGGTGATGGATTACAGGGCGATTCCGCTTGACCTTTGGGCCCGCACTCTGTTGAACCCAGCGGGTGTCTTTCACTGCTTAAGGTGGCTGTCCCCGATGGACGATCAGAACAAGAACCTCATCCTCGCAACCGCGCTCAGCTTTCTCGTGATCCTGGTTTGGTTCGTGCTGTTTCCACCGCCCGAGCCGACGACCGCACCGGAATCTGCCGAGATCAGCGCAACTGATGGTACAGACGTTCAGACCCCAAGCGCTGCTGGCACCAACACAGTTGGTGAGGCAACCGCAGACGCCACCGAGATTGAGCCCGATGCCCAAGCACCTCGGGTCGAGATTGAAACACCGCGCCTGAAAGGCAGCCTGTCCCTGTCCGGCGGTCGTATCGATGAGCTGTTCCTGAAAGATTACAAAGTTTCGATCGAAGAAGGCGCACCCATTGTTGAGCTGCTGTCGCCCGTTGGTTCGGAATCGGCTTACTATGCCTTGTACGGATGGGCACCGGGCGCAGGCGTTGCCGGTGCTGATGTCCCCGGCCCTAATACGCTGTGGACCGTCGAAGACGGCGAAACCCTGGGGGTCGATACTCCGGTCACTCTGAAATGGGACAACGGCAAGGGCTTGACCTTCCGTCGCAACATTGCAGTGGACCAGGACTATATGTTCACCGTCACCCAGTCGGTTGAAAACAACACCCAGGCCGAGGTCGGCATGGCCCCATACGGCATCCTGGCCCGTCACGGCATGGGCGAAGACGGCGACCTGCCCGATCTGAAGAACTTCTTCATCCTGCATGAAGGCGTTATGGTCATGGCTGACGGCGTTCTGGACGAGATCGACTATGGCGATGTGCGCGACTTTGACATTGACCCGAATGAACGTGCGCAGGCCGAAGTTTTCCAGATCAAGGAAGGCGGCTGGGTCGGCTTTACCGATCACTATTGGATGACCACTCTGATCCCTGCAGAGGGATCTGCTTTCAAGGCTGCAGCAAAATACGACGCGCGCCGCAAGATCTATCAGACCGAAACGGTTCTGCCGACGCTGACTGTTGCGCCCGGAGCAACTGAAGAAGTCACTACCCAACTGTTCGCTGGTGCCAAAGAATGGGAAACCATCCGCGAGTATCAGGCTGACGGTGTACAGAAGTTCGTCGACAGCATCGACTGGGGTTGGTTCTATTTCCTGACAAAACCGATCTTCTGGCTTCTGCACAACATCAACGCCCTGATCGGCAACATGGGTTGGTCGATCATTGGCCTGACGCTGATCATCAAGGCGATCCTGTTCCCGCTGGCGTACAAATCCTATGTCTCGATGGCGAAGATGAAAGAGCTTCAGCCGCAAATGGAGGCCATGAAAGAAGCCGCAGGCGACGATCGCCAAAAGATGCAGCAGGGCATGATGGAGTTATACAAGAAGGAAAAGGTAAACCCCGCCGCGGGCTGTTTGCCGATCCTGATGCAGATCCCGATCTTCTTCTCGCTGTATAAGGTGATCTTCGTTACTATCGAACTGCGTCAGGCCCCCTGGTTTGGCCCGTTCCAGGACCTCAGCGCACCTGATCCGACTTCGATTATGAACCTGTTTGGTTTGCTGCCCTTTGCCGGCCCGCAACCAGATACCTTCATGGCACTGATCTTCATCGGTATCCTGCCTTTGCTGTTAGGGATCTCGATGTGGTTGCAGCAAAAGCTGAACCCGGCACCAACTGACCCGACTCAGGCGATGATCTTTGCCTGGATGCCCTGGGTGTTCATGTTCATGTTGGGCAGCTTTGCAAGCGGGCTGGTCGTTTACTGGATCGCGAACAACACGATCACGTTCACGCAGCAATACCTGATCATGCGCAGTCAGGGTTATAAGCCTGACGTGTTCGGCAACATCAAATCCGGCTTCAAGCGGACGCCCAAAACGGACGACAAATGAATGCTGAGGTAACCCATATCTGGCGGCATCCGATCAAAAGTCATGGTCGCGAAGCCCTCCAGACCGTTTCAATGACCCCCGGGCAGACCATGCCCGGGGATCGCGTTTGGGCGGTCGCGCATGAGGCGTCGAAGGCGGATGGTTCTCAATGGGTGCCTTGCGCCAATTTCAGTCGCGGGGCGAAAGCACCGCAACTGATGGCTATCTCGGCCCGGCTGAACGGCGACACGATAACTCTGACACATCCGGATCGTCCGGATCTGACCTTTGATCCGGACCGGGAACAGCAGGTCTTTTTGGACTGGGTCCGGCCGTTGATGCCTGGGGATCGGGCGGCGTCAGCCCGGATCATCCGAGTGCCGGGTCGCGGCATGACTGATAGCGATTACCCTTCGATCAGTCTGTGCAACATGGCATCGCACCGCGCCGTCGGGCAAAAGCTTGGCAGCGATTTGTCGATCCAGCGCTGGCGTGGCAACATCTGGTTCGATGGCCTGCCCCTGTGGGAAGAATTCGACTGGCTGGGTCGCGAGGTACAGATTGGTGAGGCCGTGTTCCAAATAAAGGAACGCATCCGCCGCTGTTTGGCGACAACGGCAAATCCCGAAACCGGCGTGCGCGATGCGGATACGCTGGGCACATTGAAAAGCTGGGGCCATCAGGATTTCGGCGTTTATGCCGAGGTTGTCCGAGGCGGCGCAATTTCAGTTGGCGATAAGGTTCATCCGTTATGAGCACCCTACCCTTCCCACTGGTCGAAGACCCGGACAAGTTCGCGCTGGAACGTGGTCGAAAATTGTTCGCGGGACAATCCGAGTTTGTCAAAGGCGTGGTCGCCATGAACGGCCTGCCTGCACCGGACCGGCTTGAGGTCTGCTTTGCCGGACGTTCAAACGTAGGAAAGTCCAGCCTGATCAATGCGCTGACCGGCACCAAGAGTCTGGCACGCGCGTCCAACACTCCGGGCCGCACGCAAGAGATCAACTTTTTCACCCAAGGACCCGAGCTCTATCTGGTTGACCTGCCCGGATACGGCTACGCCAACGCCCCGGTGAAGGTCGTTGAAAAATGGCAGCGGCTGTTGAAACAGTATCTAAGCGGCCGCCAGACTCTGCGCCGGGCCTTTGTCCTGATTGACTCGCGCCATGGGGTGAAGGCGGTCGACGCCGAAATCATGAAGCTGCTGGATTCCAGCGCTGTTACTTTTCAATGCGTGATGACCAAGGCGGACAAGGTTAAGGCCAATGACCGGCAGAAGGTATTGGATCAGGTACGCGGCGCATTGTCCAAGCACCCGGCGGCATATCCGGAAATCGTGCTGACGTCGTCCGAAAAGGGTGACGGTATTCCAACCCTTCGTTCGATCATCGCACATCTGGAATGATCCGGATCGGCCGCATTTTCCCAATCCTTACGTTGCTGGTAGTTGTGCTGACCGGCATGATCCCGCAGGGCTGGATGCCCGCAATGGGCAGTGATGGGAAAGTCCTGCTGGTGATCTGCACCGGTGAAGGAACGGTCGAACAATGGGTTGACCTGAACCCCGGCGATCCTGTGCACGACGACACGGATTCACGCGCAATGTGCCCGTTCGCAGGTCTGACGGCGGATACACACCTGCCGTCAGTCGGCGAGATCGTCCCTTTTGCGGCGAAAATCCAGCCACGCTGGATCCATCGTGATTTCACCCATCGCAGTGCCGGGTTCTACGCCCGCTATGATGCGCGGGGGCCACCCTTCTTTTCCTGATTCACCTCAACACTTTTTAACCCGTGCGCGCGCTGCGCGGGGCAGTAATCGAATCCGGAGAACAAAAATGGCACTGGACAGCCAAAACCTGGGGGACACCCCGGCGCAGAACACTGCTGCGCAAAAATTCTATTTCGCCGCCTGGCGGTGGCACTTTTATGCCGGGATCTTCGTCATCCCGTTCCTGATCGTTCTGGCAGTAACCGGACTAATGATGATGTTCATCACCCAGTTCGACGGTCGCGACGGCGAAAAAATCGCTGTGGACGTCCACGGGCAAGCGCTACCGGCCTCACAACAGGCCCTTATCGCGCTTGATGAGGTGCCCGGCACGGTCGTCGAATGGATCGGCCCAAAAGCCGATAATTTGGCCACTGTGTTTCGCATCAAAACCGACGAGGATCAGCGTCTTGTCGCCGTCGATCCTTATGCCGGAGAGGTTCTGCAGGTCTGGGATCGCCGCGCCGGATGGTATGATCTGGCCGACAACATTCACTCGACCCTTCTGATTGGCACGACCAGAGACCGCATTATTGAAATCGCAGCGGGGCTGAGCCTGCTTTTGGTCTTTACCGGCCTTTACATGAGGTGGCCGCGTGGAAACACCTTATCTGCCTTTGCCCCCAATCTGCGCGCACGCGGCCGCGCGTTGTGGCGGTCGCTGCACGCTGTGATTGGGTTCTGGATGTCCGGGCTGTTGGTGATCTTCCTGATCTCGGGCCTCTCCTGGGCGGGCGTCTGGGGCGGCATGATCGTCCAACCCTGGAGCAGCTTTCCGGCCGAGAAATGGGATAATGTCCCCCTGTCCGATGACATCCACGCCAGCATGAACCACGGCCACCAGAATGACGTCCCATGGGCGTTGGAACAAACGCCCATGCCCGCCTCTGGGTCCGAGGCCAGGACCGGCGGCGTCCCACAAGGCACACAGGTCGGTATCGACGCGCTTGTGGCCCTTGGCACCGCTTTGGACATGACCGGACGCTTTCGTGTGGCCTATCCAGGCGGCGAGGATGGTGTCTGGACCCTGAACCGCGACAGCATGAGCAGCGACTCGGCCGATCCGGTGAACGACCGCACTGTCCACGTGGATCAATTTACCGGCAAGATTCTGGCGGATGTCCGGTATGAGGATTACTCGTTGATGGGAAAATCCATGGCTATTGGGATCCCGTTTCACATGGGTCTGATGGGCATGTGGAACTTTGTCCTGAACCTGGTGTTCTGCCTGTCGGTCATCTTTGTCTGCGTCTCAGGCGTTGTAATGTGGATAAAACGCCGGCCTCAGCGGGCCGGGCGTCTGGCTGCACCGCCAATGCCTGCAGAGCTGCCATTGTGGAAAGGGGCCATCCTGATCGGCTTGTTCACCGCGATGGCCTTCCCTCTAGTGGGCCTGACCTTGCTGACCGTACTGGCCGTCGATTTGCTGCTGATCAGCAACATCCCGGCGATGAAACGCGCGATAAGCTGACACACAGACAGCCGCATCCGGGCAACCGGCGCGGCCCTATGCGCGATCCGGTCTTGGCAGAACTGCGCAAAGGCCCTAACACGGGTTCCCAGAGGGACTGCAGCCATGAAGACAAGAGACATGAACCGGGACTGGATCGCCACCGCCGCAACGCTGAACAGCGCACTGCCATACCTGCAACGCTACGACGGCGCTATTGTCGTCATTAAACTTGGCGGCCACGCCATGGGCAGTGACGAAGCCATGGAAAGCTTCGCACGCGATGTCGTCCTGATGCGTCAGGTCGGGGTGAACCCGGTTGTCGTGCACGGCGGCGGTCCAATGATCAACGCGATGCTGGATAAGCTGGATATCCAGTCCGATTTCGTGAACGGCAAGCGTGTCACCGACAAAGCAACCGTTGAAGTGGTTGAGATGGTGCTGTCCGGCCTCGTGAACAAGCGCATCGTGCAGGCGATCAATGGCCAGGGCGGCTCGGCCGTGGGCCTGTCGGGCAAGGATGCGCAGTTGATGACTTGTGATCAGACTGATGAATCCCTGGGTTTTGTCGGAAGCCCGGCAGAGATGAACCCGAAAATCCTGCATGACCTGTTTGCCCATGATGTAATTCCTGTCATCGCCCCGCTGGGTGCGGGCCGGAACGGGGAAACCTTCAACGTCAATGGGGATACTGCCGCTGGTGCTATTGCATCCGCGCTAAAGGCCGATCGACTGCTACTGTTGACCGATGTCTCGGGTGTTAAGAATGCCGCCGGGGACGTCGTGACCGAACTGAAGGCGGGTCAAATCCGAGAGATGACGCTGGACGGCACCATTGCGGGCGGCATGATACCCAAGACCGAGACGGCTCTGGACGCGCTGCACAGCGGGGTCCGTGCCGTAGTTATCCTTGACGGACGCGCGCCGAATGCCGTCTTGCTTGAACTTTATACGGAACACGGCGCCGGGTCGCTGATCCGACCGGATTGAGCCTTTGGCGGAGGAGACATGACCGAACGCCATCCCCCCTCCTCTGACCCGGCAGCGCTTAGCTATGCTGATATCGAAAAGGCTGCACAGGACGTTGGCCTGATCATCATGGGCGCGCTGCACCCTCGCGTTGCAGACGCCAAGCAGTTGGAAGGCGGCACGCTGATCCTGTTGGGTGCAGGGGGGGCTTTCTGGCCCGCCCTGAAGTCCTCGCCTGAATGGCAAGGTAATGACCCGGTTGACCGCTGGTCGCTGCGTGTGGTGGGGCAGATGGCACAGGACTTGTCCGCCACAGCCCATTTTCCGTTTGGCGGCCCGCCCTACACGCCCTTTATCGACTGGGCATTGAAATCGGGACGCACGTTCAGCAGCCCGGTGGGCGCTTTGGTGCACGATGAGGTCGGCATGATGATCTCATTCCGGGGCGCGCTGCATTTCACCAACGAATTTCCCATACCCGCACCACCTGACGCGTCCCCCTGCACCACCTGCGCCGCCCCCTGCGCCCAGACATGTCCCGTGGGCGCTTTGAACAGTCGGGACTTTTATGATGTGTCGACCTGCCATGGACACCTGTCCACTCCTGAAGGGCAAACCTGCATGACCGGCGGTTGTCTTGTGCGGCTATCCTGTCCTCTCAGCTCGGGTGCCGCGCGTGATCCCGAACAATCCGCGCATCACATGAGTGCCTTTCACCCATAATGACACGCACACTGATCCTGACACGCCACGCGAAATCCAGTTGGGACAGCCCGGCCCTTGAAGATCATGATCGCCCGCTGAACAAGCGCGGGCGCAGGTCGGCCCCGGCGATTGCGACGTGGCTGCGTGAAAACGACTGGTTGCCGGATGAAGTTCTCAGCTCAAGCTCGGCCAGAACCCGCGAGACGTGGGAAAGGATGGGCCTGAAGGCAGATAGCGTTTGCTTTCACCGAACGCTTTACCATGCGGACCCCGCAGATATGCTGCTTGAATTATCGGACGCGACGAAACAGACCGTTTTGATGCTGGGCCACAATCCCGGCATTGCCGGTTTTGCAAACCAAATCGTTAAGCACCCGCCGGATCACGCCCGGTTCTACGACTACCCGACCTGTGCAACGACTGTGATCCGCTTTGACATCGGGGATTGGTCCGACGTCCGGTGGCACAGCGGCGATGTGCAGGGGTTTGTTATTCCACGCGAGTTGCTGGAATAGAAAAAGGCGAGGCCAAAGCCCCGCCTTTTCCTGAATTGGTAACCGGGTTCAGTGACCCAGAATCTGGCTGAGGAACAGCTTGGTCCGCTCGCTCTGCGGGTTGTTGAAGAACTCTTCCGGTTCGTTCTGCTCCACGATCTGACCGGCATCCATAAAGATCACTCGGTTGGCAACCTGACGGGCAAAGCCCATCTCGTGCGTGACGCACAGCATGGTCATGCCTTCCTCGGCCAGCTCGATCATGGTGTCGAGCACCTCTTTGATCATCTCGGGGTCCAGCGCCGATGTCGGTTCATCGAACAACATGATCCGCGGCATCATGCAGAGCGAGCGGGCAATCGCCACACGTTGCTGCTGACCACCCGAAAGCTGACCGGGATACTTATCCGCCTGCTCGGGGATTTTCACCTTCTCCAGGAAGTGCATCGCGCGCTCTTCCGCCTCTTTCTTGGGCGTCTTGCGCACCCAGATCGGGGCCAGCGTGCAGTTCTCCAGAATGGTCAGATGCGGGAACAGGTTGAAGTGCTGGAACACCATGCCAACCTCGGACCGGATCTTGTCGATGTTCTTGAGGTCATTCGACAGCTCGGTCCCATCCACCATGATCGTGCCCTGCTGGTGTTCCTCCAGCGCGTTCAAGCAACGGATCAGTGTGGACTTTCCGGAACCGGAAGGCCCCGCGATCACGATCCGCTCGCCCTGATTGACGGTCAGATTGATGTCGCGCAGCACGTGGAAAGATCCGTACCACTTGTTCATGTTGTTGATTTCGATGGCGACCTCGTCGCTCACCTGCATCTTCGAGCGATCGATTTGACGGTCAATTGCAAGTTCAGACATATGTTGAACTCCTTAATGGTGGCCAGTCTGAAGCTTGCGCTCCAGATACATGGAGTAACGGGACATGGAGAAGCAGACGACGAAGAACAGCGCAGCGATAAACGCGAACAGTTCCCAGTAGATGCCGTTCCAGGCGGTGTCGGCGCGGATGGCAGATGCCAGTCCGATCACGTCGAACAATCCGATGATCGACACCAGTGTCGTATCTTTGAAGATCCCGATGAATGTGCTCACGATGCCCGGAATTGAGATTTTCAGGGCTTGCGGCATGATGATCAGTCGCTGTGCTTGCCAGTAGTTCAGGCCGAGACTGTCGGCACCTTCATACTGACCGCGTGGCAGGGCAGCCAAACCACCCCGGATCACCTCGGCCATATAGGCGGCTGAGAACAGGGTCATCATGATCATCACCCGCAGGATGATGTCAAAGTTTGTGCCCGGCGGCAGGAACAGGTTCAGCAGCAGCGAGGCCACGAACAGCAGCGTGATCAGCGGCACACCGCGGATGAACTCGATAAAGCCCACGCACAGGTACTTGACGATCATCAGGTCGGACTGACGGCCCAGCGCCAGTACAATTCCGATCGGCAACGAGACACCAATGGCCACGACACCCAGCAAGATCGCCAGCATGAAGCCACCGAACTGACGGCTTTGTACGGCTTCGATACCGATTGGCAGGATCGAGTCCAGCGCACCGACGAAATAGCTGGACAAAACCAGCCACCAGATAACCGACGCTGCGACACCCGCAATCATGCCAAACAGACCGCTCAGTTGTTTGCTGACAAGGGTGTAAACACCCCAACCGACAACAAACCCCAACGCTGCCGCGATCGGTCCCCAAATGGTGCCGCCCCACATCAGGAATGGCATCAGGAACGGATAGATCGCCGTGACGATCAGCATCTTGGACGGCACACGATCCGAGTACAGAACCGGGGCCAATGCGACCAACAGCAGGATCAGCGATACAATCGGACGCCAGTACAGGTGGCTCGGGTAGAACCCGAACAGCAACTGCAGCCAACGGTCATTGATCACCGCCCAGCAGGCATGGCCATGGGTTGAACCCCAGGTGTCAATCATAATCTCGCGGCATTCGTTCAGCGAGTTGGCGTTCCAGACGGACTGAAAGATCCATGGCAGAACGCCCGACAACACGTACCAGATCGCGTAAAGCGAAACCAACGTCAGGATCGCGTTCAACCAACTGGAGAACAGGTTGTGCCTGATCCACCCGATTGCTCCAACTTCGGACGCTGGCGGGGCTTGTTCCGGCAACATTTCCGTGCGGACAAATGAAACATCACTCATATTACCGCTCCACCAGTTTGACACGGTTATTGTACCAGTTCATCACCGCCGAAATGCTCAGCGAGATGCACAGATAGACCAGCATCAGCAGCAGAACGCATTCCAGCTCGCGGCCGGTCTGGTTCATTGTGATGCCACCCAGGGTCCCCGTGATGTCCATGTATCCGACCGCGATCGCCAGCGACGAGTTCTTGGTCAGGTTTAGATAGTTCGAGATCATCGGCGGGATGATCACCCGCAGCGCCTGAGGCAGGATAACCAGCCGCATGGTGCGACCCGGGCGCAAGCCCAGCGCAGACGCGGCTTCGGTCTGACCCTTGGATATAGCCAGAATGCCGGCGCGTACGATCTCGGCGATGAAGGCCGCCGTGTACAGCGACAAAGCCAGCCATAGCGCGATCAGAGAGTTGCGCATATGCGTGCCGCCTCTGAAATTGAATCCTTTCAATTCCGGGTATCCAAGGTGTAAGCCCAGTGCAGTCATCAGGATGATCATCGGGACGAACAGAATGCCCAGCTGGATATGCCAGATCTTAGGACGGTCGCCTGTTGATTCCTGTTTGGCGGCGGCCCAGGCGGACACTTTGCGCATGGTAAAGATGCTGCCACCCAGAACGATCAGAAACGCGACCAGATCCAGCGAAATATCAAACCGAAGGCTTGATGTTCCAAACAAGTGGATGTCGCCCAAACTACGCGAGAACAGGAACTCAGGGATATACACACCCCGATTGGTAACGGCGACGGTGTTGAACAGATCCATCGTTGCCGTGGGGTTATCACCTCGGAACGCATTAGGTGCGGGCAAGCCTTCGATCAAAATGGCCATGGCCAGAACGATCCACAGTAGGACAGGCACGTTACGGAAAATCTCGACATAGAAGGTCATGATACGCGCGACCAACCAGTTGTTCGACAGACGCAGCACGCCGACAAAAACGCCGACTATCGTCGCCGTGATACACCCGAGAACCGCAACAACCAGCGTGTTCAGCAAACCGATGAAGGCGGCGCGAAGATGGCTGTCCTGTGAGGTGTATTCCAGCAATCGCTGGTTAATGTCATAACTTGCGGATTCTGCAAAAAAACCGAATTCGACCGGTTTTCCCAACCCTTCAAGGTTTTGAATGGTATTTGAGATGATCCAGGCTGCCAGAAGCATGAAACCAATCAATGCAATGACCTGAATGGTCGCTGATCGGTACCGCGTATCGTAAAGGAGCATGGACAGCCGGAACTGCTCCTTCGGCGGGTCAGTGAGAGTCGTCATGACCTATGTATTTCCCCGTGCATCCCGTTTTTTGCCGGCGAAGTTGATCTTCGCTCAATCCATCCGGGAGTGTTTCTTATTTATGGAAAAAGGGCGCAGGTTGCCCCGCGCCCTTTCCCGTGGATTTTAGCGGAACGGCGGCGAGTACAGCAGACCACCATCGGTCCACTGGGCATTCAGGCCGCGTGCAAGACCAATCGGAGTTTCCTCACCGATGTTCTTGGCAAATACTTCACCATAGTTGCCACCCGCCTTGATCGCGCTTGCTGCCCAATCTGCGTTTAGACCCAGCATCTCGCCCAGAGTACCTTCGGTACCCAGCAGACGGTTCACTTCCGGGTTGTCGGTGCCAGCGCTCAGCTCATCAATGTTCGCCGAAGTCACGCCCAGCTCTTCAGCCGAAACCAGTGCGTTCAGAGTCCAGCGGACAATGTCGCCCCACTCGTGGTCGCCATGACGGACCAGCGGGCCCAGCGGCTCTTTCGAGATGATTTCGGGCAGCAGAACGTGATCACCGGGGTTTTCGAACGTGGCGCGGGTTGCAGCCAGGCCCGATGCGTCGGTGGTGTAAACGTCACATGCGCCAGCCAGATACTGCTGCTGCGCTTCGGCGTTGGTTTCGATCGGAACCGGCTCATAGCTGATGTTGTTGGCACGGAAGAAATCGGCCAGGTTCAGCTCGGTCGTGGTGCCGGTCTGGATGCAGACGGTCGCGCCGTCCAGTTCCTTGGCCGAGGTAACACCCAGTGCTTTCGGAACCATGAAACCCTGACCGTCATAGTAGTTGACGCCAGCAAATTCGAACTTGAGGTCGACATCGCGGCTGAAGGTCCATGTGGTGTTACGTGCCAGCATGTCGATCTCACCCGAAGCCAGCGCAGTAAAGCGCGTCTTACCGGTGGTCGGCACAAACTCGACAGCGCTGGAATCGCCCAGAACGGCTGCGGCAACGGCACGGCAGACAGCAACGTCAAAACCTTGCCATTCGCCATTCGCGTCAGGCAGCGAAAAGCCGGCCAGTCCGGAGGACACGCCACAGTTCAGCTTGCCGCGCGCTTTGACGTCGTCAACGGTGCCCGCTGTCGCTGCCGCAGCAGCCAGACCGGCAACTGTGGCCACGCCCAAAATTACGGATTTTTTCATTTTTACCTCTTCCTGTTTACCCGCCCCTATTCCGGGACGGCTCTGTCCGGCACCTCTGGCACCAGAAAGGTTACTCCAAAGGTGTCTCCCCTTTAGTGGGCATGAGTTTGCTCGCATTCATAAACAAACGTCAAGGGTCGGATCAGGGAAAACGATGAGTCAATTCAGCGATGACCGGATCTGTGTCAAAAATTAATGCCCAATAGGCTCAGATAGAGATTTCAATGAACCGTTTAGCGTGTAGAAACGCAGCTTTTTTGATCTCGGCAACCGCGTGCGCCTCGTCATCGTGGCCCCATTGTTCGGTTTGCCAGGCTTCGTCGAGCCTTGAGATGTCCCAGATTTCGTCCGCCGCGCGCCAGTCCATGGCGGCGGCAAATCCCAGTACCAGTGAGCCGGACAGGCTGACCAGATCGTGAAAGGCGGCGAGCTGGAAGTCGTTGAAATCGTGTACGCGGCCTCGAAGTGTGCTGAGCGCTTCTGCAGACTGTGGCTGATGCAGCACACCAACCACAGGAACCAATCGCGCGACTAGGGTTTCAGCTGCCCAATCCAGGGCCGGGTCCCACTGATCTGCCTGTCGCTGCTGCAACGTTTGCGGGTGTGTCGCCCGGTAACACAACAAATCCGAATCGCCGTAATCGGCCAGCATGTCCGCAACCTCGGCGTGCTGATGACGCACTTTGTCGATGGCCGCATTTGCAGACCGGGTAAACGGCATCAGGGTCGGATCAACCTCTTTTTCCTGCGCGTCCCATTCTGCAGCAACCGCCTCGGCCATTGCCTGCGTCGGCAGGATCAATGCGGCCTTGGCCGGGGTCTTGACCCGGCGACCGTCCAATTCGACGGTGTATCCGTCTTCCGCTTGGACAACCGCGCTTGCGGTCCAAAATCGCTTGGGCTTCCAGTCACTCATGTCTTCAGGTCCAGATATTATCCAGCGCACGGGGCAACTGGTCAAAATTTTCAATTATACAGGCCGCGCCGTTCAGGGCTGATCGGTCATGATATCCCCAGGATACGCCGATGCCTGTTACTCCGGCAGCCCGCGCCATATCCATGTCGAACCGGGTATCGCCAATCATCACCGTATCCGCCGCATCAACGCCTGTTTCAGAACGGGCCATGTCGATCATCGACGGATGCGGTTTCGAGGGGTGATGGTCCGCAACCTGCCGGGTCACGAAATAGCGCTCCAGGTCATGTGCTTCGATCAAGGCATCCAGACCGCGTTGGGATTTTCCGGTGGCCACACCTAGCAGCACCTCGGGGATGTCATGCAGGGTTTCGATTGCGTCCCGCGCACCGGGATAGAGCGGTGAGCTTGCAGCCCCCTGCTCCAAACGATTTGCGTGATAGGCTTGTTTGTAGCCCTCAACAAGGTTGTGTTGAACCGTTTCGCTCTGCTCGGGCGCGAGCCGGGCCATGGCATTGGGCAAGGACAGACCGACGATGGACAAAATCGCCTTGCGGTCAGGGACCGTCAAGGACAGGGCCCCAAAACTGGCGGTCATCGCCGCGACAATGCTGCCCTGGCTGTCAACAAGGGTTCCGTCCACATCAAAAAGCACCAAACGCAAGGGTGCGCTCATTGCAGTTCCTCGAACGGATCTTCCGCGGCCAGATCTTCGGTCCAGCCGAACGTGTCCCAGCTGTGTTTCATATGCTCAGGCAGCGGAGCTTTGACGGTTATGGTCTTGCGCGTGACCGGATGCTGGAATGAGGCTTGCCGCGCGTGTAGGTGCAGCTTCTTGCTGATGACCCCGCCCAGTTGCGCGCCCCAACCGTCCCCCAGATTTTCCTGCCCCGAGCCACCGTATTTGCCATCGCCAACGATTGGGTGACCGATCGCCGCCATGTGCACCCTCAGCTGGTGCGTACGTCCGGTGATCGGCTCCATCGCCACCCACGAGGCGCGCCCGGCCACGCGATACAGCGTTGCATACAGCGTATGCGCCCGTTTCGCACCCGGCGTGTCGTTGATTTCATTCAGATGTACGGCGATCATCTTCTCGCCCTCACCCTGTTTACCGTGACCGGATGCCTTGACCAACCCGGTCTTGATCTCGCCCAGATACGGGGTCGGCACGCCAGCAACCAGCGCCCAATAGATCTTGCGTGTATCGCGATGCCGGAAGGCGGCCGTCAGCCCCTTGGCGGCCTCGCGGGTGCGGGCCATCAGCAATACACCCGATGTGTCCTTGTCCAAGCGGTGCACGAGGCGCGGATTTTCGTCATACCCAAAGCGCAAAGCCTCGGACAGGCCGTCCACGTGGCGGGTTTGGCCACTGCCGCCCTGCACCGAAAGACCTTGTGGCTTGTTCAGGGCCAGAACATGATCGTCGCGATAGATCACGCAAGACTGGATCATCTTGGCGTCGGCATCCGAGATGCCTCGTTTGACTGCAACCGGCTTGTGATCAGCATCCGGCAAGGGTGGCACGCGCACGACCTGCCCGACCTCAAGCCGGGTCGAGGCTTTGACCCGCCCGCCTTCCACGCGCACCTCACCTTTGCGGCACATCTTTTCGATGCGGCCCTGGCTGACGTGCGGGAACAGGCGGCGCAGCCACCGATCCAGCCGCTGGTCGCCGTCACCCTCTGCCACGGTGATCAATTGTACGCCACTCATACCGATATCCCCTTCACGCGGCGGTTCCGCGCGGATTGCGTGCCCTCAGGTGCCTTAGAAAACATGCGCGTCTGTGGCGTGCCGCACGGCAAGAGTCAAGCCAGCGCTAGGATCTGTTCCGCTGCGACCGAAGCTTGGCAAAGTAGTCCAGCCGCTTTTTTAGTTCCCGCTCAAAACCACGTTCCACAGGTTGATACAGCTCGGGCCGTTCCATTCCATCGGGAAAATAGTTCTGACCCGAAAACCCATCCTCTGCATCATGATCATAGGCATAGCCCGCGCCATAACCCTGATCTTTCATCATCGACGTCGGCGCGTTCAGGATATGCTTTGGTGGCGGTTCGCTGCCCGATTGCTTAGCCAGCCTCATGGCGGCTTTGTAGCCCACATAAGCGCCGTTCGATTTAGGAGCCAAAGCCAGATAGACCAGCGCCTGCGCGATGGCCAGCTCACCTTCGGGGCTGCCCAGGCGTTCGTAGGTTTCCCACGCGTGCAAGCAGATCGACTGCGCCTGCGGATCGGCGAGACCGATGTCTTCGACCGCCATCCGCGTGATCCGCCGTGCAAGATATCGTGGATCTTCTCCACCTGTCAGCATCCGCGCAAACCAGTAAAGCGCCGCATCCGGGTCAGATCCGCGTACGGACTTATGCAGGGCCGAGATCAGATTATAATGCTCGTCCCCCGACTTGTCGTATTTGGCCGCACGGCGCATCAGCCGCGTGGACAGCGCGTCGAGGTCCAGAGGTGGATCCACTGCCCAAGCCGCCACCTGTTCGATCAGGTTCAACAGCGCGCGACCGTCACCATCCGCCATCTCTTGCAAACCTTCTCGAGCCGCGCCTGTCAGTGGCAGGGCGCGGTCGAGTTCCATCTCTGCGCGCTGGGTCAGACGTTCCAGATCCGCAAGGCTAAGCCGCTCAAGGACAAGAACCTGTGCTCGACTAAGCACAGCGGCGTTCAGTTCAAAGGACGGGTTCTCGGTCGTGGCCCCGACCAGAAGGATAGTCCCATCCTCCATATGCGGCAGGAACCCGTCCTGTTGCGCTTTGTTGAAGCGGTGAATCTCGTCGACAAACAGCAACGTGCCCTGCCCGTTCTGCCGACGGATCTTTGCCGCCTCAAACACTTTCTTCAGGTCCGGCACACCGGTGAAAATCGCGCTGATCTGAACGAAATGCAGGTCGGTTTCCTGCGCCAGCAAACGTGCAATGGTGGTTTTACCAACGCCCGGCGGGCCCCAGAAAACCAAACTGGACAGGCTACCCGAGGCTAACATGACCCCCAGCGGGGCGTCCGGGCCCAGTACCTGCTGCTGTCCGATGACCTCGGCCAACGACTGCGGGCGCAGTCGGTCCGCTAAAGGGCGGTGCGGGTTTGGCGCGGGCGCGGTCGCCCCGGAATCGAACAGATCGCTCATTGAGTTACAGCCGGAACCGCAAAGATACGGCCTGTCCACCCCGCAGAACATCCAAATTCAATCTGCGCCCCGGATCGGTCATCGCATCCACCACGTCTTTAGGATGTTGGACTTCCGTTCCGTTGATACTTAGGACCACGTCACCAGCGCGCAATCCGGATCGTCCACCGTACCGGTCTGCGTCCACAATCACCACGCCAGTTTGCGACAGCAAAAGCCCCATCTGGGTAATGATCGCAGGGTTGATGCGCGACACCTTCAGGCCCGGCATCACGGTGCTATCGTTCAGAACGGTTTCATCAGCCGGTGGAGTTTCCGGGACCTTGATCAGGGCAACCTCGATATCCGCACTGTCGTGACCCCGCAGCCGGGTCAGCACCGAAGTGCCACCGACGCCGGCGACGGACATGCGGAACTTCATCTCGGCTGGGGAATTCACCTCATCCCCATCCACATGGGTCACCACATCCCCCACGCGCAGCCCTGCCTCACCCAGTGGACTCAGGGCGTGCAGGTCCGAGATCACAACACCCATAGGGAATACCAACCCCAGAGATTCGGCGATATCCGCACTCATGTGCTGACCAGCGACCCCGGCCCACGGACTGACAAAGCTGTCGTTCCCGGCCTTGGCCTGGCGCAAAAATTCGGCCACCAGATTTGCCGGGATCGCAAACCCGATACCGTTGGAGCCGCCTGATCGCGTCAGGATCGAGGTGTTAATCCCGATCAGATCGCCATTCACGTCGATCAGCGCCCCGCCGGAATTGCCAGGATTGATCGCGGCGTCGGTCTGAATGAAGTACCCACGTGCATTACCCGTTGCCGTCCCAGTCCGCGCCAGACCTGAGATGATCCCGGAAGACACGGTTTGGCCGACACCAAACGGGTTGCCAATCGCCAGTGTCAGTTCTCCCACCTCGACATGGTCGGAATCGCGAAAGTTCAGATGCGGCAGGTCTTTGGCCTCTTCCAACCGCAGTATCGCAATGTCGCTTTCCTTGTCCCCCAACACCACTTGTGCCGAATACTCACGCCGATCGGTTGTCACGACGCGGATTTCGGTGGCAGTTCCAACAACGTGGTAGTTCGACACCACATAGCCGTCCGCAGACAGAATGACGCCAGAGCCCAGCGAGTTCTGAACCCTTGGGCGCGGTTCGGCAAATCCCCTGCCAAAGAACTCCTCAAAAAACGGGTCCGAGAAAAACGGATTGGCCCGGCCCTGCCTTACGATCTTGGCATAGATATTGACGACTGCGGGTGAGGCCTGTTTCACCACCGGCGCGAAACCAAGGCTGATTTCGGCCTGCGATGTTGGCACCTTTGTTTCAGCATTTGCTGACACTGCAAGCGTCGCCAGCATCAGAGAACAGAGAACTTTCCGCATGATCCATCCGTCGGTTAATCGCCTATCGGATATGCGTCTACATGGGCCGTAATGCAAGCATCCGTTCAGCGCGTTGGAGGCGTCAATCCAACGGAGCGTGCAGCCGCGTGCCTTCCGTGATGATCCCGCCACGCTGGCCCACCTCAATCGTGCCATAACGTTGCCTGAAAACTTGGGGCAATTCGCGGTCTCCTTTCGGCGACAGCCAAAGCCTCAGCAAATGGCGTCGCTCTGCCGGGTCAGGCCAGTCCACGAACCCGGTCCGGTCGTGCAGTTGCGAATGGTTGTACACGAACTGCATGTCACCCGGTTGCAGCCGCATGGAAAGACAGAGGTCGGGATCATTCGCCAGCGCATCAAACCGATCCAGCGCCTCAATGTGATCCGGTGTCAGCCGCATCGCTTCAGGAAATCGTTGCGCACTGTCGATATACTGCCTTTGGTAGAACACCGTCAGCTTACCATCGTGCCAGGAGAACGGCGGGATCGACATAAAAGGTTCCATACCGTTTGGTACTTCCCCGCGCCGGTCGGTCGCTATGGGGTCAAACAACAATTCCACCATTTCCGGGCATTCTGACCGCATCCTATTATAGATCATCTCGGCACTGACCAGCAGCGAGTCTCCGCCCTCTTTAGCCTCGCGCAGGCACAGCAGGCCGACGATATCGGCGCTGTCGGTGTGAAATGTCTGGCGCTCATGCGTTTGATAGATCCGTGTATTAGGATCGTTCGCATCTGCACCGATGTCGCGCACATGCCCCAGAATGTGCCCCTGCGCGTTCTGCGACCGGGCCGAGCCCAGATGAGCACCGACGCCGCAGAAAATCGTGGCTGCGACCTGTTGCGTATAGTTCTGCACCGGAAGGCCACGGATCACTTCGAAACCAATCCCGTTGATCAGTTTTTCTCGCAGGCTTGCCAGATGCCGGTCAAACCGTTTTAGAGGGAAAGCGGGTTTTGTGATCTCACCGATATCTCTTTCGAGGCTCAGATAGTGACGGGCAGCTTGCTCAAGATCCTCGACGTCGTCCGCCGTCAGATCAATGATCCATTCACTCCGACGCGTACGCATGTCCTGACCGGTCCAGACAGATGGTCCCGTGAGTTCGTTCGGTAATTTAGTTGGGATTGCCATAATCCGTCCTCCACGCTCATCGAGCAGCATGATCCGTGAGGTTCGGGGATTCATCAACGGATATCGCCGAAAATGCTCTAACCGCGACACCAAGGGACCAAAAAGAAAAAACCCCCGCGTCCGAAACGCGGGGGTTTGAATTCAGAAAGCCGGGCTTTCTTATTCTTCGTCTGCGGCCTCTTCGGCGGCAACGCGGGCTTTGTCAGCCGCGCCCTTGGCGTCCAGATCACGGTCAACGAATTCGATGATCGCCATCGGTGCCATGTCGCCATAGCGGAAGCCAGCTTTCAGGATGCGAACGTATCCGCCCTGACGTTCGGCGTAGCGGGGGCCTAGGATTTCGAACAGCTTTGCGACGTCTTTGTCTTCTTTCAGCTGCGATGCGGCCTGACGGCGGGCGTGCAGATCGCCGCGCTTGCCCAGAGTGACCAGCTTTTCGATGATCGGGCGCAGTTCTTTTGCCTTGGGCAGAGTTGTTTTGATCTGCTCATGTTCGATGAGCGAGCCAGCCATGTTTGCAAACAGAGCCTTACGGTGCTCATGAGTACGGTTAAGGCGGCGGTAACCACGTGCGTGACGCATTTTCTAGTTCCTTCTTCAGCGTTTTGCTTTGTCTGGCCGGCGATGCGTGTCACCGGCTCTCCTTGGGGCGGAAGTGCCCGTATTGTCCCCGGAAAGCCCGGGCATTGGGGAAGACGCGCTTAGAACGCGTCTTCGAATTTCTTCGCCAGATCTTCGATGTTGTCGGGCGGCCAGTCCTCGACATCCATGCCGAGGTGCAGACCCATGCCGGACAGCACTTCCTTGATCTCGTTCAGCGACTTGCGGCCGAAGTTCGGGGTGCGCAGCATCTCGGCTTCGGTCTTCTGGATCAGATCGCCGATGTAAACGATGTTGTCGTTCTTCAGGCAGTTTGCCGAACGCACCGACAGTTCCAGCTCGTCTACTTTCTTCAGCAGCAGCGGGTTGAACTCCAGACCATCGTCTTCGTCCTGACGACCAGCCGCTTCGGGCTCGTCGAAGTTGACGAAGATCGACAGCTGATCCTGCAGAATACGGGCGGCAAAGGCCAGCGCGTCTTCCGGGGTGATCGAACCATCAGTTTCGATCTTCAGGGTCAGTTTGTCATAGTCCAGAACCTGACCTTCACGAGTTGGCTGAACGTCGTAGGCAACCTTTTTGACCGGCGAATAGATCGCGTCAATCGGGATCAGACCGATAGGCGCATCTTCCGGCTTGTTCTTCTCAGCCGAAACATAGCCCTTACCGGTGTTGACGGTCAGTTCCATGAACAGGTCGGCGCCATCGTCCAAGTGACAGATGACGTGATCGCGGTTCAGAACCTCGATACCGGCGCTTTCGCTGATGTCACCTGCGGTAACAACGGCGGGACCTTTGGCATTGATCGACAGGCGCTTGGGGCCTTCGACTTCCATCCGCAGGGCAACCTGCTTGAGGTTCAGGATGATGTCAGTGACGTCTTCACGAACGCCAGCGACGCTCGAGAATTCGTGCAATACGTTGTCGATCTGGACGCTGGTGATGGCCGCACCTTGAAGCGAGCTCATCAGGACGCGCCGCAGCGCGTTGCCCAGGGTCAGACCAAAGCCACGCTCCAGCGGTTCAGCAACCAGGGTTGCCTGACGCGCAGGGTCGTTGCCCGGCTTGCCTTCCAGCTGTGTCGGCTTGATCAATTCAGCCCAATTCTTATGGATCATGTAATCCCTCCATTCCTGTCCGCGCCCCATGACCAACAAGGTGCAGACGCCCGAGGTTCAAAATGACGTGCTGGGGCCGTGCGAAAACACAGCCCCAGCTCAATTCAAAATCGCTTAGACGCGGCGGCGCTTCGGCGGGCGGCAACCGTTGTGAGCAATCGGTGTCACGTCACGGATCGACGTGATGTTGAAGCCCACAGCAGCCAGCGCGCGCAGAGCCGATTCACGACCCGAACCGGGGCCCTGAACTTCGACTTCCAGCGTCTTGACACCGTGATCCTGCGCCTTCTTGCCTGCATCTTCTGCAGCCATCTGAGCGGCGTAGGGTGTCGATTTACGCGACCCTTTGAAACCCATGGTTCCTGCCGAAGACCATGCAATGGCGTTGCCTTGCACGTCCGAGATCAGGATCTTGGTGTTGTTGAAGGTCGAATTCACATGGGCGACGCCCGATGCGATATTCTTGCGCTCTTTTTTCTTGGTACGAGTCTTTTCGCGTGCCATCAGTCAGACCCTCCTTATTTCTTCTTACCGGCAATGGCCTTTGCGGGGCCTTTGCGGGTACGAGCATTGGTATGGGTACGCTGACCGCGAACGGGCAGGTTACGACGGTGACGCAGACCGCGGTAGCAGCCCAGGTCCATCAGGCGCTTGACGTTCATCTGAACTTCGCGGCGCAGGTCACCTTCAACGGTGAAGTTTGCGTCGATATGCTCGCGGATGGCCAGAACTTCGGCGTCGGACAGTTCATTGACGCGACGGGTCGCGTCGATGCCTACGGCTTCGCAGATCGCTTTGGCCGAAGTGTTTCCGATACCGGTGATATATGTGAGGGCGATAGGTACCCGCTTTGCAGTCGGGATGTTTACGCCGGCAATACGTGCCACGTGTCACTTTCCTTTTTTGTTGCGGTTCCGTAGCTCCGGAACCTTTTTTCACAACACTCGATCTTGGCAGTGACGCCAGAGGATCCAGTATTATTCGAGGTGGTCGGGGCATCCGGAACGAATCCCGCATGCGGTCGTGATTCCCGTTAGGGATGGGGGTCGATATGGGCTTTTCCCGCTCAGGTCAAGGGCAGAAATGGATCAGCCGTTTCCGACGTCGACGCCACCATCCAAAACCTGCGAAATCTCGTTTTGAACGGCGTCAATTTCACCCAGGCCGTCAACCCAGGACAGGTTGCCCTTGGCATAGTAATAGCCGATCAGCATCGAGGTCTTTTTGTAGTACTCCATCAGACGGGTCTTGAGGCTCTCCTCATTATCATCTGCGCGGCGTTTGAAGTCGTTTTCCTTGCCGCAGTTGGTGCATTTTCCGTCCGCCGGGATCGGCTTGGTAACGTCATTGTAGACCTCGCCGCAGCCACCACAGGTCGAGCGTGCGGTGATCCGTTCGACCAGCGCGTCGTCGTTGACTTCCATCGCGATGACCGCGTCCAGCGTTTCGCCGGTGCTGTTCAGCAGATCTCCCAACGCGTCAGCCTGCGCCAGCGTGCGCGGGAAACCGTCGAAGATGAAACCGCCCTTGGCACCCTGTTCCAGCTTTTCACGGATCAGGCCGATGACGATCTCGTCGGTTACCAGCTCACCCTTGGCCATCACCTCGGCCACGCGGTTGCCCATTTCGGTCCCGCTGTCCTTGGCTTCTCGTAGCATGTCACCGGTGCTCAGTTGCACCATGCCGCGCGTTTCAACCAGGTGACGCGCTTGCGTTCCTTTGCCCGCACCCGGCGGGCCCAACAAAATGATGTTCATCGACGAGCGGGTCCCTTCCTGCCGCGTTTCTTGCTTTTACCGCGCAGCTGGGACTTTTCGATAAGCCCTTCGTATTGATGCGCCAGCAAATGGCTCTGGACTTGCTGGATCGTGTCCATGGTCACAGAGACGATAATCAGAACCGAGGTGCCGCCGAAGTAGAACGGGATGGCGAATTGGTTCCGCAGAATTTCAGGCAGCAAACATACCAGCGCCAGATAGGCCGAACCCAGAACCAGCACGCGGTTGACCACGTATTCCAGATACTCGGCGGTTTTCTTGCCGGGGCGAATGCCAGGCACAAAACCATTCTGCTTTTTCAGGTTGTCCGCAACATCATCCGGTTTGAACGAGACGTTGAACGTGTAGAAATAGGCGAAGAATACGATCATCGACGCGAAGAACAGCAGATACAGCGGCTGACCGGGGCCAAAGTTGGCCAGCAGCCAAGACATGACCGGCCCGTTTGTGGCACCCGACGAGAAGGTCGAGATCGTCACCGGCAGCAACAGCAACGAGCTGGCAAAGATCGCCGGGATAACACCCGCCGGGTTCACCTTGACTGGCAGGTGGCTGGAGCCGCCCTCGTATACCTTCATGCCGGCCTGGCGGCGCGGGTATTGAATGTGGATCTTGCGCAGCGCGCGCTCCATGAACACCACGAAGGTGATGACCACGATAACCATGACAATCACACCGATGATCACGGCGGGGCTGATTGCACCCGAGCGACCCGACGCAAAGAACTGCGCCAGAGCGGCCGGAACCTCGGCAATAATGCCGACGAAGATGATCAGAGAGATACCGTTGCCGATGCCGCGCGCGGTGATCTGTTCACCCAGCCACATCAGGAACATCGTACCGCCAACCAGAGTGATCATGGTCGACATGCGGAAGAAAAGCCCAGGGTCGGTGGCCAGATCGCCCGATTCCAGCGAAACCGCCAGACCATAGGCCTGAACAGTGGCCAAGGCCACGGTGCCGAAACGGGTGTACTGGTTGATTTTCTTGCGCCCCTGCTCGCCCTCTTTCTTGAGCTGTTCGAGCGCGGGAACCATGGATGTCAGCAGTTGCACGATGATCGAGGCTGAAATGTAAGGCATGATGCCGAGGGCAAAGATACCCATCCGCCCCAGCGCCCCGCCGGTGAACATCGAAACCATGCCGCCGATGCCCTGCCCCGCTTGTTCCATGAACTCGCGCAGTGCTTGTCCGTCGATCCCCGGCACCGGAATGAAGGTGCCCAGACGATAGACGATCAGCAATGCAAGCGTGAACAGGATGCGGTTGCGCAGATCGGTGGCTTTACCAAGGGCAGACCAGCTTGTGTTGGCTGCCATTTGTTCTGCTGCTGATACCATAAATCGGTCTCTCTTATGAAAACACCGCCCGGAACCGTTTTCCGGCTCGGGCGGCGTCTTGGAAAACTCTGAGGTCTATGTAAGCGGGTCTTCGCCCGCTCACAAGCGCTTACTCTGCCGCAGCAGCTTTTGTGACCGTAAGTGAGCCGCCCGCTTTCTCAACTGCTTCAACAGCAGCTTTCGAAGCACCGGTGACTTCCAGGTTCACTTTCGCGCTGATTTCGCCCTTTGCCAGAACGCGGATACCGTCCAGTTTGCGACGGACCAGACCGGATGCAACCAGTGCATCTTCGGTGATCGCAGCTTTGGCGTCCAGCTTGCCGGCGTCGACGAATTTCTGGATCAGGCCCAGGTTGATAACGGCGAATGCCTTGCGGTTCGGCTTGTTGAAGCCGCGCTTGGGCAGACGCTGATACAAAGGCATCTGGCCGCCTTCGTAACCGTTGATGGCCACACCCGAACGGGATTTCTGGCCTTTGATACCACGGCCACCCATTTTACCTTTGCCGGAACCCGGACCACGGCCAACGCGAGTGCGTTTCGGTGTGGCGCCAGGATTGTCGCGCAGTTCGTGCAGTTTCATTTCGCTTCTCCTTAGCCGGAAATGACCCGCGAAGCGTGATGGGTCAGACACGGCATTTCTTGGTTTTGATTCGTATGGCGCAAAGCCACCGCAGGCGTATAGGACTGTTGGGACAAGTTGGCAAGCCCACAGCCCCTAGACGTCATTCGTCAGACACGTCGACAAGGTCGTTTGTCGCGGCTTTTGTCTGCAGGGGCGCTGCGTGCGGGTCGATCCCATGCTTTTCGACCAACCGGCCAACCATACTTTCCGGATGCGGGATTCCATTGAACCTATTGCGTATGAACGAACGCATGCGCCGTCCGTAGAAATGGATCGACATGGTGTTCTCAGTAAGGAACCGCTCGGCATTTCCGTTGGGCCGCATCATTGCCCGCCGATCCTTGTATGTTACAGGGTACAAAACGTCCTGGGGTTGGGAAAATCGAGCCTCATTATTGTCCCGCAAAAGCCAGGTCAGGGCGCGTGGGCCCCAAATGCCCCACGGCATATCGCTTGCGTGCGGCGTTTCACCAGCCAAGGCCATGTCAATAAGCGGCCGCCGTTGCTTGGGCGACAGCCAATGCGGAATGCGACAAGGGTGATTGGTGTAATCGATCAAATCATACAGCGTTGCGCTGTCCGCAGGCAAAGCCAACACCCCACCGTTGATTTCGTGCGCGGCTAGCCAACCATGCAAATGACCGTTTTCAGTTGTAAAGGGTTTGACGCAATACGCGTCGGTATCGGCCCAGATTATGTCCGGCACTTTCGCCAGCATCTGCACGCGAAACTTGTCGGAATGCAGCGCGGGACTGCCCGTGCGCTTGTGTAGGATCACCTCATCATCCGCCAGTACCTCCCGCGCGTCACGCACTTCGACACCCTCGGGGATGTTTGTGACCGGCCCGTAAGTATAGAGGCGAACATGTTGACCGACATCCAGGAATGATTTGATGCACAACTGCTCGAGAAAGCTGAGAGGGCCTTCAATCCAAAGCATGCCAACCTGATACTCTTTCACCGGATCCGACCCTTCATGTTGTTCTTGGTTGCGGCTCCGACAGGCGCCCAACTGCGTGTTTGGCCCATTTCCCGCAGGGTCGCAACGGTTGGAGCTAATTTCCTGTCGACTGTGCCAAGAGCACCCCGGAATCAAAAGAGACGCCCGCGGGCGTCTCTTGGTCAGGTTGTCGGGAAGATCACGAACAATAAACGTGGTCCCGAGCGATGTCCTTTATATCGCAGCGGCGGACTCCGATGTCGTCCAGTTCACGATCTGTCAGACTCTGCAATTCAGAATAAGTCTGATCATACTGAACACGCAGGGCATTTGCCTCTTTAACGCGCTGGAAAAAGTTCGCGATGCGGGCGCTCAGGCCAAAGCCGTCGCGGGAATATGTAGCTGTGTGAGCCATGGTGTATTTCCTTTCTCTGCCCGGGGCGAATTCCCCGGATACTGTTTGCGTTCCTTGTTTGGACAGGCCTGAGATAGGTCCAGGCGATATCGCTAACAACCGAAGTTTCGGTCTAGCCGTTATGCATCTATTGAATAGCTGAGCAGCAGGGATCGATGCTGTGAGACCGATAGCATGCGATGAAACGGCGGCTACGGTCAAAGCTTGGTCCAGCTACTTTCCCGCACGTCTTCTGCGGGCAGTCATCGCCCGGCCGTCGCGTATACTCAACCCCATCAGCGTCAGGTTGGTTGCCCCCGCGAGCAACTCAACGACCTGCACAGAGTAAAAACTGGCATCGAAGTCCCCTGCGTTTGCTTTTGAGCTGAGATAGATTGCGGCGGGAATAAGGATCAACAGGCCGTTCATCGCGATGATCGGCATTCGCTTCTTCTTGGCAAGCGCCCGCGCGTCCTTGCGTCGACGCCCAAGGGACATGCCGGATGCACCCACGATCACCATCGCGGGCACAAGGATAAACAGCCCACTGACGATCATGGACTTTACGGCCGCGACAGTCGCATGGGTCGCAAATAATTCGCTGTACAAAGTGGATGTCCAGAACATGAATATTGTCAGGAATCCTATTATACCGGCGATGGGGTGAATTGATTTTATCATGTGCCTACTCCGCTTTTGGCATCAGGCGACGCAGTGGTCTTCGACTGTGAGTTTTCTTAGAAGATGTGGACGTGCCACGGCGCTTTCGGGATAGTCTGCAATTCGACGCTGGAACTCTGGGTGGGTGAAGGCGTCGCGAAAGCTTTTGACGTCCTGCCAGATCGCATAATTCACGAAGGTCGAGCTGCCAGCGATCCCCTGATGAAGCTGGGTCGAGATGTATCCCGGCTGGAACTTCATGAAGTCCGCATCGTGTGCCCAAGCCTTCAACAGCGCCTCTTTGTCTTTCGCGTCCACCGTAAAAACGTTGATCAGCACCACGGGGCCTTCCTCGGCCTGCATCTGATCAGCCAGTGTGACGACCTTATCCATCTCTTCGATATGAGCCATTTCGATTCCTTTTCATTCTCTTGTATAGCTTGCTATATATTATTGCATAGCTTGCTATTCAAGTGTAAATCTCAAGCATGGATTTCGAAAAAGAGAACTCGGCCGGATATCTGGTCAATCACATGGCGCGATTGTTCGCGAAAGAGCTGCAACACCACATTGCGCCTTTGGGCATCGTTGTTGGACAGTTCCCAGTCTTACTGGAGCTTTGGCTCAAAGACGGGGTCACCCAAAAGGATCTGCTGGCCAAGATTGACGTCGAACAGGCGACCCTGGCCAACACGCTCAACCGTATGGAGCGCGACGGCTTGATCAAAAGAACGAAAAACCCCGCTGACGCCAGGGCTCAGTTGATCTGGTTAACCGAAATGGCCGTCGCGCTTAGAAACAGCGCCTATGAGTCGGCCCAGAACGTGAATTCCCAAGCCTTGCAAGTTCTGACTGAGCCTGAGCGGGCGCAGTTCATGGATTATATGCGGCGGGTAATAAGCGGAATACGTACAAGTTGAACTAAAACCACATCGGGTGAGGCGACAGTCAACACTGCCCTTAGACAAAAAAACGCCCCCGAACTGATCGGAGGCGTTTCTAGCTCTTAGAAGCAAGGCGCTTAGCCGCGCTCTTCGATGATCTCAACCAGATGCGGGATCTTGTTGACCATGCCGCGCACCGAGGGGGTATCCTCAAGCTCGCGGGTTTTGTGCATCTTGTTCAGGCCCAGGCCGATCAGAGTTGCGCGCTGTTCAGCGGGGCGACGGATCGGGGAACCGATTTGCTTGACGACGATGGTTTTTGCCATGGGTCGCTCTCCTTATGCTTCTGCTTCAGCAGCAGCTGGTGCTTCGTCCCGCTTGGGCAGGATGTCAGCAACCTTTTTGCCACGACGCTGGGCAACCGAACGCGGGCTCTGCTCTTTCTGCAGGCCGTTGATGGTGGCGCGGATCATGTTGTACGGGTTCTGCGAGCCCAACGACTTGGACACAACGTCCTTTACGCCCAGCATTTCGAACACGGCACGCATCGGACCACCGGCGATGATACCAGTACCTTCAGGTGCGCTGCGCATAACCACTTTACCGGCGCCATGACGGCCTTCGATGTCGTGATGCAGGGTACGACCTTCGCGCAGTTGCACGCGGATCATCTGACGCTTGGCTTGTTCAGTCGCTTTGCGGATGGCTTCAGGTACTTCTTTCGCTTTACCTTTGCCAAAGCCGACGCGGCCTTTCTGATCGCCCACGACCACCAGAGCGGCGAAGCCAAAGCGCTTACCACCTTTTACGGTTTTCGATACGCGGTTGATCGCAACCAGACGATCTGCGAATTCCGGAGTTTCGTCGCGGTCACGTCCACGGCCCCGGCGGTTATCACGTTCTGCCATTTTGGCATCCCTTTTTTTTGGTGACGCTTGCGGCGTCGTTTGTTCAATCCAAGTGGGCCTCGGCATTGCCAATGCCCCCGGATCATCGGGGCGGATCGAAACCCGCCCGCAAGTCTTAGATCTTCAGACCACCTTCACGCGCAGCGTCGGCGACAGCCTTCACTTTGCCGTGGAACAGGAAGCCACCACGATCGAAATAGGCCTCTTCGACGCCTGCCTTCTTGGCACGCTCGGCGATGGCCGCGCCCACTTTGGTGGCCGCTTCGACGTTGTTCTTGCCAACAACACCCAGATCTTTTTCTAGGGTCGAGGCCGAGGCCAGGGTCACGCCACGTACGTCGTCGATCAGCTGAACAGAGATGTTCTTGTTCGAACGGTGTACGGACAAACGCGGACGACCCGCGTTGACCTTGCGAAGTTTGTTCCGAACGCGCAGGCGGCGCTTCAGAAACAGGGTTCTTTTGCTGTTTGCCATTGTTTGCGTCCTTACTTCTTCTTGCCTTCTTTGCGGAAGATGAACTCGCCCTTATAGCGGATGCCTTTGCCCTTATAGGGCTCGGGACGGCGCCATTCGCGGATTTTCGCCGCGACTTCGCCCACCTGCTGCTGGTCGTTACCTTCCACAATGATCACGGTCTGCTTCGGCGCGGTGATGGTGACACCTTCCGGAGCGACGAAATCAACGTCATGGCTGTAGCCCAGGTTCAGCTTCAGGGTGTTGCCCTGCATCTGAGCCCGGTAACCAACACCCTGGATCTCCAGCTCTTTCTTGAAGCCTTCGGTCACACCGGTCACCAAGTTTGCGACCATTGTGCGGCTCATGCCCCACTGCTGGCGCGCGCGCTTGGACATACCGCGAGGGTTGATCTGAACCACGTTATCTTCGACCGACAGCGTAACGTCGTCGGTCGCAGTGAAGCTGCGGGCGCCTTTCGGGCCTTTGACTTCGATGGTCTGGCCGGAAACCGAGGCAGTTACGCCGCTGGGCAATTCGACCGGACGTTTACCAATACGAGACATTGACAGACCTCCTTAGAAGACGGTGCAGAGCACTTCGCCACCAACATTGTTGGAGCGTGCGTTCTGGTCCGACATCACACCTTTCGGAGTGCTGACAATCGACACACCCAGACCCTGACGGACCTGCGGGATGTCATTGACGCCCATGTATACGCGACGACCGGGCTTCGAGACCCGCTTCAGTTCGCGAATGACAGGGGTGCCTTCGTAGTATTTCAGGCTGATTTCGATGGCCGGATGACCGTTTTCACCGGTCGTCGCTTCGTAGCCACGGATGTAACCTTCGTCCGCCAGCACGTCCAGAACCCAACCGCGCAGCTTGGAAGCCGGGGTGGAAACGGTGGACTTGCCACGCATTTGCGCGTTGCGGATACGGGTGAGCATATCGCCGATAGGATCGTTCATATCATTCTCTCCCTTACCAGCTCGATTTCACCATGCCGGGGATCTGACCAGCAGAACCCAGCTCGCGCAGCGCGATACGGCTGACCTTCAGCTTACGGTAGTAAGCGTGGGGACGACCGGTCAGCTGACAGCGGTTGTGCAGACGAGTAGCCGAGCTGTTGCGCGGCAGTTTCGCCAGTTTCAGACGCGCTTTGAAGCGCTCTTCCATCGGCTTGCTCTCGTCATTCGCGATTTCTTTCAGCTCGGCACGCTTTGCGGCATATTTGGCCACCAGGCGTTCGCGCTTCTTCTCGCGTTCGATCATTGCTTTTTTAGCCATGTCTCAATCCTCCCGGCGCTTACGCGTTGAACGGCATGTTGAAAGCTTTCAACAGTGCCTTTGCTTCAGCGTCGGTTTTCGCTGTGGTGGCAATTACGATGTCCATGCCCCAGACTTCGTCAACTTTGTCGAAGTCGATTTCCGGGAACACGATGTGCTCTTTCATGCCCATGGCAAAGTTGCCCTGACCATCGAAAGACGGCTTCACGCCGCGGAAGTCACGGATCCGTGGCATCGCGATGGTGATCAGACGATCCAGGAATTCGTACATCCGGTCACCGCGAAGGGTCACTTTCGCGCCCAGCGGCATGTCTTCACGGACGCGGAAGCCAGCGATCGACTTCTTCGCCTTGGTCGAAACAGCCTGTTGACCAGCAATCGCAGTCAGATCCTCGACAGCAGCTTTTGCTTTCTTCGAATCTTTGACCGCTTCGGCACCACAACCGATGTTCAGAACGATTTTGTCCAGCTTGGGCAGCTGCATGTCGTTCTTGTAGCCGAACTCTTCTTTCAGAGCGGCACGGATGGTTTCAGCGTACTGAGCTTTCAGACGCGGGGTGTAGGTTGCGTTATCAAGCATCGATCACGTCCCCCGTGGTCTTGGCGAAGCGCACTTTCTTGTCACCTTCCATGCGGAAGCCAACGCGGGTTGCTTTACCGTTTTTGTCCAACAGAGCCAGGTTCGACAGCTCAATCGGGTTTGCCTGAGGCAGGCGACCACCCTGGCTGTTCTGGGTCTGGCGGGTGTGACGGATGGCGATGTTGATGCCATCGACAACAGCTTTACCGGCTTTAGGGTCAACCGAGGTGATAGTACCCTCTTTGCCCTTGTCCTTGCCGGCTAGCACGACGACCTTGTCGCCTTTGCGGAGTTTAGCAGCCATGATTACAGCACCTCCGGAGCCAGCGAGATGATTTTCATGAAGTTCTTGCCACGCAGTTCACGAACAACGGGGCCAAAGATACGGGTACCTACCGGCTCGTTGTTGTTGTTCAGGATGACGGCGGCGTTGCGATCGAAACGGATCGCGGTACCGTCTTCGCGACGGACTTCTTTGGCGGTGCGTACGACGACGGCCTTACGGACGTCACCTTTCTTTACGCGGCCGCGCGGGATGGCTTCCTTCACCGAGACGACAATGATGTCGCCGACGGAGGCGTATTTACGCTTGGAACCACCCAGGACCTTGATGCACTGAACTCGGCGTGCGCCGGAGTTGTCAGCGACATCCAGATTGGTCTGCATCTGGATCATGTGGTTTCTCCCGACCTGTGGGGGCTGGTCTGGTTAGATCCCCCAGGGTTTCGACAAATGGAAAAATCCTGAAAGCTTACGCTTCCAGAACTTCCCAACGTTTCGTCTTCGATTTCGGCGCGCATTCGATGATGCGAACAGAGTCACCGACCTTGAAGGCGTTCTTTTCATCGTGAGCCCGGTATTTCTTGGACTTACGGATGGTTTTCTTCAGAACCGGATGCGTAAAGCGGCGCTCGACGGACACGGTTACGGTTTGTGCGTTGGCATCGCTGGTTACGGTGCCGGACAGGATACGCTTGGGCATAGGATTACTCCTCCGATGCCGCAGCAGCGGCCTTTTCGTTCAGGATGGTTTTGACGCGGGCAGCGTTGCGGCGGGCCGCTTTGATGCCGGCGGTGCTTTCCAGCTGACCGGTTGCCTGTTGAAAGCGCAGGTTAAAGCTTTCTTTCTTCAGGTTGGCCAGTTCCTCGCGGAGCTGGTCCGGGGTCTTGTCACGCAGTTCTTGGGCGTTCATCGCCTTTTTCCTTTGCTCAAAACACCAGAAGGCCCCGTATCAGGGTCACCTTTGACCTGGTGGATGAATGATAGACATACGAATCCCCCGACTCGGCCGGGGGAACGCAAGATGCCGCTCTATAGGGGGTTCAGCAGTGGGTGGCAAGGGAAAGTTTGGCGCACGGGAATGCAAGCAAACTAGCCAAGTAAAAACTATATCTGTTTGCAGGCTTCCAAAGCTTGAAGCAGGACATAAAACGTAGCGCTGATCGTCACCGCAGAAACGACCATTTCAACCGGGGTGATGTTTCGTATTCCGCGTAATCCTATGATCGCCAGAATGCTCTCCCTCACGTTCCAACCCGTTCGGTATAGTATCAGCAGAAACAGCACCAAAACGCCCCCCCAAAATACTGGAGTAGCAGTTTCCATGGCCTGCCTGAGGCACGGGTTTATACCACTTGTTGTCAAAGCTCACACCGATCACTACCTTCGCAGCGATCTTCATCAGTGCGTCCATGTGCAGTCAATCGCAATTTCAGCACTACCTTCCACAAACGCAAAACGCGGCCTCGTTTGCACAAGACCGCGTCTGCAACTGTCTAAGTCTGAGTGACTTACGCCAGAGCGATGTTCACAGCCGACTCACGACCGTCACGGCCGGGTTCGATGTCGAATGTTACTTTCTGGTCGTCGGCCAGGCCGGTCAGACCCGAGCGCTCGACAGCAGAGATGTGTACAAACACGTCTTTGCCACCGGTCTCCGGTGCGATGAAGCCAAAACCTTTAGTTGTGTTGAACCATTTTACGGTGCCATTGGCCATATCCGTAGTCTCCTATTAAATTGCTGTCCGCGGAATTGCGACAGCGCGGCGTTGTAGGTCTGGATCGAGAGACTGAACGCCGAAAATTCGGGAGACAGTGGTCGAAAAAGAAAAACGTAAGCGTGCCTCACATGGTTCATGACGGCACATTTTGCAAGGTTTTTCGACAACTCGAAGTGAAAAGTGATTGGCGGGGAACCGCTCATTCGTCTCGCAATCGCTACGCTGGTACAATTGCCGTGTTGTGACCCGCGGCTCACTCCCACTTGTAGTTGAAGCTCACACTGATCCGCTCATCCTCGGCCATATTCATCGGCACCTCATGGCGAAGCCAGCTTTCCCACAGCAGGACATCTCCCACCTGCGGCTTCATATAGATGAACGGCTGCAAATCCCGCCGCCCGCCCTTTAGCCGCGTCGGTGCCGCCATCATGCGGGCCGAGCGGGGGTCTTCCAGTTTCAGTGCGCTCGCCCCTTCGGGCATAGCAACATATGTCGTGCCGGAAATCACGCTGTGCGGGTGCAGATGGCTGGAGTGCATTCCACCTTCGGGCAGGATGTTGATCCACAAGTCTTCGAGCTTCAATTCACCCTCGCCCAGATCGAACTCCAGATCCTTGGCAAAGGCTGCCACATGCTGATCCAACGCTTTGACCAGATCGGCAAAGATCGGGAAACGCCAGGGCAGATCGGTCAGCGAGGCATAGCTGGTGTAGCCGGGATAGCCGTTTTCTTCGCACCATTCCTGCCCGGCCTCATCATCCTCGGCGATGACAAGACAGGAGTTTTCCATTTCCACGGGATCGATCTTGGGATCGAATTCGGAAAGTGCTGCGCGATAAAGACGAGTAACGAAGAGTGATTCAATCTGTGCCATGGGCCGGGCATAGCCCAAGCCCTGACCCAAGACCAGCCCCAGCCAGCCTTCAGTTTTTGACCGGTCCCGCACCGCAGCGCGGGTTCGGGCGTCCGCCATCTGCGTAGGCCAGACACATGACGATCTCGTCCGGTTTCGGCGCATCCGGAATATTCAAAGTCATGGTATCGAAATGGTCAAAGGACCACGGGTTGTCCTTGTGCCCAAGCGGCAGATCGATTGAGCATCCAGGTGCCCCGAGTTTGGCATTAGACGGAATGACAGTTTCGCCCCCACCCGCCGTAGCACGCATAGGAGCGCCAAGTTTCGGGTGGATCAGTGCGCCGCCTTGTTCGAGATCCCCATTCGCGCCAACTATCGCTGCTTTACCGTACGAAATCGGAGAACCGTCGAGTTGAGAAACAGCCTCGGCCGCGAGGTCTGCGCCGAGCGCACCACCTATTTCAAACAGCTCGGACAGGTCTTCCGAAAATTTACCGGCGAGTGGGTTCTGTATGACTGCCAAAGCTGCAACCCGGCAGACCGGAGCACATAGTTGCCCCAATTGATCGGTGGTTATGACCTCTTTGATGAATACCTTCTTGCGCAGCTGAAACATATGACCCTCCCATTCACAATTGTCAGCCTATGGGGGCCATGGACAATCGTCGACTTCTTTCACGAAACGATGGGATGGATCACAATAGGCTGACGAAAAAGAAAACCCCCGCCGGTGTCCCGACGGGGGTTAATCTTGTTACGAAGGGCTTTCGCCCAATCGCTTACCAGTCTTCGCGGATCACTACGCGGGTCTTGATCGGCAGCTTCATCGCGGCCAGGCGCAGGGCCTCACGGGCGATGTCGTCATTGACGCCGTCGATCTCGAACATCACGCGGCCAGGCTTGACTTTGCATGCCCAGCGGTCGACCGAACCTTTACCTTTACCCATACGAACTTCGATCGGCTTTGCAGTGACCGGAGTGTCGGGGAAGATGCGGATCCAGACACGGCCCTGACGCTTCATGTGACGCGTCATGGCACGACGTGCAGCTTCGATCTGGCGTGCAGTTACACGCTCAGGCTCAAGAGCTTTCAGACCATAGGTGCCAAAGTTCAGATCAGAGCCGCCCTTGGCTTCACCCTTGATCCGGCCTTTGTGCATCTTGCGGAATTTAGTACGCTTTGGTTGAAGCATATCTTTCCCTCCTTAGCGACGACCGCCACCAGCACCACGAGGTGCAGGGCCGTCCTGGAGTTCCTGTGCTTTACGGTCACGTGCCTGCGGATCGTGCTCCATGATCTCACCTTTGAAGATCCAGACCTTGATCCCGATGATCCCGTAGGGGGTCATCGCTTCGGCTTGTGCGTAATCGATGTCGGCGCGCAGTGTGTGCAGAGGCACACGGCCTTCGCGGTACCACTCAGTCCGTGCGATTTCGGCGCCGCCCAGACGGCCAGCGACGTTCACCCGGATACCCAGAGAGCCCATGCGCATGGCGTTCTGAACAGACCGTTTCATCGCGCGACGGAACGAAACCCGGCGCTCCAGCTGCTGAGCGATGGACTCGGCAACCAGCTGCGCGTCAAGCTCGGGCTTGCGCACTTCGACGATGTTCAGGTGCAGTTCGCTGTCAGTCATGTGAGCAAGTTTTTTGCGCAGAACTTCAATGTCTGCACCTTTCTTGCCGATGATGACACCGGGACGCGCGGTGTGGATCGTAACGCGGCACTTCTTGTGCGGACGTTCGATGATCACACGGGCAATACCGGCCTGCTTGCACTCTTTGTTGATGAACTCACGGATCTTGAGGTCTTCCAGCAGAAGATCACCGTAGTCCTTGGTGTCGGCGTACCAGCGGCTGTCCCAGGTGCGGTTCACCTGCAGGCGCATGCCGATCGGATTTACTTTATGACCCATTAGGCTTGCTCCTCAACTTGACGCACCTTGATGGTGATCTCCGAGAACGGCTTCATAATCTTGCCGAACCGACCACGGGCACGCGGGCGACCGCGCTTCATGACCAGGTTCTTGCCAACCCATGCTTCGGCGACGATCAGCTCGTCAACGTCCAGGTTGTGGTTGTTCTCGGCGTTGGCGATTGCGGACTGCAGGCACTTCTTGACGTCCTGCGCGACACGCTTGTTCGAGAAAGTCAGATCGGTCAGAGCCTTCTCAACTTTCTTGCCGCGGATCATTTGCGCAACCAGGTTCAGTTTCTGCGGGCTAGTGCGAAGCATGCGCGTTTTCGCCATTGCTTCGTTTTCAGCCACGCGGCGGGGGTTCTTTTCCTTGCCCATGACTTACTTCCGCTTCGCTTTTTTGTCAGCGGCGTGACCGTAATAGGTACGAGTTGGCGAATACTCACCGAACTTCTGACCGATCATGTCTTCCGAGACGTTGACGGGGATATGCTTATGGCCGTTGTACACACCAAAGGTCAGACCCACGAACTGGGGCAGAATGGTGGAACGACGCGACCAAATCTTGATGACTTCGTTGCGGCCCGACTCGCGCGCTGCTTCGGCTTTTTTCAGCACGTAAGCATCGACGAAAGGACCCTTCCAAACAGAGCGAGACATAGATTAACGTCCCTTCTTCTTGGCGTGCCGCGAGCGGATGATCAGCTTCTGGGACGCTTTGTTCTTGTTGCGGGTACGCTTACCCTTGGTGTCCTTACCCCACGGTGTAACCGGTGTACGGCCACCCGAGGTACGACCTTCACCACCACCGTGCGGGTGATCGATCGGGTTCATTGCAACACCACGAACCGACGGACGAACGCCTTTGTGGCGCATACGACCGGCTTTACCGAGGTTCTGGTTCGAGTTGTCGGGGTTGGACACGGCACCGACGGTGGCCATGCATTCCTGACGGACCATGCGCAGCTCGCCCGAGCTCAGACGGATCTGAGCGTAGCCGCCATCGCGACCAACGAACTGAGCGTAAGTACCCGCCGCACGTGCGATCTGACCGCCTTTACCAGGCTTCATCTCGATGTTGTGGACGATGGTACCGATCGGCATGCCCGAGAACGGCATTGCGTTGCCCGGCTTGATGTCGGCCTTGGCGGATGCCACGACTTTATCACCAACAGCCAGACGCTGCGGAGCCAGGATATATGCCTGCTCGCCGTCTTCGTATTTTACCAGTGCGATGAATGCGGTCCGGTTCGGGTCATATTCGATCCGTTCAACGGTTGCCGCGACATCAAATTTATTCCGTTTGAAGTCAACGATCCGGTAGAGACGCTTTGCGCCACCGCCGCGGCGGCGTGAAGTGATCCGTCCGGTGTTGTTCCGGCCGCCCGATTTGGTCAAACCCTCAGTGAGAGACTTGACCGGACGTCCTTTCCAAAGCTCCGAACGGTCGATCAGCACCAGCCCGCGCTGGCCCGGCGTCGTCGGCTTGTACGACTTGAGTGCCATGCTTTCTGTCTTCCGTTTAGCAAGTGCAGGGGATTTCCCCGCTATGTGATAGGCCCCCGTAGGTGCCAAGGGTATAGGGCCCCGAAGGTCCCCGGTTACAAATATCAGAGGCCCCGGAACGAATCCGAGGCCGTAAGATTGGGAGCGTTTAGCAGTGTTGGGGGTGGGTGTCTATAGAAGAAACCCGAATTTCATCTTCCAAACATGCGATCGCCTCAAGCAGCAACTACTGCCAGCTTGAAAACACTTCGCGGGCCTTTTCACTCTCGGGCCGCAGGTTTTCGATCCCCCCATAGGGCACACCTTTGCCCAGTGGCAGGTGAGGATACTTTTCGATCATCTTCTGGTGCCGTTTCATCATGTCCTGAAAGGACGCGCCGGACCAGAGTGAGCCACCGATATCGGGCGTGGATTCACGAGGGTCACGCAACACGTTATAAACCGGCGCTGCAGCGCCGGGCACACCGGGCGGCGGTAAGTGCATTTTGAATTCCTGCTTAACAATCGAACGCAGAACAGGGCCCTCGTAGATATAGACGTAGTCTCGGCGTGAGTTCCCTTCGCCCTCCAAAAGCAATGCGGTCTGGTCGATCCCATCTATCACACGATCGCGCGGAATATGTTCACTGCCTCCCGCGATCCGAGCCAGCGTGGTGTATAGATCTGAGACGTGAATAATGTCACCGGCATAGCTTCCGGCTTCGACGGCGGCTGGCCATCTGACAAAAGCATCAACCCGCACACCACCTTCAAGGTGTTCGGCTTTACCACCGCGATATATCAACTCCATCATCCCCGAATCCGGCGAGTATTGTTTGAAAATCCCGTTGTCCGCCATGAAAATGACCAGCGTGTTCTCGGACATACCGAGGTCATCAATCTTGGCCAGCAATTCACCAAACCATGTATCTACAACTTCCAACTTGTCTGCCATGAAGCCACCATTCCGACTCGTTTGCTGATCGGAATAGGTGAAGTTCAACGGATAGAGCGGCCAATATTGCAGGAAGAAGGGAGAGTCTTCTTTCGACAATAGTTCGAGCTGCTCCAGGGCTTGGGATTGGTAGCGTTCATTCATTCGTTCGTAATGCGCCTGCGTCCATTCTTCACCCGGAGCGAGGTCAACTTCTCGGGCCAATCCTCCCGCCTTAGCCTCCAACCCCGTCACAAGCCCATAGGGTTTAAACAGTTGGTCAACGGCAAATTCACCGGACTGGGTAGATCGGTGCCAACCGTTTAGATTGCTCGCTGCTGCGGCTTCAGGTGTCATCAAACTCAGCTGCACTTGCTGATGGACAGGAAAAAAGGCGTTATCGAACCCCTGATTGTGCGGGAACGACTGCTCAATATCTCCCTGATGCCACTTACCTACATGGGCAGTATTGTAACCGGATTGCTTTAAAACCTCAGCCAGCGTCACCTCATCTGCCGACAGTCCTTCGCCAACCAGGGCAACTTTCACTTCTTCCTGCCCGGCACGAACCGGGTGGCGACCCGTCAAAAAAGCCGTTCTCGTCGGAGTGCAAGAGGGCTCTGTATACATGCGCATAAGAGAAAGGCTCTCTGCGGCAAAATCGTTGATTTCCGGGGTATCAAAGCCCGTCACATAGTTCATTGGCCGACTGCCCATCAGGCCGAAACTCACATCGTCTATCAGGACAAAGAATATGTTTGGTGGGCGGTCATTATTGGCAGATCGAATAGCTGCAAGCTTTGCATCGACTTCGAGATCCTGCGCGTCCCATTGATCACCGAATTGCGCCCGAAGGAATTTGTACTCGCCATCATGTACAATCGGTTGGCCTTGTGCATGCAGAGTTGTTGCAGCAGCCAACGCGGCAAAAATGGTTCGAAAAAGCATCAAATCCCTCCAATTGACTATCGTCTCAAGGATAGCGGTTTGAGCCCACCAGTCAAACATTCAACAATTTGACGGAGAGAGCCCCGTCAATCAAAAAAAGGCCCCCGCCTTCGCGGGGGCCCTTATCTCTCTCCAAAGACGGATCCGATCAGAGACCGGTAGAACGTTAATGGTGTTACCCTCTTCCAGGGTCACATTTTCTTTTTTGACGTCTTTCCGACGGCCCAGCTGGTCGAGGAACCTACCCCTCACCCATAAAGCGCGCGCGCCTCGGCGAAGGACAGCAGGCGACGGCCCTTCTCATCCCACAGATGCAGGCGCGCGTTGGCGAGGCTCTCCCGGATGGTCATCTGGTTGCTGTTGGCCAGTTCATCATGATCGCGCAGCACCTCGGTCAGGCGATAGAACGGAATGCGGCTGTAGAGGTGATGCACGTGATGGATACCGATATTCGCGCTGAACCACTGCAGCACGGACGGCAGGATGTAATGCGAGCTTCCGTGCAGGGCGGCCTCGTGCAATTGCCAGTCCTCATCGGTATCCCAATGTGTGTCCTCGAACTGGTGCTGCACGTAGAACAGCCACACACCCGCAGTCGCGGCAATCAGGGTTGAGGGCAGAAAGATCAGCAGCACCGGCATCAGGCCGCCAAAATAGTAAACGGCGACGAGGGCAGCCAGAATGGCAAGATTTGTGCCCATCGCGCTGATCCAGAACCTGACGCTGCCCGTCAAACCCAGCGGGAGGCGGTTTTGGAACAGGAACAGATAGCCGGGGCCTAGGACAAACAGTGTGATAGGGTTGCGGTACACGCGATACCAAAACCGGTTCATGGGCGTCTTTGACTGATACTCGGCAACAGTCAACGTGTGGATATCGCCCATTCCCCGTTTGTCCAAATTGCCCGAACTGTTGTGATGGTTGGAATGCGTACGGCGCCAGACGTCATACGGCGTCAGGGTCAAAACACCGATGACCCGCCCAACCCAGTCGCTGACCGACCGGTTCTTGAAGAACGCTCCGTGCCCGCAATCATGCTGGATCGCAAACAGGCGCAGCAGGAAGGCCGCGTTGAGAACGGCAATCGCAAAAGCCAGCCAATAGCTGACGGAAAGCGACATCCAGGACAGCGCCCATAAAACGAAAAAGGGGATAATGCTGACACCCAGCTCAAAGGAGCTGCGCCACTGGTTCGGTTCGCGGTATTTGGCAAGTGTCGAAACCCAATCCCGCGCGGCGGTCACATCCGGTTTGTCCGGGGTCGAGAGATAGGGTTTTGTCATACGCCTGCCATGTCACTTCTGTTTGTAGAAACCGCATAGACTACCGTTCCGGCATAGCAAGCGAATTCTGGCTGAGGCGATTGCGTCGCGCTCATTTTCTTTGGTGTTGTTGCTCGGGAAACCTCCGCTTTCGCGGGTGCCTTCTTACTTATCCACAGTTGGACCCGATCAGAGATAGGTATTCACGTCGATGGTGTAACCCTCTTATGTGGTCAAATTTGCTTTATTGACGTTTTGCGGCGGCCCAACTGATCACGGAACCTCCTGATTTTACCCCCCGCCCAGAAACACGTATCGTGAAACATGGCGATAGGTTTGGCCCTTGCGCAATACCGCACTGGGAAACCCTTGCTGATTGATTGAATCGGGCCAGACCTGTGGTTCCAAAGCGACGCCAGAATAAGGGCCGTAGGGTTGGCCGCCTAAGCCAATGCGTGGACCTTCATCCAAAGACGAACCGGAATAGACCTGCAAACCCGGCTCGGTCGTCTCAAGCTGCAATGTCAGACCCGAGGACAGGCCGGTCAACGTCGCCACAGGACGACAAGGCAGACGCTGATCGGACAGGCAGTAATTGTGATCGTATGCCCAGCCTCCCAAAGGTCGCGGTGACCGCAGGTCAAAGGGCGTGCCCTCAACGCTAAGCGCTTCACCTGTGGGAATGAGGTCCCCTTCAACAGGGGTGTAGCGTTCAGCGCGCACCATTAGTTCGTGTTTGCGGATGTCTGCGCCACCGTCGAGGTTGAAGTAGATATGCGGGGTCAGATTGCAGAGACTTGCCGACGTTGTCCGCGCTTCCATTTCGATACTCAATGTAGCGTCGGCCTCGACTCGGAAGGTCACTGTCGTTGCCAAGTCGCCGCCAAAGCCCATATGGCCATCAGGCAGGGTCAGCTGCAAAGTGACCGCTCCCGATGTAACGCTGGAAATTTCCCAGACCAGACAATCCATACCCTGCATTCCGCCGTGCAACGTATGAATACCCAAATAATTGCGATCCAGCTGGTAGCCAGCGCCATCCAGACTGTATGACGCACGCGCGATCCGATTGGCACAACGGCCCACCATGGCTCCTAGGTAAGCCGTGCTGTCTTCATAGCCTGCAATCTCTGGCCACCCCAATATCAGAGGATGCTCAAAATCCTGCAAACGCAGATCCTGCAGCGTTGCGCCATAAGTCAAGATACGCGCAGAAAGCGCCCCCTGCCCTATTTCGATGCTTCTGACGATCTGACCATCCCGGGTTTTCCCGAAATCGCGAACCTGCTGTTCAGCCTGCATATCACCCGTCTCACTGCCTAGAGGTCACTGTGCACAGGTCCGGGCCAAGTTCAACGCGGCCAAACGAGCTGCGCCAACAAAAAAAGAGCCCCTGCATCAACAGGGGCCCTTTGTTCTTTTCCCAAAGACGGGTCCGATCAGAGACCGGTGCTTACGTCGATGGTGTTACCCTCTTCCAGGGTCACATATGCTTTTTTGACGTCTTTCCGCTTGCCCAACTGGCCGCGGAACCGCTTGACCTTGCCTTTGGTGATGGTGGTGTTGACCGCCTTCACCTTGACACCAAACAGCGATTCAACCGCTTCTTTGATCTGCGGTTTGTTGCTGTCGATCGACACTTCAAAGACAATCGCGCCGTTCTCAGACGCCATGGTCGACTTTTCAGTGATGATCGGCTTGCGGATCACGTCGTAGTGTTCTGCCTTCGCGCTCATTTCAGACGAGCCTCCAGTGCTTCGACAGCCGCTTTGGTGAGCACGAGAGTGTCACGCTTGAGGATGTCATAAACGTTTGCACCCATCGACGGCAGGATATCCAGACCTTCGATGTTGCGCGACGCCTTCAGGAAACCTTCGTTCACGGTCGCCCCGTCGATGACCAGAGCGCGTTTCCAGCCCAGGTTTGCAACCTGTTTGGCCAGTGCAGCGGTCTTGCCTTCGGCTTCGGCGTTTTCGATCACAACCAGTTCACCAGCTGCCATTTTGGCAGACAGCGCGTGGCGCAGACCGAGTTTACGGAACTTCTTCGGCAGGTCATGACCATGCGAACGCACGACCGGACCTTTGTAAACGCCACCACCCCGGAAGATCGGTGCCGAGCGAGCGCCGTGGCGTGCGCCACCGGTGCCTTTTTGGCGATAGATCTTCTTAGTCGAATAGGACACTTCCGAGCGGGTCTTGACCTTGTGGGTGCCAGCCTGAGCGTTGTTGCGCTGCCAACGGACCACACGGTGCAGGATGTCCGCGCGCGGCTCAAGGCCGAACAGATCGGCGTCCAGCTCGATGTTGCCGGCTTTGCCGCCGTCCAGTTTGATTACATCAAGTTTCATGCTTCACCACCTTCCGCGGGAGCTTCTTCCGCAGGTGCTTCAGTTGCAGCACCTTTTACGGCTGCCGGGAAAGGCAGGCCTTCCGGTGCTTTCTTCTTGACGGCGTCCTTGACGGTGACCCAGCCCGATTTCGGTCCGGGAACGGCGCCTTTGATGAAGACCAGACCACGGTCGGCGTCGGTTTTTACGACTTCCAGGTTCTGGGTGGTTACACGGGCAGCACCCATGTGACCGGCCATCTTCTTGCCTTTGAAAACCTTGCCCGGATCCTGACACTGGCCAGTCGAACCGTGCGAACGGTGGCTGATCGAAACACCGTGCGAGGCGCGAAGACCACCGAAGTTGTGGCGCTTCATTGCACCGGCAAAGCCTTTACCGATCGAGGTGCCCGAAACGTCAACTTTCTGACCTTCCAGGAAGTGTTCTGCCGAAATCTCGGCACCCACTTCGATCAGGCCATCTTCGGAGACGCGGAACTCGGCCAGCTTACGCTTAGGCTCGACCTTTGCAGCGGCATAGTGACCGCGCATGGCCTTCGAGGTGCGTTTTGCCTTGGCAGCACCAGCGCCCAGCTGAACGGCGGTGTAGCCGTCTTTGTCAGCAGTACGCTGTGCAACGACCTGCAGGCCGTCCAGGTGAAGAACGGTCACAGGGATCTGCTTGCCGTCTTCCATGAACAGGCGGGTCATGCCTACTTTTTTTGCGATAATACCAGAGCGCATAATCTATACCCTCCGATCTTACGACTGCAGCTTGATCTCGACGTCCACACCAGCAGCGAGGTCGAGCTTCATCAGCGCATCAACGGTCTGGGGGGTCGGATCAACGATGTCGAGCAGACGCTTGTGCGTACGGATCTCGAACTGGTCGCGGGATTTCTTGTCAACGTGAGGGCCACGGAGAACCGTGAACTTCTCGATCTTGTTCGGCAGCGGGATCGGGCCGCGCACGTTCGCGCCGGTCCGCTTGGCAGTGTTGACGATCTCTTGCGTGCTGGCATCCAGAACGCGATAGTCAAATGCCTTCAGCCGAATACGGATGTTTTGGCTTTGCATAATAACAGCCTTTTATCAGGCGTTGAGGTTGAGAGGAGGACAAGCGCGCATCGCCAACCCTCTTCGAACCCAAAAGGCGGGAATCACCCCGCCTTGATGTTCTTATAGAGAACTCGCGCGATCTACAGGGGTTGGTGGGGTTTGGCAAGGGGTTTAAACCGTAAGCCTTTTGTATTCTCAACAAGAAGCAAATACCAACTAAGCTTGCCAATACTCAACTTAAGATTGAACTTCTTGGCAGACAAGGTATCTCTAATGCAGAGGCGGCTTACTTATGGGTTTACCCAGAGAAATAGGCCGCTCAATTGAGCGGCCTTTTCTTATAGCGTCGGGGGTCCGTCACGAAAGTCGCGCTGCCGACCATGTATCCCGACGTTTCAAGACTGTATGTAGTAAAGGGAATTACTTATGTCAAGGTTTCTATCCCCATCGGATACAAGCGAAATTTCGGACTTTCTTTCAGCGCCGCGGCTGGGGACTTTCCAAGCACTGACGAGACAGCAAAAACCTGAAGATGCAATCGAACTACATCAAGCGACGATGAACCTTGGCGTGTCGATCATGGCCGTTACAGGCCTAATTGAGGTCGCAGTTCGAAATTCAACCTGTAACGCATTAAATGATGCCTTTCAGGTAAGCGATTGGCTCACAAATCCTCCTACATCCCTTAACTGGTCAGCTATAGAAAAATCATCGATCAAAAAAGCCACAAGAAACGCCCAAAGAGCAAAGTACTCGAAGCTCACCGGCCCACAGAAGACTTCACTGGACTCAGCAGCGTTTCCAAACGGTAAGCCACAAGGAATCAAGCACAGAAAAGTTGCGGAAAAGCGGCAATCAACAATAGCGGTATCTGAGGGAGAAATCGTTGCGCAACTAACTATGCACTTTTGGAAGCGATTATTTTCTGAAAACTATGAGAACACTCTGTGGCGAAGAGGCCTTAAGCGTGTCTTTCCCAACAAGAGTCTAAGTCGAGCTACAATCGCTAAAGAACTCGAAGTTATCTACCAAACCCGTAATCGTTTAGCACATCATGAACCCGTTTACGGTGGAAGGTTGTCCGACACATTATTTGCGATCGACTTTGTTTCGAAGAACCTTGGCAGTCGCGCAGCAAGCACTGAAAGTCCGTTTTATAAACTCATTTTGCCTCAACTGGACATATTGGAAGGACAAGTCGCTATCTTTAGGTCAACATACTTTAGGCTGTCGTAAACTCGTCAACCTCATCCAACGAAAAAGGCCGCCCCGGATTGGGACGGCCTTCTTTCGTTCAACAATTTGCCAGGCTGAAGCCCGGCCCACCGACTTACTCGACGATTTTCGACACGACGCCGGCGCCGACGGTGCGGCCGCCTTCGCGGATGGCGAAACGCAGGCCG